>CAXMUJ010000177.1:0-87863 GCA_964196455.1 uncultured Myxococcota bacterium | reverse complement strand
CTTGTGCTTTGACATCAAAGCCCTCGAACACATTGTAATCCAGCACCGAATGATGGTTGGAGGCGCTAATTGTTTTACTTATTTTAGGATCCCAAACCACGATATCAGCATCCGCGCCCTCTATTATTGCGCCTTTTTTAGGATATATATTCAATATCTTGGCAACGTTAGTTGATGTAGCCGCGACGAATTCGTTCGGGGTCAGGCGTCCGGTTTCGACGCCTTCGGTCCACAGCACCGCCAAGCGTTCTTCCAACCCGTTGGACCCGTTCGGGATCAGGCAGAAATTATCGCGGCCCATGCGTTTTTGCTCGGTGGTAAAGGCGGCGTGGTCGGTCGCAACCACTTGCAAGGACCCCGACTGCAAACCGGCCCACAAGCTGGCCTGATGTTCCTTGTTCCGGAAGGGTGGCGACATGACACGGCGGGCCGAATGGTTCCAATCACCTTTGAAATATTCGCTCTCGTCCAGTGTCAGGAACTGGATCAGCGGCTCGCCATAAATCCGCATGCCCTTTTGCCGTGCGCGCCGGATCGCCTCGTGCGCCTGTTCGCAGGACACATGCACGATATAGAGCGGAACCCCCGCCGCATCGGCGATGGTAATGGCGCGGTTGGCGGCTTCGCCTTCCAGCTCTGGCGGGCGGGAATAGGCGTGGCCTTCTGGGCCGGTGATACCCTCGGCCATGTATTTCTTTTGCAGAATATCGACGATATCGCCGTTTTCCGCGTGGACCATCGGCAGAGCGCCCAGTTCTTTACAGCGTTGAAAAGACGAGAACATTTCGTCGTCTTCGATCATCAACGCGCCCTTATAGGCCATAAAGTGCTTGAACGAGTTCACGCCCATATCGACGGCGTCTTTCATCTCGGCGTGGATGTTTTCGTTCCAGCCGGTGATCGCCATGTGATAGCCGATGTCCGAACAAATTTGCGGTGCAGACTTGCGGTGCCATTCGTTGATCGCGTTCTTGATCGACCCGTCAGCGCCCGGCAGACAAAAGTCGATCAGCATCGTGGTGCCACCGGCCGCAGCCGCCCAAGTGCCTGACTCAAAAGTTTCGGCGGCGGTGGTACCCATAAACGGCATTTCCAGATGGGTGTGCGGGTCGATGCCGCCTGGAATAACATAAGCGCCCTCGGCGTCGATATAGCTGTCGCCGGTCAGGTTCTCGCCGATCTGCTTGATCTTTTCGTCCTCGATCAGGACATCGGCTTTCCACGTACGGTCAGCGGTACAAACGGTGCCGTTTTTGATAACTTTGGTCATGCTTTTTCTCCCTAAATTGGGTCCATCGGACCATCGCGAGTGTGATGACGAGCGTTCAGAATTGTTGGTGCGGTGAAACAAACAGGATCATCAAGTTTCATTCTTTGTTTCAATCACCCAACTATCTCCGCCGTTTCAACTACCGCCTGCATCAATACATCCGCGCCAGCAGTTGCCCACTCCTTTGATATATCCTCGGCCTCGTTATGGCTCAACCCGTCGACGCAGGGACACATAACCATGGCGGTCGGGGCGACACGGTTAATCCAGCAGGCGTCATGCCCTGCCCCGGAAATCAAATCTCGGTGACTGTATCCCATCCGTTTGGCCGCATTGCGCACCGCACTTACACAGCCTTCGTCAAAAGTTACCGGATCAAAACCTCCGACTTTTTCGATCTCGATCCCCAGCCCCATATTATCACAGATTTTCGTGGCCCCTGCGGCCAGTCGCGCCTCCATATCCTCGATCACCGCCAGTGTCGGCGACCGTAGATCGACGGTAAACACAACTTTGCCCGGGATTACATTGCGCGAATTTGGAAAAACGTCGATATGGCCCGCCGCACCAACAGCATCAGGCGCATGGGACAGGGCAATCTGATCGACCAGTTCCAAAACCCGCGCCATGCCCAGCCCGGCGTTTTTGCGCAGGGGCATCGGGGTGGATCCAGTGTGGCTTTCTTTGCCCAAAATGGTGATCTGGGTCCACGACAGGCCCTGACCGTGGGTGACAACGCCGATGTCTTTACCCTCGGCTTCCAGTATCGGGCCTTGTTCAATATGCAGCTCAAAGAACGCGTGCATTTTGCGGGCACCGACCTGTTCGTCACCGCGCCAACCAATCCGGTCCAACTCGGTGCCAAATGTCTTACCCTCGGCATCCGTCCGATCATAGGCCCAATCCTGGGTGTGCATGCCGGCAAAAACACCGGACGCTAGCATGGCGGGTGCGAAACGCGTGCCCTCTTCGTTGGTCCAGTTGGTCACAACAATCGGGTGTTTGGTCTTGATGTTTAGGTCATTTAGAGTTCTCAGGATTTCAAGGCCGCCCAAAACGCCCAGCACGCCATCATATTTGCCGCCTGTCGGTTGGGTATCGAGATGTGATCCGACATAGACCGGCAGGGCCTCGGGATCGGAACCTTGGCGGCGCGCAAACATATTGCCCATTTGATCGAGGCCCATGGTGCAGCCAGCCGCTTCACACCAGTGTTGAAAGAGTGCCCGCCCTTCGCCGTCTTCGTCTGTAACCGTCTGTCGGTTGTTGCCACCTGCAATGCCCGGCCCGATTTTTGCCATCTCCATCAGACTGTCCCACAGCCGATCACCGTTTATCCGAAGGTTGCTGTTAAGTGCAGGCATTGCTGTGCTCCTCGTTCGGTGTTAAAATTCCTGACCAGTTGGTAAAGATTATGAGCATGCCACCCCGAACGGGTCAAGGAATTATTCGAGAATATCCGCGCAGGGGCGGCAATTTCGAACATTGTTAAAAAATTAGGCGCCCTGCCCGCTTGAAACCAAGTTTACGGCCGGACAGGCTTTGCAGACTGGTTCAAGTTTGCTAGATTTGATCAAATGATCAAAAGTCGGGTGCAGACGCCTGTCACAGGTAATAAAGGGCATTCAATTGGCGCGATCCGGAGCAACGAAAAAAGTAACCCGTATACAGATTGAAAAGACCGAGCAAATACTGAACGCGGCGCTTGATATTTTTTCGATCCACGGGTTTCGCGGATCAACAATTGATATGATAGCCAAGCGTGCGGGCCTGTCAAAACCGAATATCCTTTACTATTTCGACAGCAAGGAAATTATTCACGCACAACTTCTTGCGCGCTTGTTGGAAACCTGGCTGAAACCGCTGCATCACCTTCAGCCTGACGGTGATCCGGTGGATGAAATCCGGTCCTATGTGCAAAGAAAATTGGAAATGGCGCGGGATTATCCACGTGAAAGCCGTCTGTTCGCCAATGAAATTATCCAAGGCGCGCCACATTTTTATAGCGAACTGGCCGGGCCGCTACGCCGCCTGACAGACCTCAAAGCCGCCATCATTCAGTCGTGGATTGATCAGGGGAAAATTGCAAATGTTGACCCGTATCACCTGATTTTTTCTATCTGGTCGACGACCCAGCATTATGCCGATTTCGACGTTCAGGTTTGCGCTGTTCTGGGCGACAAGGCAGACGGGCGGTTTGAACAAGCAAGTGCACATTTGGATCGCATGTTTACCGCACTCCTCACGCCCTGATTGCGCGGCATTTGGCGCCCTTTTTCAGTCTTTCACCGGTCGCGATTATCCGGCCACCGTTACTCGGCTGCGGTCGCGGAAGGATTGTTGGGATGCGTTGTCCAGTCAGCAAAAGTATCACTTACGACTTTGCCCGTGCGCGGGTCGGTCTTGCCAGCCTGCATCGGAACCATCGTGATACAGTTTTCAACCGGACAGACATTCACACACAGGTTGCAGGCGACACATTCGTCGTCATCAACGCTGAAAACACGGTCCTCGCTCATCAAAATGGCCTGGTGTGATGTATCTTCACAGGCGGCAAAACAGCGGCCGCAACTTATACACAGGTCCTGATCAATCTCTGCCTTGGCGACATAGTTCAAGTTCAGGTTCTGCCAATCCGACGCATTGGGCACGGCGCGACCGACAAACTGGTCAATCGAGGTAAATTCCTTTTCGTTCATCCACTGGCTCAACCCGCTGATCATTTCTTCGACAATCTTGAAACCATAGGTCATCGCCGCGGTACATACCTGAACGTTACCAGCACCCATCGTCATAAATTCGGCGGCATCGCGCCAAGTTGTAATCCCGCCAATACCGGAAATCGGCAAGTTGGCGGTTTCTGCATCACGCGCAATCTCGGCGACCATATTCAGGGCTATCGGTTTGACCGCAGGCCCACAATAACCGCCGTGCGCACCCTTGCCGTCTATTGTCGGCTCTGGTGCAAAAAGGTCCAGATTTACCGACGTTATAGAATTAATTGTGTTGATCAGGCTAACGGCATCAGCCCCGCCACGCATGGCTGCTTTGGCTGGATTGCGAATATCCGTGATGTTTGGTGTCAGCTTGACAATGCACGGCATCCGGGAATTTTGTTTGACCCAACGCGTCACCATTTCGATATATTCGGGCACCTGCCCGACCGCGGCGCCCATGCCACGTTCGCTCATCCCGTGCGGACAGCCGAAATTCAACTCGACCCCGTCGGCACCGGTTTCCTCAACCAGAGGCATGATCGCTGTCCACGCCGCCTCTTCGCAGGGCACCATCAGCGACACGATTACTGCGCGGTCGGGATAGTCGCGCTTGACGGCCTTGATTTCGCGCAGATTGACCTCGAGCGGTCGGTCGGTAATCAGCTCGATATTGTTGAGCCCCAACAGCCGCCGATCCGCGCCCCATATCGCGCCGTATCTTGGGCCATTGACGTTCACAATCGGCGGGCCGGCCTCGCCCAGAGTTTTCCAGACCACCCCACCCCAACCGGCCTCGAAGGCGCGGCGAACATTATATTCCTTGTCGGTCGGCGGTGCAGACGCCAACCAGAACGGGTTGGGTGATTTAATTCCAATGAAATTGTTTGTCAGGTCGGCCATTATACAGCTCCTATTGTCATCTTGTTTCGCCTAGCCCATCAGGCTGGCGTGAATGTCTATGGCCGCGTCGCGACCTTCGGCAACTGCGGTTACGGTCAGGTCATCGCCGCCAGCGGCACAGTCACCACCTGCCCAGACACCCGGGATCGAGCTACGACCTGCGTCGTTGACCTTGATCTTGCCGTGTTTAATTTTCAACCGGTCGGACGCGCCGGTCAGTGTTTGGCCGATGGCGCGAAAAACCTGATCGGCGCGCAACTCGAACGTCTCGCCAGTTTGGCTCAACTTGCCGTCCTTACTCTGGGTATAGGCAAAGGTCACACCGGTTGCCGCACCATTTCCGGTCACCTTAACAGGTTGGGCATTATAAATAATGCGCACGCCCTCGGACGCCGCCAAATCCTGTTCATAGCCCGATGCGCTCATGGCTTCTTTGCTGCGACGGTAGACTATGGTCACCTCTTCTGCTCCCAACAACTTGGACTGCACAGCAGCATCCACCGCTGTCATGCCGCCACCGATCACAATTATACGCCGGCCAATGGCCACTTTGGACATGTCGTCGGCTTGGCGTAGAACGGCAATAAAGGATACGGCATCCTCTACGTTGTCCTTGTCGTTGCCGTCGACATTCAAATCGTTCACCCCGCCCAGACCCATACCTATAAACACAGCATCATGGTCTTCTGCCAGCTCGCGGATGGTAAAATCGCGGCCTAACTTGCGATCAGTGTGCAGCGCGATACCACCAATGCCCAAAAGCCAATCAACTTCGCGGGCGGCAAAATCGTCAACAGATTTATACGATGCGATCCCGAACTCGTTCAACCCACCGGGTTTGGTGCGCGCCTCGAACAGCGCAACCTCGTGGCCCAACATGGCCAAGCGATGCGCACAAGACAGACCCGCTGGTCCGGCTCCTACAACCGCAATTGACCGTCCGGTTTTCGCTGCGCGTGTGAACGGATGTCCGCCCTTGTCCATCAAGATGTCGGTCGCATATCGTTGCAAACGGCCGATCTCAACCGGCTTGCCTTCGGCAAGTTCGCGCACGCAATCCTGTTCGCACAGCGTTTCAGTCGGGCAAACACGTGCGCACATTCCGCCCATGATATTTTGCGACAGAATGGTCTTGGCGGCGGCCTCGGGTGTGCCGGTTGAAATTTGCCGGATGAACAGCGGGATATCGATCCCGGTTGGACAGGCCGTTATGCACGGTGCGTCATGGCAGAAGTAACAGCGATCAGAAGCGACAAGAGCTTCGTGATCATCCACCGGTGGATGAAGGTCGGAAAAATTATCAAAGACCTGGTCACTGCCCAGTCGTGCTGCCACAATACCGCTTGTGGCGCTTGAATTTGCCATCTGCTTCTCCCCGTGGGTTTGATCCTGTTCAAGATCGTGCCACAGGAAGAATATTTTATCAAATGGTAAATTTTTCGACCAGACAAGCCCTTAGCGGCATTAGGTCATCACGTCTGGTCTATTCCGGTCAAACCTGTCTTCCAAACGCGCCAAAACGAAAATCGCATTTGCTAGTGGTCTCAGCGCCTCTTGGGTATCTACATGCAGATCACCGTCTGGTCCGGTATACTGCTCCAGATATATCCGCAGCGTCGCGCCCTCGGTGCCAGTACCTGACAGCCGCAACACGACCCTGCCGCCGCCATCAAAGTTGATCCGCATCCCCTGATTGTTGCTGACCGACCCGTCTACAGGATCGAGGTAGGAAAACTCGTCCGCCGAGGACACCGTCAGATCGGCAAACTTTTGGCCCGCCAATGTCGCCAAGCCGTCCCGCAGGTCGGTCATCAATGCGTTGGCTGCATCCAGCGAAACCGCCTCGTAATCATGGCGGGAATAGTAATTACGCCCGAATTCAGCCCAATGATCAGACAGTATATCAGACACAGACTGTTGGTGTTCGGCCAGAATATTCAGCCACAGCAGCACAGCCCACAGCCCGTCTTTCTCGCGCACATGGCTTGACCCTGTCCCGGCGCTCTCTTCACCGCACAGCGTGGCTTTGCCAGCGTCCAGCAAATTGCCAAAGAACTTCCAGCCTGTCGGCGTCTCGTAGCACCCGATGCCCAACTTCTGTGCCACGCGATCGCAGGCGGCGCTGGTGGGCATGGACCTGGCAACACCGGCCAGCCCGGATTTATAGCCCGGAGCCAAATGTGCATTGGCGGCCAAAACCGCCAAGCTGTCCGAAGGCGTGACATAAACACCGCGCCCGACAATCATGTTGCGGTCGCCATCACCGTCCGACGCCGCACCAAAATCCGGCGCATCGGCACCCATTATGATAGCCATCAGCTCATGCGCCCAGACCGGATTTGGATCCGGATGACCGCCACCAAAATCCGGTTTTGGCGTGCCGTTCATCACAGTGCCAGTAGCGGCCCCAAGGTCTGTCTCCAGAATTGCAGTGGCATAGGGTCCGGTAACAGCATGCATCGCATCAAAGCGCATGGTAAAACCACCGCTGAACAGATCGCGGATTTTATCGAAATCAAACAGGGTTTTCATCAACGCCTGATAATCGCTAACCGGATCAACAACTGAAATTTCCATCGCACCCAGTGTGCGCGTGCCTATTGTATTCAGGTCGACATCATCGACATGCGCAATCGTATAGGATTGCAGGCTCTCGGTGTGTTCAAACATTTTGGCCGTTACGCCTTCGGGTGCGGGTCCACCGTTCGGCGTGTTGAATTTCACCCCGAAATCTTGGTCGATGCCGCCGGGGTTGTGGCTGGCAGACAGAATCAGCCCGCCGTCGGTATTGTGCAGGCGGATCAGATGCGATGCCGCAGGTGTCGACAGTAAACCGCCCTGCCCTACAATCACCTTGGCCGCACCGTTGGCGGCTGCCATCTTCAGAATTGTCTGGATTGCCTCGCGGTTGAAAAAACGGCCATCGCCACCGACGACAAATGTTTTGCCATCCGCCCCGTCAATCGCGTTAAATATCGACTGGACGAAGTTTTCCAGATATCCCGGCTGCATAAAGACACGGGTCTTTTTGCGCAAACCGGATGTACCGGGCTTTTGCCCCGCGATGGGCTGGCAGGAAACGACTTCGGTTTTCATGTGGCTAGTTCCTCTTGTGCTATGTGGCTATTGTGGCTTCGACCGCCCTGCTCCATCTCTTGACCAATTGCGGCAAGGCGCGTATCTGATCCAAAATCCTGCGTCGCGACCGGACAACGCCGCCGCCAATTCGGATGCTCGTCGATAGTGCCGGGCAGGTTCTGGGCCTCTTCTACTTCCAGCACATCGTCAAGTTGAACCGATACCATCGCCGCGGGCGAATGCGCCAATTGCCGGTGAATGTGACTGCTCACGGCACGCGGATCATCAACTTCAACAGCGTCATTTGATAACGCCAGCAATGACCCGCGTTCACAGCCGCGCTGGCCTTTCAACCGGCCTGCTTGATCGCCGTCGATCCAGTCCAGTTTTTGCCACCAGTCGATATCGCGACCGGTCCAGAACCCGCGCAGTGTCGGCGTGTCATGCGTACTGAAACATGCCAAACTTTGTGCGCGCAGGTGCTCTGTACTGCGGTATTGTCCGGCATGGTCCTTTTCATATTGCAAAACAGAATAACTATAGAGCCCGCGCGCGGCCAGTGTTTCACGGAACCCGTCGGGAACCAAACCCAGATCTTCGCCGATGACGACCGTGCCGTGGCGTTCTGCTTCGATTGCTATGATAGCCAACAGGGCCGCGATGGGTTGTTTGATATAGGCGCCGCGTGATCCGTCATCGGGTATCCAAAAGCTCCGGTTTATGCCCAGAATATGATCAATGCGCATGACACCGGCATGGCGCATTGTGCCGGACAGAGTGCGCTGAAAATGCGTGAATTTGCTGCGACGTGATTTTTCAGGAGCAAAGCCCGCAAGGTCCCAGTTCTGTCCGGCAGGCGACAGATGGTCGGGTGGTGCACCTATAGAAACGCCGTTTGCAACAACATCTTGCGAGCACCAGGTTTCCGCCCCGCCCCGTCGCGGACCAACCGCAAGATCCAGATACAGGCCCAGCGACATTCCCGCCGACTTGGCCGCGCCTTGGGCGTTGGTCAGCTGTTCATGCGCCGCCCATTGCAACCAGCTGTGAAACCGAATTCTGTCAGCCAGTCGCCGGGCTGCGGTTTTGACCGATGCGCTGGCAGGATGACGCAGATCAGCGGGCCAAGTCCGCCAGTCTGGTCCGAATTCTTCGCTGATGGCCTCGTATGTTGCAAACAGCTTCAGAGCTTGGCCCTGATCCCGACAAAACCTGTCAAACACCGCTATCGCGGCACCTGCGTCGCAAAAAGCCTGATAGGCGCGTTCCAGAACGGCGTCGGTCAAGGCATGAATTGCGCTGTAATCCAAAAGATCGCCGTCGCGCAGCCGTGCCGCCAACGCGCGTTCGTCGTCTGTCAGTATCACGTCTGGCACGCCCGCGCCGGGTCCGACATGCTGTGTATTCAGAAACCCCCGGTGCGATGGCGAATACGGGCTGATGGTTGCCCGATCGGCCCAGCCAAGCGCGTGAACAGGATTTATACCCAGAAACCCTGCCCCGACTTTTGCAAACTCCTTGGCGGCAGCACCAAGATCACCGAACGTTCCAAGTCCCAGATTACCGGCCGACCGCAAACCATAAAGGGCCGTGTTTATGCCCCAAATTCGATCCGCTCCGGTGATATCATGCAACGACGGCAGCCGGGCCGGTGCCGCGATCAGCAATATGGAATGATCGGTTTTTCCGGTATGGATGACCAAATCGTGCAAACCAGACGGCAACGCCGGCAAGTTCAGGCCACCGTCGCAGTTGCCCTTGCAACAAATAGATGTGTCGCCGTCCAGTGTAACCGCCCAAGATATGCCGACGCCCGGATCAAGCCGCCAAGGCACGCCGCTTTGAATAATGATTTCGCTTGGAAACTGTTGCCTGATGTCACTATTGCGACGGTGCGACAGGGCCTCGAATATCATGGCATCAGTGTCCAGCATCAGCCCGTTGGCGCGCAACAGCGCAATCTGGGTGTCCCTGTCGGTCTGGTGCTCGTGACCTGACATATCGTGATAGCTGGGCAGAATGCCAAACCCGTCCGCCAATTCGCGCAGGGCCTGATCGCTGGTCATTCTGCCACCGAATTTGACGTCAGAACCAGTGCCACAACGGATTGACCGTTCACCAGCATGACATCATTTCTCACTTCGCAATAAACCGCGTTTCCCTCGATCGACGTATCAATTTGCCGGGTCCAGTGTTGACCATCCGGCGCCAGCGGCATGGTAACTTCGGTGGCCGTGTCGTCGCGATTGAACACAATGAACACAACGTCACTGTCAGGCAAAAATTCAGGGGCCTCGGCCGAACAGCGCAAGGTCAGGCACAACGACGAAAGACCAGGATCGCGCCATTGCATTGGC
The DNA here is from genome assembly GCA_964196455.1 of uncultured Myxococcota bacterium. GTDB lineage: Bacteria > Pseudomonadota > Alphaproteobacteria > Rhodobacterales > Rhodobacteraceae > Amylibacter. The sequence goes on along the minus strand of CAXMUJ010000177.1, from coordinate 77,541 downwards.
GAGCCGGAAAAATCTGTCCATTCCACATCAGGATGTTGGTCACGGACACGCAAGGCTCCATGCAAAAAATGGGTTTGACGAACCGATTTGTGATCGCGCCTGAACTTTGATAATATCGCAATAAATTCTGTTATTTCAGTATCTTGCAAGCCCCAGTTCACCCATCCAATCGGATTGTCCTGACAGTAGGCATTGTTGTTGCCCTGCTGCGAATTCGACAACTCGTCACCGGCCAGCAACATCGGCGTGCCTTGGGACAAAAACATCGTCGCCAAGAGATTTTTTTGCCGACGTCGACGTGTGGCCCGAACGGATTTGTCTTCGGTCTCGCCCTCGACACCGCAATTGTCGCTAAAATTAGAATGGTGGCCGTCGCGGTTGCCTTCGCCGTTTTCCTGATTGTGGCGCTGGTTGTACCGCGTCACATCGGCCAGCGTGAAACCGTCATGCGATGTCACCAGATTGACCGACGACCAAGCCCGCCGTCCGGCCTTGTCAAACTGACCGGCAGAGCCGAGCAAACGCGCCGCCAATTCCTGTGCGCTATGGGCGTCACAGCGCCAGTAGCGACGCACCGTGTCGCGATAACCGTCATTCCACTCTGCGAACTCTGGTGGAAATTCACCAACCTGATAACCGCCGGGACCGATATCCCACGGTTCTGCGATCAACTTGACCTTGGACAGCACCGGATCTTGGCGCAGCGCATCAAAAAACCCACCCTGAGGGTCAAAACCATGCGCCTCGCGGCCCAACGTCGTGGCCAGATCAAACCGGAACCCGTCGATGCCCATGTTTTGCACCCAGAACCGCAAACTATCCATGACCATGCGCAAGACATAGGGGTTGGACAGGTTCACGGTATTGCCGGTTCCGGTGTCGTTCACATAATAACGTGGCTGACCTGCGATCAACCGATAGTAGGACGCATTGTCCAGCCCGCGGTAACACAGCGTCGGCCCGCGTTGGTCGCCCTCGGCGGTATGATTATAAACCACATCCAGCAAAACCTCGATCCCGGCTGCGTGGAACTTTTGCACCATCGAGCGGAAACCGTGCAAACCTGCGGGACCGAAATACCGGGGTTCCGGCGCGAAAAAGCCAATTGTGTTGTAACCCCAGTAGTTGCGCAAACTGCGCTCCAGCAGAAATCCATCATCCAGAAAAGAATGGACCGGCAACAATTCAATTGCGGTGATGCCAAGTTTAAGCAAATGTTCCAATACCGCATCAGAGGCCAGCGCGTCATAAGTTCCCTTGATCCGCTTCTGGATGTCGGGATGTTCCATAGTCAGCCCCTTGGCGTGGGCTTCGTATATCAAGGTGCGCGACCAATCGTGATCCAGCCTTTCGCGGTCACTTATCCCCAGTGCAGGATCGAACAGCACTGGATCAGAGACAACGGATTTAGGAACAAATCGCGCACTGTCTCGGGCGTCAAAAGATAAATCTCCGCGCGACGAGTGCTGTTTATATCCCAACGTCGTTGGGCTGTTTTTCCAACGCCCCTTCATTTCGCGCGTGTAGGGATCAAGCAACAACTTGTTCGAATTGAACCTGTGCCCCTGCTCGGGCGCATAGCTGCCATGCGCCCGATACCCGTACAACGTTCCCTGTTTCAATCGTGGAACATAGCCATGCCAAACCGAACCGCTTCGTTCTGGCAATGGTTGGCGCGACAGTTCTGACTTGCCGTCTTCGGAAAATATGCACAGATCAATGCGTGTTGCATTTCCAGAGAAAACAGCAAAATTCACCCCGTCGTCATCGACGCGGGCACCTAATGTTTTCGGGCTGCCACATTTCATTTCAAAGCTGATTTTGTTTTGAAAACTCATTGTGTGATTTCGGCCTGTACCTGAGTGTAAAGATCCAGATAAGTCTGAGCTGATCGATCCCATCCAACCGGATGTTTCATCGCATTCTTGATCATTTTAGTCCAAACCGGGCGCTGGCTGTACAACTGGCAAGTCCGGTCAATAGCCGTATCCAATGCCGACACCGTGGCCGGCGAGAACTGTATGCCCGTCGCACATCCGGCTTGTAGTGCTGCCTCGTTTGCATCGATGACCGTATCGGCCAATCCGCCGGTGTTCGCCACCAACGGCACCGTGCCATACCGCAAACCATAAAGCTGGGTCAGCCCGCAAGGTTCAAACCGCGATGGCACCAAAATTACATCGCTGCCGGCCTGCAACAAATGCGACAATGCCTCGTCATAGCCGATGATTGTGCCGACCAATCCGGGGTACTGGTGCGAGGCACCAACAAAGGCGCCCTCGATCGACTTGTCACCTGAACCCAAAACCGCAAGACGCGCACCCCGCCCGACCAATCCGGGCAGTGCGCCAATCAACAGATCCAGACCTTTTTGCGTGGTCAAACGGCTGACAACGCAAAAAAGTGGTGCATCGGGCCGTGGTGTCAGGGCAAAGCGTTTCTCGATTTCCGTCTTGTTTCTGGCTTTGTTTCCAAGTGTTTTAACCGAGTAGGTCTGGACCAGATCCGGATCGGTTTGAGGGTTCCAGACATCGGTATCAATGCCGTTTAAAATGCCCGACAGATCATCGCTGCGGGCGTGCAACAGGCCCTCTAGCCCCATGCCGAATTCAGGCTCCAACAACTCGCGCGCATAGGTCGGGCTAACGGTTGTGATTTTCCGGCAATAGGCAATTCCGGCCTTCAGGAAACTGATTTTGCCGTAATATTCCAGACCGTCGAGTGTTAACAGGTCCGCAGACAAGCCCAGTTCGCGGGCCACAGACATATCAAACAGACCTTGGAACGCGACATTGTGTATGGTCAGGATACACGGTGGAGCCGGCTTGACCGCTTGTTCCAGATAAGCCGCGACCAGACCGGCTTGCCAGTCATGCAGATGCACAAGATCGGGCGCCCAACCTTGGATGCCGTCCAGTGCAACATCTGCCGCAACACGAGACAGCGCGCCGAACCGCAGGTGATTATCCGACCAATCCTGCCCATCGGGACCCAGATAAATATTTCCGGGCCGGTCAAACAGGTGTGGTGCATCCAACAGCAACAGGTCCAGACCCTGTGCCTTGACGGCGACCAGACGGGCCCGTCCTCCATGTATGTTGGCAATCTTTTTTACCTCGATGCCGGTATCGAGAAATGCCGCCATGGCAGGATAGGCAGGCATAATGATCCGGACGCTAACGCCCAAAGCACTCAAGGCTTTGGGCACAGCGCCGATTACATCAGCCAGACCACCAGTTTTTACAAAAGGTGCACATTCTGACGCGACATAGAGAACGTTCATCGGCTATTCCAGATCATCTATCATCGCCTGCGTGATCAAGCAGACGCCGCCCTCGGACCGCCGAAAACGTGCTTGGTCAGCCACGGGATCTTCACCGACAACCAGGCCCTCGGGGATTTCAACACTCCGGTCGATCACCACATTGGTCAAGCGTGCACCGCGCCCGATCACCGCGTAGGGCAAGGCGACCACACCTTTCAGCGTGGAATAGGAATGCGTGCGCACGCCGGTAAACATCAGGCAACTCTCTAACGTCGAGCCCGAGATAATACAGCCGCCCGAGACCATCGACGACACAGCCGATCCGCGACGGCCCTCTTCGTTGTGAATAAACTTGGCCGGTGGCGTCAGTTCCGAATAGGTCCAGATCGGCCATGAATTATCATAGATATCCAGTTCCGGTGTGAATTTTGTCAGGTCAATATTGGCCTGCCAAAACGCATCAATAGTTCCGACGTCGCGCCAATAAGGTTTCTCTTCGTTGCTGGTCCGAACACAGGACCGGCTGAACGGATGTGCGATGGCTTTGCCGTTTTTCACCAGATCGGGGATAATATCGTGACCAAAATCATTGGTGGTGTCCGGTTTCTTGGCGTCTTCGCGCAGCAGTTTATACAGGAATTCGGCCTCGAATACGTAAATGCCCATGCTGGCAAGTGCCAAGTCCGGATGGCCCGGCATTGCCGGCGGGTTCGAAGGTTTTTCGACAAATTCCAGAATACGGTCGCTGTCATCAACGTGCATTACACCAAAGGCCTTGGCCTCTTCGCGGGGCACCTCGATACAGCCGACGGTGACATCTGCACCGCTGTCAACATGATGTTTGATCAAGAGCGAGTAATCTTGTTTATAGATATGATCGCCAGCAAGGATCAGGATGTATTTTGCGCCGTAATCCTTGATCACGTCGATATTCTGGGTCACAGCATCGGCCGTGCCTTTGTACCAGTTTTCCTCGTCCAACTGCTGTGATGCCGGCAAAATATCCAGCGACTCGTTACGTTCTGCGCGGTGAAAACTCCAACCACGTTGCAAATGCCGGATCAAACTGTGCGCCTTGTACTGTGTGGCAACGCTGATGCGCCGGATGCCAGAGTTCACAGCGTTTGACAGGGCAAAGTCGATGATGCGGCTCTTGCCACCAAAATACATCGCAGGTTTGGCACGCCTGTCGGTCAGTTCCATCAGTCGGCTGCCGCGGCCACCGGCCAAAACAAAAGCCAAAGATTGCTGTGCAAGGCGTTGTGACTCATTGTCCATTCTAAATCCTCCCTGAAAATGGCTTAACTTTGGTTAAGCTTGAAAAATAGTGTTGAAAGTGGCGGCAGTGTCAACTCCACAGAGTTGGCGCGCCCTTGTGATGCGACCTGATGGGTGTCAGCAAATCCCAGATTGCCACGCCCTCCGCCGCCATATTGACTGGCATCTGTGTTCAAACACTCGGACCAGCGGCCAGCAAACGGTACTCCAATGCGGTAATGGCTGCGCTCAATCGGGGTCATGTTGGACACGACCAGAACCGGTGCGGCACCATCGATCCCGTAACGGACCCATGCGAATACACTGTCGTCGCCAGCGTTTTCCAGTATCCACTCAAAACCCTGTGGTTTGCAATCTTGTTCATAGAGCGCCGGAGTTGTCTGATACTGCATGTTCAGATCGCGCACGAGTGACTGCATACCACGGTGCAAGTCGTGATCCAGCAAATGCCAGTCAAGACTGCTGTCATGGTTCCACTCGCGCCCTTGGGCAAACTCGCATCCCATAAACAACAGTTTTTTACCCGGATGCCCCCACATAAAGCCGTAGTAAGCCCGCAGATTGGCAAATTTATCAAAACCGTCGCCCGGCATTTTGTCCAACATAGATCCTTTGCCATGCACAACCTCGTCATGGCTGATAGGCAGGATAAAGTTCTCGGAAAACGCATATTGCAGGCCGAAAGTCATCTTGGAGTGGTGGTATTTACGATGGATCGGATCTTGCTCCATATAAGCCAGCGTATCGTTCATCCAGCCCATGTTCCATTTAAACCCAAAGCCCAAACCACCGCCGTCAACAGGCGCGCTTACGGCTGGAAAAGAAGTCGACTCCTCGGCCACAGTCATAATGCCATCCATGTCACCATAGGCTGCAATATTCATTTGTTTGAGAAACGCGATCGCTTCCAGATTCTCGCGTCCGCCATGGATATTGGGCACCCACTCACCCTCTTTGCGCGAATAATCACGATAGAGCATAGACGCCACAGCATCGACCCGTAGCCCGTCCAAATGGTGCTCACGCATCCAATAAATAGCATTTGTTATCAGATAGTTAGAAACTTCTCTTCGACCATAGTTAAAGACCAGAGTGTTCCAGTCGGGGTGAAACCCCTCTTTGCGATCGGCGTGTTCATACAGCGCGGTCCCGTCAAACTGTCCCAATCCATGCGCATCTTCGGGGAAATGTCCCGGAACCCAATCCAGCAACAGACCAATGTCCGCGGCATGACAGGCTTCGACAAAGGCGCGAAACTCGTTCAGGGTGCCGTGACGCACGGTGGGCGCATACAGGCCCACGGGTTGATATCCCCACGAGCCGTCAAAGGGAAATTCTGAAACAGGCAAGAGTTCGATATGGGTAAATCCCATATCCTTGGCATAGCTGACAAGTTCGCCTGCCAGTTCGGGATAAGACAGCGGCCGGTTGCCCTCTTGGGGTTTGCGACGCCAGGACCCAAGGTGCACTTCGTACACCGAGATTGGTTGGTCTATGCGTTGCAATGCCGCGCGTTTGTCCATCCAGTTTTGATCGGTCCAGGTATGGCCGTCCAGACGGCGCACAACGGATGCAGTTTTTGGCGCATGTTCAGAGCCAAATCCGAACGGGTCGGCCTTTTGTGGCAATACTTGGCCATCAGCAGCGACAATCTCGTATTTATAGGGTTCACCCTCGCCCAGATCCGGCACGAAAATTTCCCAAATTCCGGTTCGACCACGGCGTCGCATTTGGCAACACCGCCCGTCCCAGCCGTTGAAATCGCCAACCACCGACACCCGCTGTGCATTCGGGGCCCAGACCGCAAAATGCACTCCGGACACCTGTTGATGCGCGATGATATGGGCACCCAGAACGTTCCAAAGACGCCGGTGCGAGCCCTCGTTGAACAGATGTTCATCAAGTTCACCTACAACAGGTTCGAACCGGTACGGATCATCCACAACCCAGCTATGCTCGGCCTTGGTCACGGCCAACTTGTAGGTAAACCGTTTCTTGCGCCGACCAGCAAAGCCGGCAAACATCCCCGGTGCGTGCTCAACCGGTGACAGGGTGCAAATTTTGCGCCCGGTAATAAAATCGCGAACCTCCACCGAGTCTGCATCCGGAACAAACGCCCGAATGACAAGTTTACCATCCATATCGTGCAGCCCCAAAACCGAAAATGGATCGCCATGCCGACCGGAAATAATGCGGTTTGCGTCTTGTGGATCAATCAAACTCATAGTTTTGTTTCCTTATCACACATCCAGTATATATTCGTTTCCTACACGTTCCAGATATCTTTGGCATAGCCTGCAATGGTCCGATCAGACGAAAACCAGCCAACGCGGGCCGTGTTCAATGCGGAAATTTTAGTCCAGCCCTGAACATCCTGATACGCCCTATCAACAACACGTTGCGTGGCAAAATAGCTGTCAAAATCACAGGTCACGAGGAAGTAGTCATGTTCGTACAGACGGTGGACCAGCCCGCTGTAACGAGATGTGTCGCCACCGGAGAATGTGCCATTGCCAATTTGGCCCAATACCCGCGACAGACGCGGGCTGGCGTTTATCGCGTTCTTGGCAAAGTCGTGTTCGCTGCGCCGTGCGACGACCTCTGCTGCGGTCAAACCAAAGAGAAAGAAATTCTCGGCCCCCACACAATCGCGTATTTCTACGTTTGCCCCATCCAGCGTGCCTATTGTCGGCGCGCCGTTAAGTGCAAATTTCATGTTGCCAGTACCTGATGCCTCTTTACCTGCGGTCGAGATTTGCTCGGACAAATCAGCCGCGGGGATCAGATGTTCTGCCATTGTGACGTTATAATTCTCGGGGTAGGCAATCTTGAGGAATTTTGAGCTTACCGGATCATCATTGATGGTTTTGGCGACATCGTTGATCAAATGAATGATTTCCTTGGCCACCACATAGCCCGGCGCCGCCTTACCGCCAAAAATTTTGATCCTCGGGGTCCAGTTGCCGTTTGGATTGTCCTTGATCTCGTTCCACAGGGCCACTGTTTCCAGCAGATTCATCAACTGGCGCTTGTATTCGTGGATACGCTTGATTTGTACGTCGAACATATAGGACGGATCGATCTCGGTGCCGTCGCGATCCCGCAACCACGTGGCCAGACGTTCCTTGTTGGCCAGCTTTGCCGCGCGGAACGCGTCTTGAAATGCGCCGTCGTCGGCGTGTGCTGCCAATCCGTCCAGCTGTTCAAGGTCATTTGGCCAGCTGGTGCCAATGGTCTCGTTGATCAGGTTGCGCAGTGGCGGGTTGCACGAATAGAGCCAGCGGCGTGGTGTGATACCGTTAGTCTGGTTGATAATCCGGTCGGGATAGGTTTTGTGCAGATCAGCATAGACCGTTTCCTTGACCAGCTCCGAGTGCAACGCCGACACACCGTTTACACGATGCGCCATGATGAAGGCCAGCTCACCCATCTTGATCGCCCCGTCCTCGATGATCCGAACCGGACTGTTGGTGGCCTTGATATGCGCGTCTTGGATGATCTCGATAATGCGGTGATGACGCGGCAAAATACCCGCGAACAGGCCTTCGGGCCAGCGCTCCAACGCTTCGGGCAACAAGGTGTGATTGGTATATCCCAGACATTTGCGCGCAAGTACTATCGCGGCCTGCATTTCCCAGCCGTGAACATCAACCAACAGGCGTATCAATTCCGGTCCAGCAATGGCGGGATGGGTGTCGTTCAGCTGTATCGCGACCAAATCGGCCAAATTGGCCAGATCATTGCCTTCGGACAGAAACCGACGCAGCAAATCCTGAATGGAGGCGGCGGTAAAGAAATACTCTTGCTTCAGGCGCAGCTCTTTGCCCTCATCCGTGGTGTCATCTGGATACAGCACCCGTGAAATGGTCCGTGCCAGCGCTTCGGGCTCGCTTGCGGCCAGATATTCGCCCTTATTGAAACTGTCCAAATCAAACACGCTGGTCGACTTGGCCGCCCACAGACGCAAGGTATTGGCCCAGTTTGCCTGCCAGCCGACAACCGGCGTGTCATAGGCCGATGCAATCACCGTGGCATTCGGATGCCAAGTTGTTTGATACCCGGCTTCGCTGCAATATCCGCCAAATCCGATTACATAGCGCACTTCGGGCCGCTCGAATTCCCAAGCGTGACGTTGCGCCAGCCAGGTTTCTGCGGTTTCAATCTGACGGCCATCCTCGAAATGCTGCTCGAACAAGCCATGCTCATAGCGAATACCATAGCCATAGGCTGGAATGCCAAGTGTCGACAGGCTATCCAGAAAACACGCCGCCAAACGGCCCAGTCCGCCATTTCCCAGTGCCGCGTCCGGCTCGTCGGCCACAACAACGTCATAGCTTTGGCCCAACAGCCCCATTGCTTCGGCGGCAATTTCGTCCATACGCAGGTTGACGGCCACATCTTCGATCAGACGTCCGATCAGGAATTCCATCGACAAATAGTAGACCCGCTTGCCTTTGGCCTCATAGGTTTTGCGCGTACTCTCGAACCAGGGATCCACCACCAGATCACGCAAGGCCAATGACAAGGCCATGCGCCAGTCATAAGTCGTTGCATGTGTCGCGTCCTTGCCCAGTGAATACTGAATATGTTTCGAAATAGCGCTGGCAAACGAAGCGGCATCAAGTGTTGTGGCCGGAAGAGCGTTCATTAGGTTCATGTTGCAGTCTCTGTATTTGTGTTGGCTGTCATCGCCTTGTACATGCAACAAATGAAAATTGTAAGGCTCACACGGCAGTTTTTGTTAGCGCTAACATGGATTGTTGCAGTTGTATCCAGATCACTACATCACTTATATTTACATAACCTTTAGTTGAAAACATTTTGCATGTGCAACATTTGACCTAGGGGCTTGTATTAAGATGTTTTTTTGAAGGTACGACCAAATTTTTTGACCAAAAACCGTAAACCAGATGATACCATTCTGATCGGCAATTGTGTCAGTCTGGCAGTTTTCCGGTCAAAACATATGTGATGATCTGTACGACCTGAACCGGAGTATCGCACACAGCCATTGCTGCGGCGTCAACTTCTTTGAGCGGGTGCTGGTGGTCAGCGCCGTGAAGTACAATCAACGACTTGCCAAGTGCGGCGGCGTATCCGGCATCAAAGGCTGCATTCCATTGCTTGTATTTTTCGCCGAACCGGACCACGACAATATCGGCGTCCGCGATGCCTTTGCGCGTCCGGATTGCATTCACTTTGGCGCCTTTGGTGTCGTGCCAGAATTTGTTTTCTTCGGCGCCCAGTATAGCAACTCCACAATCGTCAGAGGCGTCGTGGTCGGTCACAGGGGCGCTGAACGTCACATCGAGGCCCGCCGCCTGGCATCCCTGAGCAATATCGGCGCGCCAGTCGGTGTGAATTTCGCCCGACAAATAAATGTTTAGTCCCATAGATTTTTCCGTCCTGTGTTTGCGTTTCGGGTTTATAATACGGGTTCACACCTGACGGGCAACACCGCTTATCGATTTCACTTCCTGATAGGCCCGAATACCCCAAATTCCGCTTTCCCGGCCAATTCCCGATTGCCGTGTTCCGCCAAAGGGTGCGCCCGGTAAACGGCTGGTACCGTTGATCTGGATAAGCCCGACATTAAGCTGTTGCGACACGCGATCCGCCTGTTCGTCATCGCTAGACTGAATATAGGCGGCCAGCCCGTGATCCTGCGAATTCACATAATCCACGGCCTGTTTCTCGTGGCTGAACTTCATGATGGATTGAACCGGGCCGAATATTTCTTCTTTGGCGATCCGCATGTCGGGTGTGACATCTGCGAAAACCGTCGGTCGGACATAAAAGCCCTGTTTGAACCCGTCGGCCCGCCCCAAACCACCGGCAATCAACCGAGCCCCCTGATCAATTCCGGATTGGATCAACACTTGAACGCGGTCATATTGTGCCTTGGATATCACCGGCCCCAAATGACTGCCATTTTCCGACGGCGGCCCCATACGGGTCCGATCCGCGTCTTGTTTGGCCAAAACCAAAACCTGATCATAAATCCCGTCCTGGACCAGCATCAAAGACGCGGCATTACATGATTGTCCGGCGTTGCGGAAACAATGTGCCAACCCTTGTTGCACAGCGGTTTCAACCTGACAATTCTCAAACAGTATATTCGGGGATTTACCGCCCAGTTCCAGAATGCACCGTTTGAAATCTGGTGCAGCAGCGAGAGATATCTTGCGGCCCACATCTGTCGATCCCGTAAACGAGACAAGATCTATACCTTGATGACTGGACATCGCGGCACCCAATTCAGCCCCGCCTAACAGCATATTGAACGTACCGTGCGGCAGCCCGATTTCCTGAACGCATCGCGCAAACAGAACCGAGGTCCGCGGCGTATATTCCGACGGTTTCAGGATCATTGGACAGCCGGCCACCAGGGCCGCGCCGAATTTCAATGCAATCTGGTTCAAGGGCCAGTTCCACGGCGTGATCATTGCCGCAACGCCGACCGGCTCGTAACGCTCGCGGTGGGTTGGCTTTGCCGGGTCCGGTGTCCGGTCTTGGCTGATGGTCTGCGCTGCTGCCTGCGTGGCCTGCAAGTGCCCAATGGCAGTTCCCACCTGTTGCGCCAAGGCGAAATCTATCGGCGACCCGACCTCGGCCGATATGGATCTGGCTAACAACAGACGATTGCGATCCAGCGCCTCTATCAGACGGTCCAGATAAACCAACCTGTTTGCGATGTCTTGTCGGCCCCACCCATTTTTGAGCACAGCTTGGGCCGCTTGCACCGCGCGATCCAGTTCGGTTATGCCACACAAATGGGCCCTGCCCACAGCTGTTTCCGACGCCGGATCAAACAGGTCAAAACCTTTGTCCAGAACAGGCACACACCAATGTCCGGCAATAAAGCTCTGGTCCACTTGGAGAGCAGTAATTTCGGCGTCAAAACTCATTTTCGTCCCTAAATTATTGTCCAGTCATGCAGGATGGCAATCCGCGCCAAACCATAGGTCCAGATAGCAGTTGCAATACTTTTTGACCATGACGCAAGCCCTATTCACTTGAAATTTCCGCATGGGTGACCCGATCGGCTTTGTGCTGTGCACACACTGTGCAACTGTTTTGCACGGTGCTCTGTTCGATACGCGGACAGTTTGCTAGATTGACTTAATTTCGCAGTCACATCACCGCCCCCAAGCCGGACAATGGCCGGAGATATCGTCAACATAGGATCGGATTATTTATGACCCAGCCAATTGATCGTGTTGAACTTGCGCCGAATTTCTGGATGTTGCGCGGCTACGTCAACTTGTATGTCATTTTGACAAACGACGGGCTGGTGCTGATTGATACTGGATTTCAAAACAATGCTTTGAATGTGCTGTCGGCGCTGCGTGGGTTGCCGGAAATCCGGCACATAATCGTCAGCCATTGCCATCCCGATCACGCAGGTAGCCTGGCAGAGCTGGCCCAAAAAACCAATGCCCATGTTTACATGCACCGCCTTGATGCCGCGTTTGTCGCACAGGGAATATCCATACCGCCGGGCACCAAACCGGATCGACTTGCGAGTATTATTAGCGGCATCTGGGTATTGATTGCTCATGGTACCAAGATCGATCCGTGGAAGAATTATACATCCCTAGCGGATGGTGATGCCATTCCGTTGATTGGCGGCATAAAAGTGCACCACCTGCCCGGCCATTCGGACGGAATGATCGGATTGTCGTTCTCGGCCTCGGACGGGACCCGTGTTCTGTTTGCATCCGACGCCGTGATGAACACGCGCGGATTGCAAAAGCCCTTGGTGTTTCTGGACAAACCAAGAGGACTACGGTCGATCAAAAAGCTGACCAATTTGTCGACCGACATCGACTTGATGGTATTTGGCCACGGCGAACCTTTACGAAAACCACATTCTGCAATGTTTGCCTTTTCAGAACGGGTTTAGCCTCTACAGCGTGTCGCCGATGTCAATTTTAGCCTCGAGCTTGACGATCCGTTCATCTGCGGGCAAGGCCCCGGTATTGGCCGCGATGATCATCTCTGCCGCCCGCTTACCCATTTCGTACCGCGACGCATTTGTGGTTGCAGGCAACATCGGCAATCCCTGCAGCAAGTTCAGACCACTGAATCCAGCAATCGCCAAATCGTCGGGCACGCGTATGTCATTGGACAGGCAATGCATCAAACCACCAGCGCTGACGATATCACCGCTATAGTAGATACAGTCAATTTCTGGATGTTCAGTCAATATTTTGGCGGTCATCTGACGGCCCATCAACAGCGTCGACCCGCCAACATAAAACTCTGATGCGGTCAGCTCGACACCAGCTTCGGTCAAGGCTTGGACGAACCCGTCCATCCGTTTTGTTGCTCGAAAATCATAGGCGATTTGGGTGCCAATATAGCCAATTTTGCGATAGCCCCGCGCCAAAATGGTCTTGCCCATGTCATAGCCGGTTTCGAGATGCGATATCCCGACGTTGATGTCCACCGGATCGCCATCGGTGTCCATAATCTCGGCGACCGGCACGCCGGCATTTTTCAAGAGCAAACGTGCTGCGTCATTGTGCTCCAAACCGGCCACAATGAGCCCGCTTGGCCGCCAAGACAGCATTTCGCGGATGACAGTTTCCTCGGTCTCCAAATCATATTCGGTAATGCCAAATATTGGCTGCAAACCATGCGGTTTCAGCGCACCCGAAATTCCGGTCAGAACTTCGGAAAAAACAAAGCTGCTGATTGACGGGACAACGACGCCAACCAGATTTACCGTCCGCGACGACAGTGCGCCTGCTATCCTGTTTGGCACATAACCGACCGCCTTGACGGCTGCTAAAACCCGTTCCTTGGTGTGCTCTGACGCCTCGCCCTTGTCGCGAAGAACCCGCGATGCGGTCATTTCACTAACACGGGCCAGATGCGCGACATCCTTCAGGGTGGGTTTTCTTGTCATAAAAGCCAGTTGTTCCGATTGTAAATGCGATGATCTACGTAGTTAGCTATAACCGCCGGCTCAGTAAAGAGCCGAGACGTCAGGCGAACAAGTCGTGACACAGTTCCAGCGCATCTACCAAAGCATCCACCTCTGAACGGGTATTATACAATCCAAAAGACGCACGACAGGTCGCAGAAACTCCTAGATGGTTCATCAGCGGCTGTGCACAGTGATGGCCCGCGCGCACAGCAATTCCTCGTTGATCAACAACCGTAGATATATCATGTGCGTGCGCTGCCCCATCAATGGTAAAAGAAAATATTGCGCCTTTGGTCTTGGAGTTGCCCTGAACATTCAACCAGTTAAGTCCGGCAAATTTTGATTGCGCATAATCACGCAAATCTCGTTCATGTCGTGCAATATTGTCCATGCCCAGCCCGGTCATATAGTCAATCGCGGCCCCCATTCCGATCATCTGAACAATACCCGGCGTGCCGGCCTCGAACTTGTGCGGAGGATCGTTGTAGGTCACGCCGTCGCGGTTGACCTCGCGGATCATATCACCGCCGCCCATAAAGGGCCGCATCTGCGCCAAACGGTCACGACGCACATACAATGCCCCCGACGACGTCGGGCCATATAGCTTGTGGCCGGTTATGCAAAAAAAGTCGACGCCCAGATCAACAACATTGATCGGCATATGAACCGACGATTGCGATCCATCGACACAGACGGCGACGCCCTTGGGTCGCGCGGCATCGCAAATAGTCTTGATGTCCACCTGCGTGCCCAAAACATTGGACATATGGGTAATGGCAATCAATTTGGTCTTGGGCCCGATCGCATCAATCACACTCTGCGGGTCCAAATCCCCGTTCACGTCCGTTTCCACCCACTTCAACACGACGCCTTGCCGTTCGCGCAGAAAATGCCAAGGCACAATATTGGCATGGTGTTCCATGACCGACAGAATGATTTCATCGCCCGCTTGCAAACGCGGTGCCGCCCAGGAATAGGACACAAGGTTGAGCGCCTCAGTGCTGCCGGAATTAAACAGAATTTCGTCTTCGTACTGGGCACCCAAAAAGGCTTGAACCTTGCCGCGCACGGCCTCGTACTTGTCTGTCGCAAGATTAGAAAGGTAATGTAAGCCTCTGTGAACATTTGCATATTCATGGGAGTATGCAAGGTCCACCGCATCGATAACGACTTGGGGTTTTTGAGCCGAGGCGCCATTATCCAAATAGACCAAAGGTTTGTTGTTTACAGTTCTTGACAGAATTGGAAAATCCCTGCGGATCGCGTCGATATCATACATTCTGGATCATCCCGTCCATTCCAATGCCCAACATTACGAGCAGTATAAGCAAAGCGGTGGCGACTACAAAAAAACCTACGAACACACCGGCAACAACTGCCAGTGCGTTGGTAAACCCGTGCACTTCCATGATGAAAGTGACCAGCAAATACATCAGCAAAGCCATAGCCGATAACAAGATCAGGCTACTGAGCACGGGAAACAAGAGAAACGCGATAATCTGGGCAATCTGCACCAAAAACAGCACGAATTCCAGCCATGTCAGCGCCAACAGACTGTCCGCCAAACTGCCTTTGCCGCCAAACAGGCGTCCGCCCACAAAAATAGCAATGGCGCCCAACACCGTCACCATGAACTGAATAAAGAAACTGGTAATAGGCTGCTTTGCCCCCATGAAACCCGTCCCGGGTTCCGGCGGAGAGATCATCGTGAGCAATTCAATAGAGATGACGCCAAGGGCAGACAAAAACGCTGCGGTCATTGCAATATCGGTCAGTGAAAACTGACGATCCAACAGGCTGCGCAAAACATTTTGCGGGTCTTTAAGAGTGTTAATCCCAAGCTCTAGCCAAAATTTCAGCATGTTAAACCCGCCCAATCGATTGAAAACCTAATAAGTTCAGTCCGGAAATCAACTGACGCAGAAACACAAACGCGGTCACAATATGGATAAGTGTGACCAACAATTCTGGCAAGATTGGCGCGGCCAAACCAGCCAGCAAAACCAAAGGTGCTGCAACCAAGGCCGACCATACGGCAACGCGCCGGCATGTAATCCATTCGATATGGCCGCCAAGCCAGGATATGACAACGCCGCAAATACCTGCAAAAGCAAACAGACACAGAGGCACGACAAAGAGCGTCACCACCAGATTGGCTGCAGCCAAAGCAAACAGAGGCCGATCGGCGCTTGCCTGTATCGACAGTGCCGGCAGGCTGGCCAAAAAGTTCATAAATCCGAACAGCATGGCATAGAACAGAGTTTGCGCGTCGGTGATCCCACCCGCAACCTGTTCCAGCAGCACGCGCTGCGGCCGGCGATACGCCGATACAATATCACCGATCAAAGACATCAGTCGCGCCGGCGCTCCATCCAAGCAGACAAACGCTTGTGTATTTCCTCTGCCAATGTCGGGTCATCAATTTCCTCGATTGCTTCGGCAAGAAACGCCATGACCAGCATATCCTGCGCAATGGCGCGCGGTATGCCACGCGATGCCAGATAGAATAGTGCCTCGTCGTCGATCGCACCACACGTGGACCCATGCGAACACGCAACATCATCGGCATAGATCTCCAACTCCGGTTTGGCCAGAAAGTTGCTGTCATCGTCAAGCAACAGTGCCTGGGAAATCTGGTATCCGTCTGTCTTCTGGGCCCCGGCCTTTACAAGGATTTTGCCTTGGAACACGCCTGTGGCGCCGTTGCGCAGAACTTTCTTGAATACTTGTCGGCTCTCGCAATTTACCGCGTCATGGGTGACAAATACAGTATTGTCATTGTGGAAATCGCCGTCCCCCGCACAGGCCGCAGCAATTGTTGCATGTGCGTCGTCGCCGGTGAATTCCACGACCGCTTCGTTGCGGGTCATGACCCCGTTTACTGTCAACGTAAAGCTCTTGAACGTACTTTCCTTGCCAAGCCGCGCGAAAAGATGGGTGGCCGCACGCCGCTGGTGGTCCCGCCCCTGAGCCCGCACGTGGTGGAACGATGCGCCATCGGCAATGTCAATTTCCAAGACCATGTTCAAACGGGCTGCCGCCGGACCGTTTTCCAATATTGTTAACGACGCGCCCTCTTCAACCTTGACCACATGATGGATCAGGGTATCGGATTTTTCGTTTTCGTGCAGATAGATAAAGGAAACCGGTCGATCAGATTTGGCCGTCGCGCGTAAAACAAATCCGGTTGTTGCCTTGGCTGTATTGAGCGCGGCCAAAGGTCGGGCAACCGGATTTTGGCCGCTCGCTTCCAATTTGCCAAAAACCTCGGCAGCCCAGTGGATATCCGATTGCATAGCCGATTTGAGAGGCTCTATTTCGACGCCGGACAGTTTGGGGTCATCCGAGCGTTCCGGCGCAAACACACCATCAACAAAAACCAGCTTTACCCGATCCACGTCGTGGAAAGGTCGGTCTTCGGCGTCGCGCAATACCGGAACAGTCGGGGTGTCCGGGTCGATCAGTTTTGCCGGGTTGGTATATTTCCAATATTCATCAAACCGATGCGGCGCGCCCTGTGCGCGCAGTGTTGCTAGCGCGGTTGCACGGGCTTTGACCGCCCATGCGCCCAATACCCAACTTGGATCTGCATAGGCATTGATCAACGCCTCTGCCCCGTCGTATTTAGCCTGAGCAATCGCCATTAGGCCACCTCTGCCAACAGATCGGCATAGCCGTTATTCTCGACTTCCAAGGCCAGTTCAGGACCACCGGATTTGATGATGCGACCATTGGCCATAATGTGAACTACGTCCGGTTTGATATGGTCCAACAGGCGCTGGTAATGCGTGATCACCAAGAACGAGCGACCCTCGGACCGCAAGGCATTCACACCCTCGGCCACCAGCTTCATAGCATCCACATCCAGACCACTATCGGTCTCGTCCAGAATGCACATTTTGGGTTCGAGCATTGCCATTTGCAAAATCTCGTTGCGCTTTTTCTCACCGCCGGAAAAGCCCACGTTTACCGGACGTTTCAACATATCGGCATCGATTTTCAAGCTCTTGGCCTTTTCGCGTACGATTTTTAGAAATTCGCCGGCTGTCAGTTCAGCTTCGCCGCGCGCCTTGCGCTGTGAATTCACCGCCGTGCGCAGAAATGTCATATTGCCGACACCGGGAATTTCGACCGGATACTGAAACGCCAGAAACAGGCCGGCTGCGGCACGTTCTTCGGGCTCCATTTCCAACAAGTCCACACCGTTAAGCTGTGCTGATCCCGCAGTGACCTCATAGCCGCCTTTGCCAGACAGAACATAAGACAACGTGGATTTACCTGACCCGTTCGGCCCCATAATTGCATGCACCTGACCATCACCGACAGTCAAATCAACCCCTTTGAGGATTTGCTTGTCTTCATCTTCCAATGCAACGTGCAGGTTGCTGATATTCAACATTTTAGTGTTCCTTTTAGGTCTTCGCTATTGCGTGTTTTAAGGCTTGGGAGCCACAGTATCGGCCACCAGTGCATCTGTCAGGGACGGCACCGCTTCGGCGGGAATAGGTACCATATCCACAGCCCAGTTACGGGCCTTTGTAAATTGAGCGTTCTTGGCCACAATTGTGGTCAGACCGCTTTCAAGTTTGGGAAAAAACTCTCCGACTGGGGGGGCGTAGTGCACCGCATGCGCACCAAAAGGTATCCATAGGGCAGCACCCAAAAACAAACCAATCAAGATCCAGAACTTCAGAAAAACCCGTCGCAAAAGAATGGCAACAAACACTGCAATACCGATCATCACGTAATTTGCGTATTGTTCGTAATCCGGAAATTTTTCTACGATAAACGCCTGCCCATTGGCCCAAAGTCCGGCAAACATTCCTGGATTGCTGAAATACAGCGGCGCCACTGCGGCACCGACAATCAGCCCTGCGGGGAATAACAAAAACGAAGCAGCACCGCGCTCGTCTTCATAATAATAGTCGTGTTCAGTGTTTGACATGTTATGTTGCTCCTCGTTACTGACTTACCTACAGCTTTGTTTCACTTACGTTTTCCGTTCGGTGTCTGATGATCAATTGCCACCAAAGCCGCTAAAAACCCGCCCGACAACGCCCGATTTACGGGCTTCCAGATTAAATGTTCCCGTCTTGATTTGATGAAGGCTTGTTGGCAACGAGTCGCCAAACATGAACAATGTCAAACCGGCAATAACTGCGACGGCTACTAGAATTTGTTTCATATTGGTCCTCTCGCCTTCACTCAAATCATCGTTGTAACCATGTCCCTATTTCGATCCATCATGGCATTGGAATTTTGCGCTCATTAATCGCCCGATACATCCCGCCAAGATCAATCATTGGTCGAAACTCCAACGTGTATGATCCGTTTTTGAATTGCTGATAGCTGGTCGGTATGGACCCACCAAAAGTGAACACGGCCAATCCACACATAAAGATCAATGCAATCAAGATTGCTTTCATGGTCCCGTCTCCTTGCGGTGCGCTTGCGCTCATCATCAGAGTATCAGGTTTTTCTCTCTTTTTTTACCCCTACTTTTTGTCCAGCCCGGCTGCCGTTGCAGCACTGCCTTGATCACCCAACAGATCCTTCCAAGGAAATCGCAACCAGAGCCTGAGCTTCCATAGCGAATTCCATCGGCAAAGCCTGTAAAACTTCTTTGCAGAACCCATTCACAACCAGCGCAACGGCTTCTTCTTCATCCATACCACGTTGACGGCAATAGAACAGTTGGTCGTCATCCACCTTGGACGTCGTGGCCTCGTGTTCAACCCGCGACGAGTTGTTTTTCACCTCGATGTAGGGAACGGTATGCGCGCCGCATTTGTCGCCGATCAACAAGCTGTCACATTGAGTGTAATTCCGGCTGTTCTTGGCTTTGGGATGCATCGACACCAGACCACGATAGGTGTTTTGGGCCTTGCCTGCCGAAATCCCCTTGGACACGATCCGCGACTTGGTGTTTTTGCCCAGATGTATCATCTTGGTACCGGTGTCGGCCTGTTGCATATTGTTGGCAATCGCGATGGAATAAAATTCGCCCTGGCTTTCGTTGCCCCGCAGAATACAGCTTGGGTACTTCCATGTCACCGCGGAACCGGTCTCGACCTGGGTCCACATCACTTTGGACCGGTCGCCCCGGCAATCGGCGCGCTTGGTGACAAAGTTGTAAATACCACCGATGCCGTTTTCGTCGCCCGGATACCAGTTTTGGACCGTCGAGTATTTGATTTCGGCATCTTCTTCGACAATCAGTTCGACAACGGCGGCGTGCAACTGGTTTGTATCGCGCTGTGGTGCTGTGCAACCCTCTAGATAGGACACATATGACCCTTTGGCGGCGATGATCAGTGTTCGCTCGAACTGACCCGTATTTTCGGCGTTAATCCGAAAATACGTGGACAGTTCCATCGGACAGCGCACACCTTCGGGTACGTAAACAAACGATCCGTCAGAAAACACTGCCGTATTCAGCGTTGCATAAAAATTGTCCGAGGGTGGAACAACGGTTCCCAGATACTTTTTGACCAACTCTGGATGCTCTTTGATCGCTTCGGAGATCGAGCAAAAGATCACGCCGGCCTGTTTCAATTCTTCCTGAAACGTAGTTCCCACAGACACAGAATCGAACACCACATCCACCGCAACTTTGCGACCTTCGGCGGGGGTGTTTTCGGCGCCTTCGACGCCTGCCAAAATCATTTGCTCTTTCAAGGGAATGCCAAGTTTTTTGTATGTTTCAAGTAGCTTGGGATCGACTTCGCTCAGTGATTTTGGTTTGGCATCCACCATAGATTTGGGCTGGGCATAATAGTAGATGCCCTGAAAATCGATCTTTGGATAGTTGACCATAGCCCACTCGGGCTCCACCATATTTTTCCAACGCGCAAAGGCCTGCAAACGCCAATCGGTCATCCAGTCCGGTTCGTCGTTTTTCTTGGAAATCAAGCGAACAATGTCTTCATTCAAACCGATGGGTGCATATTCCATCTCGATATCGGTTTCAAAACCGTATTTGTATTTGCCGCCAACGGACTTCACCGCGTCAACCGTATCCTGGTCGACGCCTTCTTTGACCTGCACTTCGTCAACTACGTTCATTGTCATTCCTCAATCTACGCCGCACGGGCGCGAAACTTTGCATATTGGCGCAGCCATGCGTCTGCGAACGCGTTGACCTCTTGCGCGGTTGTAGTCGAGCCCAAGGAAACGCGGATCGCTGACTTTGCCGTCATGTCATTATACCCCATAGCCTGCAAGACCCGACTGGATTTCACTTTGCCACTGGAACAGGCCGATCCTGCCGATATTGCAAAACCCGCCAAATCCATTTGCATCACTTGGGTTTCACCTTTCCAACCGGGAACACTGATAAGGCAGGTATTGGGTAAGCGTGACGTGTCCGTGCCTATCAAGATAGCGTCGGGCGCCTCGTTGACCAGCCGTTCTTCGAGTGAATTCCTGATTTTTTCAATGTCGCTCCACTGACCGCGATCAAGATCAACAAGTGCGGCCTCTATTGCAGCACCAAAGCCGGCTATGCCGATCAGATTTTCGGTACCCGACCGGCGCCCTTGTTCCTGACCGCCGCCCAACGACAGGGCCGGAATTTCCAGGCCTTCCCGCAGGATCAGCGCGCCAACGCCCTTGGGGCCACCCAGTTTATGTGCCGAAACGATCGCCATATCGGCACCAGACCAGCCAAACGCAAAGGGTATCCGACCTATTGCCTGTACAACATCCAATAAGAGCCAGTTGGCCCGTCGCGCACCATAAGCCAACAGGCCCGCGTCATCGCGTGCGGGGGGCTGGTATATTACACCGGTTTCGCTATTGGCCAATCCCATCGCCAATGTATGGCCCGGCCCGTCAGGACGCAGATCAACATTTGACAGGTCGAAATGCGACCACAAACAGTCATGTGCGGTGTCTTGCACCATAACATCACATCCGTCCGCTCGGTGACGCAGGACCGATGCGGCCTCGGTGGCTCCGCTGGTAAAGATAACTTCGTCAGCCTTGCATCCAACGGCCGTTGCCACCTGCGCCCGGGCGCGTTCCAGAATTGCGGTTGCGGCGCGACCCTCGGAATGGACACTGGACGGGTTGCCCATGACATCCATCGCCGAAACCATGGCTGCACGCGCCTCCGGCCGCAGTGGCGCGGTTGCATTCCAGTCAAGATAGGTTCGCTGGCGGGTCATTTTTCGTCCACCAATACAAACAGGTTTGGAACCGCAGGACAGGGTGCCAGTTGATTTTCAACCACATCGCTCAGCCTGGTTTGGTGCAAAAACACATAGACATGGGCCGACAAGCCCTCCCACAAACGATTGGTCAGGGATTGCGCCCGGGTGCCACTGGCGGCTCCGGATGCCCCTGCGCCTTTGGTCATCGCATCCATCGTTTCGTCTACCGCTTGCAATATATCTGAAATCCGGATTGCATCAGTACTCTTGGACAAACGGTAACCACCGCCTGGACCCCGGACCGACTCGACCAGTTCTGCCCGGCGCAATCGCACAAATAATTGCTCCAGATAGGCCAAAGAGATATCTTGCCTCTCGGCGATTTCGCCAAGTGATACCAATCCGTTTTGGCCCTCTATGGCTAAATCGGTCAACGCAGTCATGGCATATCGGCCTTTTGTGCTCAGTTTCATAGGTTTCACCGCGTCACGGCCATTGACGAAAGACCACTTGACGCTTAACTCCTTGGCTAAGAAAAAGCGGGACCAATCCCGAATTTAGAATTGTTCTAGATTTAATGCCGATGACAGTCAACTCATAGGCTTGAAAATTGAACGCCGAATAACCGGAGCCGCAGTACGCCTATGCCCGAAGTCATTTTCCCAGGACCAGAAGGACGGCTGGAAGGCCGTTATCACCCGCAGAAAGCCAAAGATGCTCCGATTGCAATCGTTTTGCATCCGCATCCGCAGTTTGGCGGCACAATGAACAACAAGGTCGTGTATAATTTGCACTACGCCTTTTACAACATGGGCTTTACGGTTCTGCGCTTTAATTTTCGCGGTGTTGGCCGGTCGCAAGGCGAATACGATCAAGGCATTGGTGAGCTGTCAGATGCGGCCTCTGCGCTGGATTATTTGCAGGCAATGAACCCCAATGCCAAACATTGTTGGGTTGCCGGTTTCAGTTTTGGCGCCTGGATTGGCATGCAGTTGTTGATGCGTCGACCCGAGATATCTGGGTTTATCTCTGCCGCGCCACCCGCCAACACCTATGACTTCAGCTTTTTGGCTCCGTGCCCGTCATCGGGTCTGATTATCAACGGGTCTTCCGACCGTGTGGTTCCACCCGATGATGTCGAGGGTCTGGTTGATAAGTTGCACGAACAAAAGGGCATCACCGTCACGCACGAAGTGATCCCCGGTTCCGGCCATTTCTTTGAAAACGAGCACATGGACACGATGATCGGTTCTGTTGACGGCTATGTTCGTCGTCGTTTGACGGAAAACACGCGCTAGTTACGGCACGTCTACCCGCCCGCCACTGTTTGGCACCCTGCATCCGGTCGTCCCGGGTGCAGCCGTCGCAAGGCCACGCAGATGACGCACCGCCAAATAGGCGAATGCCTGTGCTTCCAACAAGTCTCCGTCCAAACCGACATGCTCGACCGGGACAACTGAAACACCCAATGCGGCCTGTAGCCCCTGCATAATGCTTTGATTTTTCCGGCCACCACCGGTAACAAGCCATCGTGTGGGTTTGGTTGGCAACCAATCAGATGATCGGGCCACAGAGGCAACCGTTGCCGCCGTCAATGTCGCGGCACCGTCCGCATCAGACATATCCGCGACGCGGGTCAACAAACCAACAAAATCATTCCGGTCCAATGATTTGGGCGGTTTTTTAGCAAAATAGTCATGCTGCAAAAACTGCTCGACGATGTCCGAATTGACCTGCCCCGCAGCGGCCAATTCACCGTTACTGTCAAAGGCCGCACCGGTGCGTGCAGCAACAAAGTCATCAATCATGGCGCTGGCTGGACCGGTATCAAAGGCCAACAAAGCCCCTAGAAAATCTGGTGATGGCACCGTTGGGTCAACATAAGTCACGTTGCCAACCCCGCCCAAATTCAAAAATGCCACCGGTTCGGTCGCGCCCAAATGTTTGGCACAGGCAAAATGATAAAATGGTGCCAGCGGCGCACCTTGCCCCCCAAGTGTCATGTCTTTGCTGCGAAAATCCCAAACCGTTTTAATCCCGGTTCTGGTGGCCAATTGCGCACCGTCCCCCAGTTGATGCGTCCGGCCGCCGGCGGGATCATGGTTTACGGTTTGACCATGGAACCCGACCAGCTCAATCAGATCGGCAAGCGGCGCAATAGCGTCTACGTGGCGATCGTGCACAACAGCTGCGGCGGCGGCCAGAATGCGCGCGTCATCCGCAGGCCACAGACCAACTGCCGCGGCAATTGTCGCGCGGTCCTGATCCGAAAACGAATGCGAATTGCTGGGACCAAATTCCTGAACATCGATGCCATCGGTTCGAATGACCGCCACATCTACGCCATCCATCGATGTGCCGGACATACATCCCAACACCCAAATCGGGTCAAATTTGTCCATTGCTCTTTCCTTTCACGCCCAAGCCGCTAAAAGGACCGGACCACATATTTAGAGGACAAGAAAGACCGATGACTTACAAGCCCAAATCAGAATTTCTGCACGAGATGCAGACACGGGGCTTCTTGCAGGACTGCTCGGACCTGGAGGGGCTCGACGAACGCCTGCTCAACGGTACCTTGCCTGCATATATCGGTTTTGATGCCACCGCAGACAGCCTGCACGTCGGATCGCTCATCCAGATTATGATGCTTCGCTGGCTGCAAAAGACCGGCCACAAGCCGGTTACGTTGATGGGTGGCGGCACTACGCGAATTGGCGATCCGTCCGGCAAGGACGAAGCCCGCCAGCTGTTGACCAACGACAAGATCAACGACAATATTGCCGGTATCCGCAAGGTCTTCGGCAAATACCTGAGTTTTGGTGACGGCGAAACCGATGCGATTATGCCCAACAATGCCGATTGGCTGGGCGCGTTGAACTACATCGATTTTCTGCGCGATTATGGTCGGCACTTCACCATCAACCGGATGCTGTCGTTTGACTCGGTCAAGTTGCGTCTGGACCGTGAACAACCGCTGACGTTTCTGGAATTCAACTATATGTTGCTTCAGGCCTACGACTTTATGGAATTGAACCGGCGTTTTGGTATCGGCCTGCAAATGGGCGGATCCGACCAGTGGGGCAACATTGTCAACGGCATCGACCTGACCCGCCGGATCAGCCGCACCGAAGTTTTCGGGCTGACAACTCCGCTGCTGACCAAGGCGGACGGTTCCAAAATGGGCAAGTCGGCAGCCGGTGCAATTTGGCTGAACGAGGACAAGTTGTCGTCCTATGAGTTTTGGCAGTTTTGGCGCAATACGCTGGATGCAGATGTCGGCAAATTCCTAAAACTGTTCACCGAGCTGCCTGTCGTTGAATGCGAGCGACTTGGGGCGCTGGAAGGTGCCGAGATTAACGAGGCCAAAGCAATACTGGCGCGCGAAGTTACCGCACTGGCACATGGGCGTGAAGCCGCCAAGGCCGCCGAGGCCACCGCCCGCGAAGTGTTCGAGAAGGGCGGTGTCGGCGACGACCTGCCGACGGCGACAATTCCTGCCGACGAATTGTCCAGCGACGGCATTTCCGTCGTCCAGCTTTTGGTCAAATCGGGTCTGGTGAAATCGGGCAAAGAAGCCAAGCGTCTGATCGCGGATGGCGGTGCCAAGATGAATGATGCGACGATAACTGATGCAAGTCTGATGATCAGTCAGGATCAACTGGCCGCTACGCTTAAATTATCCGCAGGTAAAAAGCGTCACGCGCTGGCAAAACTGGGTCACTAAGACATCGATGTTCTAAAAAATCAGAGCCGCAAATTGCGGCTCTTTTTAGTGGTAGATTGTCCTAATTCTTGCCCAGCATCCAGGTGCCATCGGGATGAAACGCGTGAAAGGCAAAGGCAAAGGCGACATCGTGGGGCACATCCGCACCCGATGATGCATCCCGAACCCTGATCGACCCGACATCGCGGCTCTTGGCGATGTTGCGCCCGTCCAGCGCCGACGCGGTGCCAGCAGTCCAGGAAATTTTATACCCGGCCTCGGCGATTTCGGCCTGATCAGAAAACCGGGTCAACGGCCAGGCTTTGTCTTCGATCACGACGACGCGCTCCAATGGCAAAATGTCATGCGGCGGTTTTTCCCCCGAATACAAGAACGGATTGCGCGACGTATCATAGCCGGTATAGGGGTTGGCACCATATTGGCGCGAATGCCCGGGCTCATCCATCACCAGAGCGTCAGGATTACGGCCCTTGAAATCGGCCCAACTCTCCATCCAGCCGGGCAGTTTTGTCAGTTTAACGCCGTTCATTTCACCGACGATACCCTCGCCCAGAAACTGTTGCCACCAGCTCTCGGTCTGGTGATCGTACATGACCATATCAGAGTTGCGCAGGTTGCCCGACACACCAAAGGTCAACGTCCGGCCATCAACACGTCCGTCAAAGATAATGCCGGAATTGCAGAGCGGACAAAATGTGACGCTCACCGGAATACCGCCCACGACGTCATTCACAATCTCGTGCCAAGTCAAATACCGAATGGGATAGGCCCGTGGCGTCTGGCCGTCCAGTTCCAGTGTCATCACCGGTTCGCGGTCGCCAATCCTGTCTTCGTCCGCAACATTGATAAATGTGGGATCATTGACTGACGGAATTCCGTCCTTACCCGGCCCACCGGACCGGATTTCTTTTAAATTCACCGAAGTATTTTCAAAATCCGTGTTTGGCCAGTGCCTCATCAACGATGACTGGGCAGAACCGGCACCCGAAGATACTAGAAATAGTGTGGCCGCTGTGGCCAGTGCAAGGGGCAGTCGCATGGTAGTCTCCTGTGCCAAAGTCTGCAGCCTTGCATGTCTGGAGCAATGAAAGAAGCCCACCTCACGCGTATTTTACATAACGACAGAGAGATTGATCAGCAATTACTATGGCGGGCTCAATTGTCCGCCTTGATCCAGACCCGCTTCATATAATCGGGATCCGTGACCGAGCCGTTCTGATCAGGATCGCCCTTCTTGAGAAGATCAACAACATCCATTCCAGTCAACACGCGACCAAAGACCGAGTATTGGATATTCAGATCATAGATCGGTGCAAACATAATAAAAAATTGCGAATTGGCGGAACCATCATCGGCCACCCGCCGCGCCATGGCAACGACGCCGCGGTCAAAAGGCGTCTGCGAAAACTCTGCGGCCAAGTCGGGATAGACCGACCCACCCTGCCCCGCGTAGCGTTGAATAAAGTTTTCAAGCTTACCGTGCTTAACATCGCCGGTTTGGGCCATAAAAGCCTCTATCACCCGATGAAACACGATGTTGTTATAGTAGCCCTCACGTGCGAGGCGTTTCACCCGCGCCACATGTTCTGGAGCGATGTCCGGTAACAGCTCAATTTCCACGATACCTTCGGACGCGCCTGCGACTTCTACCATCAGGATAAATTCATCATCGATGTCGTCTGCTGACCATACCGCGGGTGCAGTCAGCAGAAATAATATGCCAGCAAATGCCAAGCGTCGCATCACAAGTCTGCCTTAACCTTTACAGAAATCATCCGGTCGGGATTTTGCGGCGGTTCGCCCCGTGTGATCGCATCAACATGTTCCATGCCCGAAATGACGCGGCCATAAACCGTGTATTGCCCATTCAGGAAATGACCCTCAGCAAACATGATGAAAAATTGCGAATTCGCACTATCGGGGTTTTGAGATCGTGCGGCCCCAAGCACACCACGGTCAAAAAACTCGTTGGAAAACTCAGCCGGAACATTTGGCAAATCAGACGCGCCACTGCCTGCCGAGCGAATGTCGAACCCGTCTTCGGCATCGCCGTTGGCAACGTCACCTGTTTGCGCCATGAAACCTTCGATGACGCGGTGGAACACGACATTGTCGTATTGGCCACTGCGCGCCAGCTCTTTCATTCGGGCAACGTGCAAAGGTGCGACGTCTGGCAAAAGCTCAATCTCGACCAAACCGTCTTTCAGCTCGATGACGATGATGTTTTCATCGGCAGGGCCGGCAGGAGAGGTCTCCGGTGTGGTCGCCTCAACTTCGCTGACGACTGTTTCAGGGGCTGCTACTTCGTGAGTTTCTGCATCCACCGCCGCGTTTGCCTCCTGTTCAGGGGGAACAACTGCCAACGAGCTGAGCATCCAAAGCATTGCTGCCGCTAATGCAAGCGACAGCGCCGCCAGTGACGAACGTCCCATTACAGGTCAACCGCAACTTTGACAGAGATCATGCGATCAGGCTGCGCTGGTGGCTCGCCACGGGTAATCGCATCAACATGGTCCATTCCAGAGGTCACGCGACCGAACACAGTGTACTGGCCGTTCAGGAAATGTCCGTCCTGAAACATAATGAAAAACTGGGAATTAGCGCTGTCCGGGCTTTGCGACCGCGCAGCCCCCAATACGCCACGATCAAACGGCAGCTTGGAAAACTCGGCAGGCACGTTCGGCAGGTTCGACCCACCGGTACCAGCAGAGCGCATGTTCAGGTCGTTTTCGGCGTTACCATTTGCCACGTCGCCGGTTTGGGCCATGAACCCGTCAATCACACGGTGAAAAACGACGTTGTCGTATTGGCCGCTTCGGGTAAGCTCTTTCATGCGGGCAACATGCTGTGGTGCCACGTCCGGCAGCAGTTCGATGTGAACCGGCCCGCCAGTTAATTCTACGATAATTGTATTTTCTGGGTCTTTGATATCAGTCATACTGTTTCCGTTTTAGTTTGATAAGATTGAAAAGAGACATGCGTCTCTTTCAGGATTTTCCAACTCTTTGCAACAATCGCGTCGCGACCTTTTCAGGTACAAAATGGGTAATGTCACCACCCAAGCCTGCTATTTCCTTGACCAGTCTGGACGCGATAGACTGATACTCTGTTTCCGCCATCAAAAATACCGTTTCGATTGTGTCATTCATCGCGCGGTTCATCGCGACCATTTGATATTCATACTCGAAATCTGAAAACGCCCGAAGCCCGCGTATAATGACCGAGGCATTCACATCACGAGCGCAATCAATCAGCAGGTTTTCGAAGGGATGAACCAAAATTTCGCATCCGGTTTCACTGGTGATATCGGGAATGGCCTCGTTGAGCATTTCAACCCGTTCTTCAAGGGTGAACATAGGCCCCTTGTCGCGGTTGATCGCCACACCAATAATCAACCGATCGACCAGGCTGCTTGCGCGGCGAATGATATCGGTATGTCCCAAAGTTACGGGATCAAATGTCCCCGGGTAAAGACCTGTGCGCATGCGTTACTCCGTCCGATGGCCAGCCATTGCGGCTGCGTGTGGCACTCGAACAATATCAGGCAAGCGGCGTCAAGCCCAGAAGCCATTTTGACCCTATATGCGTTAAACCCCCTGCTCTAATTGCCGCACAGTTGATCTAATTCCATCGCTCAGCAACTTGGCAAAACGATTCTGCCGACCGACTTTGGTGTCTGCCTGGTGGCGAACCAGATAAAAATTGCGCTTTAGGGACAGTTTGTCGGGTAAAATTTTAACCAAATTCGGAAATTGTTTGAGCGTAAAATCATGCGCAATTCCAATTCCTGCGCCCTGATTGAGCATATTGATTTGTACGGAAACACTGTTCGAGGCCAGTGCAGGCACCAAGGCTTTGCCGATCTCGGACAAATAGTCGAGTTCCTTGTCAAAAATCAGATCGGGAATATAGCCGATGACCGGATGATCACGCACTTGTTCCAGCGTCGCAATCGGCACGCAGTGATCCAGATATTGACGTGCAGCCACCAGATGCAGCGCATAGCTGGTAATTCTTTGCACCACCAGACGACCCGCTGTTGGTGGTGACACGGTGACTGCAATGTCGGCCTCGCGCTTGGACAGGTTCAGCACGCGCGGCAGGGCCACGATCTGAATATCCAATTCCGGATTGTCCCGCAGTATCCCGGCGCAGACCGTCGGCAGTACATAATTGGCGCAGCCATCAGGCGCACCAATCCGGATTGTGCCGCTTAGCGTATCCGACTGGCCTCGGGTTTGGTCTTGGGCCGATGTGGCTGCAATCTCCATACGCTCGGCATGCAACAGCAACCGCTGCCCTGCCTCGGTCAAATCATAGCCTTGGGGGTTTTTTGCAAACAACTGCGAGGACAGCTTGTCCTCCAGCCTTGCGATGCGACGGCCAAGTGTTGATGGATCAAGGCCCAGTTGTTTGCTGGCTGCCGTCAGGCTGTTGCGACGCGCCACACTCAAGAAAACTCTCAGGTCATCCCAGTTCATACATCCCGTTCCTGTGTGGGGTACTGCAAACTTGCAAAACAAACATGCTATATTTCGTCTTCTTTCTGCAAAAATGCAAGTGTATACTGGGACCAACCCAAAGGAGACCGCAATGACCGAACTGACGCATTTCATCAACGGACAACACGTAAAAGGCACATCAGGCCGATTTGCGGATGTTTTCAACCCTGCGACCGGCGAAATTATAGCAAAGACACCATTGGCATCAGCCGCCGAGCTGAATGCCGCCGTCGAAGGCGCCAAGGCTGCTCAACCCGCTTGGGCCGCGACCAACCCACAGCGCCGTGCGCGCGTTATGATGCGGTTTGTCACACTGTTGAACCGTGACATGGAAAAACTGGCCGAAGCGCTGAGCCGCGAGCATGGCAAAACCATCCCCGACGCCAAAGGCGATATTCAGCGCGGACTAGAAGTGGCGGAATTTTGCATTGGTGCGCCACATATGCTGAAAGGTGAATTCACAGACAGCGCCGGACCAGGCATTGATATGTATTCCCTGCGCCAGCCCTTGGGCGTCGCTGCCGGCATTACCCCATTTAACTTTCCGGCTATGATCCCGATGTGGAAATTTTGCCCGGCCCTTGCCTGTGGCAATGCGTTTATCCTCAAACCGTCGGAACGCGATCCTTCGGTTCCCTTAATGTTGGCTGAATTGATGCAAGAGGCCGGTCTTCCCGATGGCGTATTGCAAGTTGTAAACGGCGACAAAGAAGCAGTCGATGCTATTCTCGACAACGAGGATATCGGTGGCATTGGTTTTGTTGGATCAACGCCGATTGCCGAATACATCTATGGCCGAGGCTGTGCCAACGGCAAGCGCGTACAATGTTTCGGTGGTGCCAAAAACCATATGATCATTATGCCCGACGCCGATCTGGATCAGGCCGCCGATGCGTTGATTGGTGCCGGTTACGGTGCTGCCGGCGAACGCTGCATGGCAATTTCAGTAGCCGTTACCGTCGGAGATGACACAGCAGACGCGCTGATAGAAAAACTGATACCGCGCATCGAGGCCTTAAAAGTTGGCCCCTATACTTCGGGCAACGACGTCGACTACGGACCGCTCATTACAGCCGCCGCCAAAGAAAAAGTTCTGGGATTGGTGAATTCGGGAATTGAACAAGGTGCTAAGCTGGTTGTGGACGGGCGCGATTTTGCGCTGCAAGGATATGAAGACGGCTTTTTTGTCGGGCCTCACCTGTTTGATCATGTCACCAACGATATGGATATCTACAAGCAAGAAATCTTTGGCCCTGTTTTGTCAACGATGCGTGCCCAAAACTATGAAGAGGCTCTGGCTCTTGCCATGGACCATGAATACGGCAACGGCACCGCGATCTATACCCGTGACGGCGACACGGCACGTAATTTTGCCAACCGTATCAATATCGGCATGGTTGGTATTAACGTGCCAATCCCTGTGCCCTTGGCTTACCACACATTTGGCGGCTGGAAAAAATCGATCTTCGGCGACCTGAACCAACATGGAGCCGACGCATTCCGGTTTTACACGCGGACAAAAACAGTGACGTCGCGCTGGCCGTCAGGCATCAAGGAAGGTGGCGAGTTCACCCTTCCCGTCATGGAATAAGTATTTGGAAACACATAACAAAGGGCGATCCAAACGGGTCGCCCTTTTGGTTTATTGTCGCAGCAAAGCTTAATATCCGCGGATCATGTCCACCATGGCAGAACGCTCGTTTTCCACTTCGGCCAGACGCGCCTTAACGACGTCACCAATAGAAATCAAACCTATCATTTCGCCGTCTTCGACAACCGGCAAGTGACGAAACCGGCCCTCTGTCATCGATTGCAACGCGGTCTCTGCGGTATCCGATTTTGCACAACTAATAATCTTTGACGTCATAAATTTCGACACTTTTTCAGTGATACACTGCACGCCGCGTTGCCCAAGTTCTCGAATGATATCGCGCTCGGAAATTATGCCATCGACTTTCTTGCCATCCTCGCTGACCACCAATGCGCCGATACGGTGAGCAGCCAGATCAGCAACCGCATCTTTGATCGAAACATTCTTCGAAATTGTCATAACGCCGGTATGTGGCTTTGAATCAAGAATTTGTTGAATGAGCATGAACGTCTTCTCCGTACTTTTGGTTTTATTCGCCCACTATATCAGAGAATGCGGCAAGCGTCACACTGCCAATCCAAAAAAAAGCAAACAACCATCCGTCGTGCGTGACGCGCGCGGGGGCGCTATTCCGCAGCGACGCGCCGCTCCGCGAACATCTGCTTGAGGTATCGGCCAGTATGGCTTGCTTCGGCGTCGGCCACCTGTTCTGGCGTTCCGGTTGCTACAATCTCGCCGCCGCCATCACCGCCTTCGGGCCCAATATCTATTATATGGTCGGCCGTTTTGATCACGTCCAGATTATGCTCGATGACAATCACCGTGTTGCCTTGGTTGACCAGTTCATGCAGAACTTCCAGCAATTTTCGCACATCTTCAAAATGCAGCCCGGTTGTCGGCTCATCCAGAATATAAAGCGTTCTGCCGGTGGACCGTTTGGCCAGTTCTTTTGACAGTTTGACGCGTTGTGCTTCGCCGCCCGACAATGTGGTCGCCTGCTGTCCGACTTTGATATAGCCCAAACCCACACGCATAAGCGCCGTCATCTTTTCACGGATAGACGGTACTGCCTTGAAAAACTTCTCAGCATCTTCAACCGTCATATCAAGAACGTCCGCTATGCTTTTGCCTTTAAAGTAAACTTCCAAGGTTTCTCGATTATATCTCTTGCCCTTGCAGGTTTCGCATTCAACATAGACATCGGGCAAAAAGTGCATCTCTATTTTGATGACGCCGTCGCCTTTGCAGGCTTCACAGCGACCACCTTTGACATTGAACGAAAAACGCCCGGGCTTGTAGCCACGGGTTTTTGCCTCGGGCAGGCCGGCAAACCAATCGCGGATAGGAGTGAAGGCACCGGTATAGGTCGCCGGATTGGACCGAGGCGTCCGTCCGATTGCGCGTTGGTCAATATCAATGACCTTATCAAGATATTCCAAGCCTTTTATCGTGTCACACGGTGCAGGTGTTTGGCGCGCGCCGTTCAGCCGCATCGACGCTGTTTTGAACAGCGTTTCAATCGTCAGTGTCGATTTTCCGCCGCCCGATACGCCGGTCACACAGGTAAATGTCCCGAGTGGAAACGCCGCATCCACAGATTTTAAATTATTACCTGTTGCGCCTTTAACTCTGAGTTTTTTGCCATTTCCCTTGCGCCGTTTGGCAGGAACCGGAACCGCGCGCGCGCCGGTAAGGTATTGCCCGGTAATGGATTCTTTGCAGTTCTCTATATCCTGAGGCGTGCCTTTTGCAATAATCGCACCGCCGTGAACCCCGGCACCCGGACCGATATCCAAAACATAATCCGCGGTTCGGATCGCCTCTTCGTCATGTTCGACAACCAAAACCGAATTGCCCTGATCGCGCAGGTTGCGCAGCGTTAGCAGCAGGCGGTCATTGTCACGCTGGTGCAGGCCGATAGACGGCTCGTCGAGCACATAAAGAACCCCGGTCAAACCAGAGCCAATTTGGCTGGCCAAGCGGATACGCTGGCTCTCGCCACCCGACAACGTGCCAGCGGCACGCGACAACGTCAGGTAATCCAACCCAACATTCACCAAAAATCCCAGCCGCTCGCGAATTTCTTTCAGGATCGCGACGGCAATTTCATTCTTTTGATTGGTCAGCGATTGAGGTGCATTTACAACCCAGTCGAGGGCCTCTTTTATTGACATTTCAACAAGTTGGCCCGCGTGCAACCCAGCGATCTTGACCGCCAGTGCCTCTGGCCGCAAACGATAGCCTTCGCAAACACCACATTTGCGGTTGTTTTGATAGCGCTCGAACTCTTCTCTGATCCAGTTGGAATCGGTTTCGCGATAGCGACGTTCCATATTTGGAATAACACCTTCAAACGAGCGGGTGACCTCGTATACGCGCCCACCCTCGTCATAGCGGAATTTGATCTCGTCATCGCCCGATCCATATAACATCAACTGCTGCACATGTTTTGGCAGTTTTTTCCACGGAGCGTCTTTTTCAAATTCATAGTGGCGCGCCAACGCTTCAATTGTCTGCCGAAAATATGGCGACTTGCCTTTGGCCCAAGGTGCAAGTGCACCCTCGTACAGCGACAAGCCTGTGTCGGGCACAACCAAACGAGCGTCGAAAAACAGCTCGACCCCCAAACCATCGCACGTAGGACAGGCGCCAAACGGTGCGTTGAATGAAAACAGCCGAGGCTCGATCTCGGGAATGCTGAACCCGCTTACGGGGCAAGAATAATTCTCTGAAAATGTGGTGCGTTCAGGCGTGCCATCGGTCGGCGCGGTCTCGATCACGGCGATGCCGTCGGCCAGATCAAGTGCGGTACGCAAACTGTCGGCCAATCGGGTTTCCAGCCCCTCTTTGATCACCAAGCGATCAACGACCACGTCAATATTGTGACGGTATTTTTTATCCAATACCGGTGCTGCATCCAGTTCGTAAAACTCGCCGTTCACCTTAATCCGTTGAAATCCCGCCTTTTGCAGCTCAGCAAACTCTTTTCGGTATTCACCTTTGCGATCCCGAACGATCGGCGCCAACAGATAGGCCCGGGTCCCCTGTTCCATTGTCGCAATTCTATCAACCATTTCCGACACTTGCTGAGCTTCGATTGGCAGGCCTGTTGCCGGTGAATATGGTGTGCCAACCCTGGCATATAACAGGCGTAAATAGTCATAGATCTCGGTCACTGTGCCGACAGTTGACCGCGGGTTCTTCGATGTTGTTTTTTGCTCTATTGATATTGCCGGCGACAATCCTGCGATGTGGTCTACATCGGGCTTTTGCATCATGTTAAGGAATTGCCGGGCATAGGCCGACAGGCTCTCGACATAGCGGCGCTGACCCTCGGCATAGATCGTATCAAATGCCAGCGACGATTTCCCAGAACCCGACAGACCCGTGATCACAACCAGCTGATTGCGCGGAATATCCACATCGATGGATTTCAGATTATGTTCCCGCGCGCCGCGGATTTCGATATTTTTGAGTTCAACCACGAGTAGTCCGCCTGATGATAGTCAAATTTAAATAGAACAAAACGTGACCATTGGCAAGTTCAGACTCCATTTACACCGGTTATGTAGGGCGCTCGGCTGACAGTTTCACGCAATATCGACCAAAGTCCGAAAATTTTCTGATTTCAGTAGCGGCCCAAAATCTTGGACACGTAGTTGCGGGTCTCTTTGTACGGAGGCACGCCGTTGTATTTTTCGACCGCCTCCGGCCCGGCATTGTACGCCGCCAAGGCCAGTTTCCAGCTGCGAAACCGGTTATACTGTTGTTTAAGATAGCGCGCTCCGCCATCGAGGTTTTCCATTGGTTTTCTTGGATTAACACCCAGACCCCGGGCGGTTTGCGGCATCAACTGCGCCAATCCAAGCGCCCCTTTCGGCGATTTAGCGTTGGGGTTCCAGTTGCTTTCCTGTTGAACCAGCCGTTTGAACAGATCCTCCGGAATGCCGTATTTGCGTGCTGCGGCCTCGGCCATTGGCAAAAAAGTACCTTTGTAGGCCCCCGAATAACGCGGCACGATGGTATATCCCGGCCCGTCCAGCAAGGCCTTTGTCGATGCGCTGTACTGACGTGCAAGGCGTCTATCGATCAGTTGGGTGTGGGATTTCAGCAGACCCGACGCTGCCCGCCCCGAGGCTGCAAAAACAGGCGCACACAAAATGCTTGCGACCAGCCCAAACACCAACGTTTTCGTCAAACCCATGTCCCGCATACCGCCCCCAGCGATTCCAATTATTAACGATTCTATAAATGAGTTCGGCCTTTCGTGCGAGTCCTGCGTCATCTTCGGCGCAATTTGGCCAAATTTCACCTTTTCTTCACGTCTTGCGAATGGTCTAAACGGTGTGGTTAACAACAACGATGAGATTCGACAGGAGAGTGATATGGCCGGAAGTCTTAACAAAGTGATGCTGATTGGCAATTTGGGCCGCGATCCCGAGGTTCGCTCGTTCCAAAATGGCGGCAAGGTGTGCAATCTACGCATTGCCACAAGCGAACGCTGGCGCGACAAAAGCACTGGTGAAAACCGCGAGAAAACTGAATGGCATTCCGTGTCGATATTTAGCGAAGGTTTGGTCCGTGTTTGCGAGCAGTACCTCAAGAAAGGCTCCAAGGTCTATGTCGAGGGCGCTTTGCAAACCCGAAAATGGCAAGACCAAAGCGGCAATGACCGGTACAGCACCGAAGTTGTCCTACAAGGCTTTAACGGCACCCTGACCATGCTTGACGGTCGCAGCGAAGGCGGCAGCCAAGGTGGCGGTGGCGGCCAAGGTGGCGGCGGCGGTGGCGGCCAGGGCGGCGGTTATTCCAACGACCCAGCCGGCAGTAGTGGCAGCGGCGGCGGATATGGTGGCGGCCAGTCCGGCGGCGCCAACGATCTGGATGACGAGATCCCGTTCTAACGAACTTATACGCCCGAATTTCAGTCAAGTATTTGTACTGGTTTACGAGACAAATGGACGAAGATCGTTGATGCGATCTAATCTCAGGGGTGACTGCCCTGTTTATCAGCCTGTTTATCAGCCTGCTGATCGCCTCTTTGGCGGTCGGCACAACGGCGCAGGCCACCCGTAGCGTCAGATAGCAATCCAGCACGCTCGCAAGAGGCCTATATCGATGCGGTGTGCCGGTGTCGGGGTTGCCCAAAACCGGACACCGCGAATAATTTGGAAACCATTTTCAACGCACCAACCGAAGCTGGCGCTGTCTTGTGCGTAAATTCAGTTCTTTCCAGCTGGTTACCCTTGCCGCAGTGCGAAAAAATATCTCGATGATATTGTATAATTTCAACTTGTTACGAGGGACATATCATCCTGCAGTTCCGGGCCCGAAATTAATGCAAATCGTTGCAGTTTCATTGCTCACCTGCTATAGGTTTGGTCAACAATAAGACTAATCAAAAAGCGAGCAATCTGTGAGCGACGAAACCGATATTCCTCAGGACGACCAGCCTGAAAAACCTGTCTATGACGGGCCGCAAATCACCATAGAAGAAGAGATGAAAACATCCTATCTCGACTATGCGATGAGCGTGATTGTCAGCCGTGCGATCCCAGATTTGCGCGACGGGTTAAAACCTGTGCACCGGCGCATTCTGTATGCCATGCATGAAACCGGGAACAACCACGAAAAGTCCTATCGTAAATCGGCGCGCGCTGTGGGCGATGTTATGGGTAAATACCACCCGCACGGCGATGCTGCCATTTATGATGCCCTGGTCCGTATGGCACAGGACTTTGCTATGTCGCTGCCACTGTTGGACGGTCAAGGGAACTTTGGCTCGATGGACGGCGATAATCCAGCCGCCATGCGCTATACCGAAGTTCGCATGGACAAGCCCGCCGCATTCTTGTTGGCGGATATCGAGAAAGACACCGTCAATTTTCAAGACAATTACGACGGCAAGGACAAAGAGCCGACCGTTCTGCCGTCGCGGTTTCCAAATATGTTGGTCAATGGTGCCGGCGGCATCGCTGTCGGGATGGCCACAAACATCCCCCCCCACAATCTGGGCGAGGTGATTGATGCGACGCTGGCGCTGATCGACGATCCGGATTTGGATAGCGTGGCGTTGATGGACTACATCCCTGCCCCCGATTTCCC
Organism: uncultured Myxococcota bacterium; assembly: GCA_964196455.1. GTDB lineage: Bacteria > Pseudomonadota > Alphaproteobacteria > Rhodobacterales > Rhodobacteraceae > Amylibacter. The sequence continues at coordinate 39,985 of CAXMUJ010000177.1, read as the reverse complement.
CACTGGCGGGCTTATTCTTGGCCGGTCCGGCGCCTACAAAGCCTATACCGAGGGTCGCGGCAGCGTCATAATCCGGTCCAAGACAAGGATCGAGGAAATCCGCAAGGATCGCTATGCCATCGTAATCGATGAAATCCCCTATCAGGTGAACAAGTCCACCATGATCGAGCGGATTGCCGAGATGGCGCGAGACAAAAAAATCGAGGGTATTTCACACGTACAGGACGAGAGCGACCGCGTCGGAGTGCGGGTCGTGGTCGAGCTGAAACGCGATGCAACCGCAGAAGTTGTCCTGAACCAGTTGTTCCGGTTCACACCGATGCAGACCAGTTTTGGCTGTAACATGCTGGCGTTGAACGGTGGACGACCCGAACAGTTGAACCTGCACAAATTCCTGTCGAGTTTTATTGTGTTTCGCGAAGAAGTTGTCGCGCGTCGCACCGCCTTTGAGTTACGCAAGGCGCGCGAACGCAGTCATATCCTGTGTGGCTTGGCTGTTGCGGTTTCAAACGTCGACGAGATTGTTGCAACGATAAGATCGTCAAACGACCCGGCAGAGGCACGCGAAAAACTTAAAACACGGCGCTGGCCTGCGCAAAATTTGGTAGATTATATCAAGCTGATCGACGATCCCAGCCATACAATCAACGATGACGGCACCTATAACCTGTCAGAAACCCAAGCCCGCGCCATTCTGGAGCTGCGTTTGCAACGTCTGACGGCAATGGGTGTTCGCGAAGTCACCGACGAGTTGCAGGAGCTGGCAGGTAAGATCAAGGATTACCTGGATATCTTGCGGTCGCGTGAGCGGATCATGTCGATTATCTCGGACGAACTGCGCGAAGTACGCGAAATGTTTGCCGTGCCACGTCGGTCAAAAATCCTCGAATTCACCGGAGATATGGACGACGAAGACCTGATTGAGCGCGAAGATATGGTCGTTACTGTGACCAACTCGGGTTACATCAAGCGCACCAATCTGGCCGAATTTCGGGAACAAAAACGAGGTGGCAAGGGCCTGCAGGGCATGTCGACCAAAGACCAGGATTTTGTCACAAACCTGTTCGTTGCCAATACCCACACGCCGTTATTGTTTTTCTCAACCGACGGCATGGTCTACAAGCTCAAGACTTGGCGCCTCCCCATAGGCGGACGCAATGCCAAGGGCAAGGCTATCGTCAATATCCTGCCGATGGAACCGGGTGTCTCTATTGCTGCTATCATGCCGGTGGACGCTCCAGAAGAGGATTGGGGCGATCTGAATATTGTTTTCGCCAACTCCCAAGGCTCTGTTCGGCGCAATGCGCTGTCAGATTTCACCAATGTGAAGTCGAACGGTAAAATTGCGATGAAACTGCCCGAAGGTGTTTCCATTGTGAACGTGCGTATTGCCACCGAAATGGATGATTTCCTGCTAACCACAGCACTGGGCAAGGCAATTCGGTTCCCGGTCACAGATGTTCGGGTGTTCAAGGGACGCGATTCCACAGGTGTCAGGGGTATCCGGCTGGCCGAAGGCGACAACATTGTTTCGATGTCGGTTATTCGTCATGTTGATGCGACAGCCGAAGAGCGCAACGCCTATTTCAAAATGCGGCGCGCAGTCACCGGTGAAGACACCGGCGCCCAAGACGATGAAGCAGGCGAAGCACTCTCCCAAGAACGTTACGCCGAGCTGGGAGCATTGGAACAGTGGATCCTGACAATAACTGTCGGTGGTTTTGGCAAACGCTCGTCTGCACATGAATACCGCGTTTCCGGACGCGGTGGTCAAGGTGTTGCGGCGGCCAACCTGTCACGGCGTGGCGACAAGATTGTGGCAACATTTACGGTTGAAGACGATGATCAGATCATGCTGGCCACATCAACCGGCCAGTCCATCCGGTGTCCTGTCGGCCAAATATCCAGACAGGGACGCGCATCATCTGGTGTAACTGTGTTCAATGTCGGTGCCAAAGAAGAGGTCGTGTCAGTAGCCTATATCGCTGATCAATCCGACGGGGACGACGCGACCGATCCCGACGCGCCAGACGCTGCGCCCGATACAAGCCCGGATACAAGCCCGGATACTGCGCCGGAATAATCCAAGACAAACATCACAATTAATCAAAGGGGCCTTAACTGGCCCCTTTCCTTTTGCACCGTTGGAGCTTAAATCGCGTCCATGACTGATCCCATCCATATCATCGGTGGCGGCATGGCCGGCTCCGAGGCAGCTTGGCAAATCGCCGACGCTGGCATTCCTGTTGTGCTGCATGAAATGCGACCAACCGTAAAAACCTTTGCTCATCAGACCGAGGGACTGGCCGAGTTGGTGTGTTCCAACTCTTTTCGCTCCGACGACGACGAGGCCAACGCCGTGGGACTGTTGCACTGGGAAATGCGTGCAGCCAACAGCATTATTATGGACATGGGCGCCAAACACAGCTTGCCGGCAGGCAGTGCGCTGGCCGTGGACCGCGATGCGTTTTCAGCCGCCGTTACAGCCAAGTTGACATCGCATCCGCTGATTTCGATTGAACGCGGCGAGGTTACGGGCCTGCCGCCGTCCGACTGGAAACGCGTTATCATAGCAACTGGCCCGCTGACGTCGCAATCCATGGCCGAAAGCATTCTGGCGCAAACCGACCAAGACGCTTTGGCGTTTTTTGATGCGATTGCACCTATTGTTTATGCAGATAGCATCGACATGGACAAAGCCTGGTTTCAGTCCCGCTATGACAAAGGCGAAACAGAAGAAGAGCGTACCGCCTATTTGAACTGCCCGATGGACAAGGATCAATACGAAGCGTTCATCGACGCGTTGTTGGCCGCCGAAAAGACAGAATTCAAAGATTGGGAGAAAGACACGCCCTATTTCGACGGATGTCTACCCATCGAGGTTATGGCCGAACGCGGTCGCGAAACCCTGCGCTGGGGACCGATGAAACCCGTGGGTCTGACCAATCCGCACCAGCCCGACATCAAGGCGCACGCGGTTGTGCAATTGCGTCGCGACAACGCGCTTGGAACTTTGTTTAATATCGTCGGTTTTCAGACCAAAATGAAATACGGCGAACAGGCGCGGGTTCTGGCCATGATCCCCGGTTTGGAAAATGCGAACTTTGCCCGTTTGGGTGGGATACACCGCAACACGTTTATAAACTCGCCGTTGTTGCTGGACGCGCAGATGCGCCTAAAGTCTGCGCCCCATATCCGGTTTGCCGGCCAAATTACTGGTGTCGAAGGCTATGTTGAAAGTGCAGCTATGGGTTTGCTCGCCGGACGTATGGCGGTGGCAGAACATCAGGGCACACTTCTGGCGACGCCTCCAAACACCACGGCTATGGGCGCATTGGTCACGCATATTTCCGGCGGTGCCGTTGCCAAAACATTCCAGCCGATGAACGTAAACTTTGGCCTGTTTCCGCCTGTAGAAAATGCCAAATCCGGCCGCCGTGCCAGAAAAGACCGCTACAAAGCCTATACTGACCGGGCCAAAGCGGACTGGACAGATTGGTTGCAGGGCGGATGATCGGTTGCTAGGCTGCCCGGAAACAGGGCAACCATGACCGGTCACAAGAACCACGTTCCGCGCGCCGATGCTCCACCTGCTATTGCGCCGGGATTTAAAATTATGTTCCTCGAATACGGCCCGCATTTCCAAGGCCAAAACGTCGGGTCCGACGTTATAGTTGTCAGGAATTCCTAGATGCGTCAGCGCTTTGCCCCTTCACCAACTGGTTTTTTGCACATCGGTCATGCATTTTCGGCATTGACCGCTTGGCACGCCGCACAGGACGCCGCAAAAGATGCCGGTGGCGATTTCCTGTTGCGAATTGAAGATATTGATGTGCCACGCTGTCGCGCCGAATACGAAGTCGCGATATTTGATGATTTGCACTGGCTTGGCCTGACTTGGCCCAAACCTGTCATGCGGCAATCAGACCGGATGGCGGCCTATCAGGACGCAATCCACCAGCTTGTTGCTCTGGGGCTCTGCTATCCTTGCCGATGCACGCGCAAAGACATTTCGAACGCGCTCAGTGCTCCGCAAGAAGGCGTGGATCAGGCGTTTGGACCCGATGGTCCAATTTACCCCGGCACTTGTGCCCCCAGATCAATGGGTGATCTGGGTGCTGGCGACGCAGTACGATTGTCGATGACCAAAGCGATCGACTATTTGGGCGGCGCCAGCAAAATCGCGGCGATGGGGTATCATGAAACCGGGCCGGATTTACCGCAACAGATCGCACTGGATGCAGACAGTTTGATTGCGCGCTGCGGCGACATTGTTTTGGCGCGCAAGGATATCGGTACGTCCTATCACCTGTCCGTAGTTGTCGATGATGCGGCCCAAGGGATCACACATGTCACACGCGGCTGCGACATGGCTCCGGCCACTCCGATCCATCGCGTTTTACAAGCCCTGCTGGGTCTGCCTACACCGATCTACCACCACCACCGTTTGATCCGCGACGAGGCCGGCAAGCGGCTGGCAAAACGCGATGATGCCCGATCAATTCAAAGCTATCGCAACGCCGGTATGACGCCAGACCAAGTGCTTGGCATGATTGGCTTGGCCTAGATCATTGGTGCCGACAGCTCGATTTCCTGACCGTCTTTCAGTTCGGTAAAATAACAGCTGCGCCGGTTTGTATGGCACGCGGGCCCGGTTTGGTCGACAATTGCCAGCAAACAATCGCGGTCACAGTCGATGCGCAGCGAAATCAAACGTTGTTCATGCCCCGACGTCGCCCCCTTTCGCCACAACTCCTGCCGCGAGCGCGACCAATACGTAACATTGCCGGTTCGAAGCGTTTCGGCCAAAGATGCGCGGTTCATCCACGCCATCATCAACACTTCGCCAGTGCCGTTCTGTTGCGCAATGGCCGGGATCAAGCCTTTGGTATCGAATTTTAAGCTCTCTATGTCGAATTTCGCCATTTTACACCTTGTTGGGTTTTACTCTTGTCATTTCAACCCTATTTAGAGAGTCGAAGCGGAACTGAAAAGGCCCCAGGTCAATGGATGTTACAGACGATATGATGAAGCTCTACTCAAGGCGCATTCTTGCGTTGGCGGCGGATATCCCGTTGACCGAGCGTTTGGAGGCCCCCGATGCGACTTCAAAGCGGCGCTCACCGCTGTGTGGATCGACGGTGACCGTTGATATCAAAGTTCAGGACGGCAAGATTTCAGAGTTTGGCCAAGATGTTAAGGCCTGTGCGCTGGGTCAGACGTCGGCGTCGATCCTTGGTAAAAACATCATCGGGCTCAATACCCAAGAAATTCAAAACGGCCGCGATCAACTTTATGCCATGTTAAAAGGTGGCGAAGCCATTCCGGATGCACCCTTTTCGGAACTGGAAGTCCTGTTGCCGGCTCAGAAATATAACAACCGCCATGCATCGATACTGTTGGCGTTTGAGGCCACACTCGATGCACTGAAAACCTTGGCCGCCGACGCCTGATCTGCTGCATAAAAAAACACCGCAACCATTGCTGGTGCGGTGTTAAAGTTGGCGGGTCATATGGCCGTGCATTTACACAGGCATGCAAGCACGGGTTCATGACGGAACGAAACGCGGCAAGAGGCGTTCCCCGACCCAAGGCGAAACAGGTTACAGCACAGACGGGATATGCAATCCCACGATAAACATGACAAAAATGGCTGTCAGTCCGACAAGGTCTTCCACCGCCGATTTCGGCGAGCGCATAATCAGGTCAAAAACGGGTTTCATCATTGTGTCTCCTTCGGATATCGGTCTGTATGTTTACCTTTTGTTCCACAATTGATTCGCTCTGTAAAGAACTTTATGAGAACATTAGTGAACAAAAGGGAACTCGTCGTGACGATAAAACATCTAACCGACTGATAATAAACGAATACCCTGGTCTTGACGCATTAGGTACAAAAGTGTCCGCACCGCCTGACCTCGCTCGGATATTAAGGTTTCGTCCTGCGCCAATAACAGTTTGGCATCGTCATGCGCTTGTTTCTGCAAGTATAGCTGGTGCTCCAGATCGGCCACTTGAAACCGCGGCAATCCCGATTGAGCCAAACCCAAAACATCGCCCGCGCCCCGAATTCGCAGGTCTTCCTCGGCTATTTTAAATCCATCTTCGGTTTCGCGCATGATCGACAAACGCGCCCGCGCGGTTTCTCCCAGCGGCGCCGAATACAGCAACAAACAGGTCGACGCCTGATCTCCGCGCCCGACCCTGCCTCTGAGCTGGTGCAACTGCGACAGGCCAAAATGATCCGCCCTCTCGACCACCATAATGGTCGCGTTCGGCACATCAACGCCGACCTCGATCACCGTGGTCGCCACCAAAACCTTGGTCTCGCCACGCTCGAACCGTGCCATTGCCGCGTCTTTCTCGGCATTAGGCATTTGTCCATGCACCAGACCAACAATCCCGTCACCAAACGCGGCATTGAGCAGACGAAACCGTTCTGTTGCCGCTGCCAAATCAACACTTTCACTCTCGTCGACCAAAGGACAGACCCAATACGCCTGCCGCCCCTGAGCAACGGCTGCACGCATACGCTCGATCACCTCGTCCAGACGCGTGTCGGGCACCAGTGCTGTGGTAATTGGTTTGCGGCCCGGCGGTTTTTCATCCAACACCGATACATCCATATCGCCAAACTGCGCCAAGGTCAGCGACCTTGGGATCGGCGTTGCCGTCATGACCAAAATATCTACGGCGGTATTTTTCGCCCCCAACGCCATGCGTTGGCGCACACCAAACCGATGTTGTTCGTCTACAATTGCCACCCTTAAATCTGCAAAGTCGACATCTGCTTGAAATACGGCATGTGTCCCGACCAGAATATGGATGTTGTTTTCCGCCAGCGCCGACAATTTTTGCGCACGGTCACGGCCCTTGTCGCGACCGGTCAATATTTCCAGTACCACGCCGGCCTGTTCTGCCAACGGTCGCAAAGAGGCCAAGTGCTGGCGCGCCAAAATTTCTGTTGGAGCCATCAAAACGGCCTGACCACCGGCCTCTACTGCGGTCAACATTGCTAGAAACGCAACCAGAGTTTTCCCTGCCCCAACATCACCTTGCAGCAGTCTGTTCATGCGTTGGTCAGAGGCCATATCGGCAAGTATTTCCGTCACCGACCGATCCTGAGCATCCGTTGCCTGATAGGGTAAGGCCGCCCGGACCTTGGCCTGCAATCGACCGTCGGATTGGGTTGAAACACCCCGCTTACGACGCCGGCGCATCCTGGCAATCGCCAATGTGACTTGATGCGCAAACAACTCGTCATAAGCCAGACGTTCGCGCGGTTTGGCCAGGGGTAAAACATCGGACACAGATTGCGGGGCATGCGCCAGATCCAGCGCCTCACGCCAGCTTGGCCACTGGTTTTTGTCGATGATTTGCGGATGGATCCACTCGGCCAACGGGACTGCACGGTCCAACGCGCCGGCAACCGCCTTTGTCATCAGACCGGCAGTGACCCCCGCCGTCAGTGGATAGACCGGCTCAAAACGCGGGATGGCATCCGCTTGGTCGGGTTGCAGGATATAGTCGGGATGGACCATCTGGGCCAAGCCATCGAACAATTCGACTTTTCCCGACACAATCCGCCGCTGACCCGACGGTAATTTGTTGCGCAGCCAATCTTCACGGGCATGAAAGAACACCAGTTGAAAACTGGTCTTGGCATCGTTAACGGTCACGCGGTACGGACGGCCTTTGACCGCATTGGGTTGGTGCATCCCCACCTCTACCTCGACGGTGACCACATCGTTTGGCGCCGCACCCGCGACGGTGTCAACCGTTCTGCGGTCAATCACGCTGTGCGGGAGCGCAAACAGCAAATCGCGCGGTTGATCCACATGCATCTGGGAAAATTTTTGGACAGTTTTCGGCCCGACCCCCGGCAAAGAGGACAAATCTGCAAACAGTGGAAACAGAATTTCTGGGCGAATGCTCATCGCGTCATATCAAACCTTTGTGGCGATTAAATCAAGCCATTCGGCCTCTGACAGGATCAAAACCCCCAATTCGGAGGCCTTTTTGGCTTTTGACCCTGCACCTGGGCCGGCAACGACAATATCGGTTTTCGCAGAAACCGAACCGGATACTTTTGCGCCCAAGGTTTCTGCCCTCGCTTTGGCCTCTGCACGGGTCATCAGTTCCAGCGATCCGGTAAAGACAACTATTTTGCCGACAACGGGGCTGTCACTGGTCAACGGAACAGCGGCGGTTTGAACCTTTAGATGATCAACCAGCCTGTCAATGGCGCTGCGCGTATCTGCATTGTGAAACGTATCAACCAGTGTCGACGCCATAACCGGCCCGACGCCATCAATAGACAACAGCGCGTCCCATTGTGGACCAGAATGCGCACCGGCCGCATCCACAACCGCAATCAACGCCGCCCAAGTGCCAAAATGATTGGCAAGCAAAGTTCCTGAGCTGTCGCCAACATGGCGGATACCAAGACCAAAGATCAGCCGGTTGAGGGGAATTTCACGTTTATCTTCAATCGCTTGAAACAGGTTTTCAACCGACCTTGCACCCCAGCCATCGCGGTTCTTCAACTTGCCAAAGTTTTGCAAATCGCGGTTCTGAAGTGAAAAGATGTCTGCAGGCTCACGGATCGGCAAATCCGGGTCATTGAAAAAACTCTCGATCTGTTTCGCGCCCAGCCCGTCTATGTCAAACGCGCCTCTTGCGACGAAATGTTTCAATTTTTCAACGGCTTGTGCAGGACAAATCATACCGCCGGTACAGCGCACCACACTGTCGCCTTCTTCTCTTATCGCCGGCGACTTGCATTGCGGGCAAGTGTCCGGAAAGACATAGGGTTCGCTGTTTTGATCGCGCTTGGACAGGTCTATATCGCGGACTTTTGGGATCACGTCACCGGCGCGGTAAATCTCGACCCAGTCGCCTTCGCGAAAGTCGCGGCCCTCTCGGATCGGGTTGCCTTTGGAATCCCGTCCTTGAATATAGTCTTGGTTGTGCAAAGTTGCATTGGACACCACAACGCCGCCAACCGTCACCGGACGCAACCGCGCCACAGGTGACAGCGCCCCGGTACGCCCGACTTGAATTTCGATAGCTTCCAAAACCGTATGTGCGATTTCCGCCGGAAATTTATGGGCAATGGCCCATCGGGGTGTCGTCGACCTGAAACCCAACCTTGATTGCAACGACAAGTCATCAACTTTGTAGACGACGCCATCAATATCATAACCCAGAAACGCGCGGCGCTCTTCGATATGAGTGTAGTGAGCGATCATCGCCGCGGGCCCGTCACACAAGACCGATAGCTCATTGATTTTAAAACCCAGTTTTGCCAATCGCAGGATCGCGTCGGACTGGCTATCTGCCAAAGGCTCCGACAATTCACCCCAAGCATAGGCAAAAAACCGCAAGGGCCGATCCCGGGTCACGGTCACGTCCAACTGGCGCAATGAGCCCGCGGCGGCATTGCGCGGGTTTGCGAACTCCTTTTGATCTGTTTCGCGCTGACGGCGATTGAGATCTTCGAAATCCGACAAGGCCATATAGACTTCGCCGCGCACTTCCAGCACAGATGGTGCACCGATCAGCGAGCGTGGAATATCCGCAATCATCAAGGCGTTTTCGGTCACATTCTCGCCGGTTTCACCGTCGCCACGCGTTGCGGCAGACACCAGTTCACCATCTTCATAGCGCAGTGACAGCGACAGTCCGTCAATTTTGGGCTCGGCCATATAACCCAGCAAGGGACCGTCGCCCAGCCCGAGAAATTTTCGAATCCTTGCATCAAATTCAGTGACATCATCTACAGTAAAGGCATTTCCCAACGACAGCATCCGTACGGAATGTTGAATTTTGGTAAAGCCATCGGACACAGGCGCGCCGACCTGATCAGACGGGCTGTCACTGTGTTTTAGATGCGGAAACCTGGCTTCGATCGCAAGGTTCCGGCGTTTTGCCACATCATATTCAGCATCCGATATATCCGGCGCATCGTCTGTATAATACTTGCGATTTGCATTCCGAAGCAGCGACCGGAGCCGTTCAAGTTCCTGAACAGCCTCGTCGCGCGACAGGGACGTTACCGGAGTTGTTTGTGACATTCTGTGCGGCCCGTTATCTTGAAAGTTGATCAAGATTTAAGCGCACTGAATGTTACCGTCCAGCGTTAATTTTATCCCGTCTAGGCTGTTGCTGCCAAATGTTCATTTTCTGTTGGCAACGGATCGCGCAGGACATAGCCGCGCCCCCAAACAGTTTCGATATAGTTGTCACCGCCTGTGGCCTCGGACAGTTTTTTACGCAGTTTACATATAAAGACGTCGATAATTTTTAGTTCCGGTTCGTCCATGCCACCATATAAGTGGTTGAGGAACATCTCTTTTGTCAATGTTGTGCCTTTGCGCAGAGACAATAATTCCAGCATTTGGTATTCTTTGCCGGTCAAATGAACCGGAATGCCCAGAACATCGACAGTTTTGGCATCCAGATTGACATTGATGCGGCCTGTTTCGATAACTGCCTGTGCGTGACCCTTGGACCGACGGACAATCGCATGTATGCGGGCCACCAATTCTTCGCGGTGAAAAGGTTTCGTCAAATAATCATCAGCTCCAAATCCGAAACCTTTGACTTTATCCTCTACAGCATCGTTGCCCGATAAGATTAAAATTGGCGTCTGTACTTTTGAAACGCGCAGTTGACGCAGCACTTCATGGCCGTCCATATCCGGGAGATTCAGGTCAAGAAGGATAAGATCATAGTCATACAGTTTAGCCAGATCGATACCCTCTTCGCCAAGATCTGTCGCATAGACGTTGAAGTTGGCGTTGGTCAACATCATTTCGATGCTCTTTGACGTTGTTGGGTCATCCTCTACTAGCAATACACGCATAAGTAATCTCCGAAATTAGTTACCCCTTTGACTTCAGTCTGAAGAACAATGGTTAATCAGACGTTACGGACGCATAAAAAAAGGATATTCCAACAACCTAAGGTTGTCTATAGCGTTGTATCGTGGTGACTTTCAAACCACTTGTTCCGTGCATGCGGGCAGACCTGCACCAGATTTCAAGCTCTTCGTCGGACAGATTATACATCTCGCAGGCCTCTCGCCCTGAAATAAGGCCACTAAAGACCGCCTGAACAACGGCCAACTTTCTACGCGCCACCCACCGCACCGTGTCTCGGGGTGGCAGATCCGAACGGTTCAGTTTCGTACCGTCAGGCAGTTCCACCTGGATTGGCCCGCGTTCTTTCTTGAGATACATGGCATACACCTTTCACCTTCTATTTGGTCAGAATGGGCCATGTTCCTTAACGGCGCTTAAAACGGGGGCTTGAGAGTAGTTAGACTTTTACTATATTGCGACCTAACAAGGAGACCGTAATGCCGCTCGATACACCACCGAAATTGAATTCAATGGGTTTTGCAAAAGACCCCAAGGATACCCGTGTGCTTGTCGCTATGTCCGGGGGCGTCGACAGTTCCGTCGTGGCAGCCCAACTGGCGTCCGAAGGATATGACGTCGTTGGTGTGACGTTGCAGCTTTATGACCACGGTGCGGCTTTGGCCAAAAAGGGCGCGTGCTGTGCCGGGCGTGACATCCATGATGCCCGCCGCGTGGCCGAGGAAATGGGGTTTCCCCACTATGTTCTAGACTATGAAAACCGGTTCAAAGAAAGCGTCATTGACGAATTTGCCGACAGCTATCTGGCCGGAGCCACACCGGTTCCGTGCATCCGGTGCAACGAGCGGGTAAAGTTTCGCGACCTGTTGGAAACAGCCAAAGAACTGGAGGCCGACTGTATGGCGACCGGACACTATATCCAGCGCAAGATCGGCCCACAAAAAGCCGAACTGCACAAGGCCGCAGACCAGAACCGCGACCAGTCCTATTTCCTGTTTTCGACCAAACAGGACCAGTTGGAATATCTGCGTTTTCCCCTGGGACACCTGCATTCCAAGGCGGAGACGCGCGCGTTGGCCCAAAAATTCGGCCTTCCTGTCGCCGACAAGCCAGACAGTCAGGACATCTGTTTTGTGCCCAACGGGTCCTACGCTGCTGTGATCGAAAAATTGCGCCCCGGTGCGATCGAGGCCGGTGACATTGTACATATGGACGGACGGGTATTGGGCACGCATAACGGTGTCATCAACTATACTGTTGGCCAACGCCGCGGGCTTGGCATCGGCGGCGGTGATCCGCTGTTTGTGATAAAGTTGGACCCCGACACGCACCAGGTCATTGTTGGCCCCAAAGAGGCGCTGGCAACCCGTGTGATCAACATCAAGGAAATCAACTGGTTGGGTGACGAGCCATTCGACGCCCAAGCCGAGAGAACGGTGGCAGTTCGGGTGCGCTCTACGCGTCCGCCCAAAGACGCAATTGTGCGCCCGACAAGCCCGACAACAGCAACGGTCGAACTGCTTGTTGCCGAGGAAGGCGTTGCCCCCGGACAGGCCTGTGTGTTCTACGATCTGGACGGAACACGGATTTTCGGCGGTGGCTGGATCACCAGATAGGCTTGTAGTTTCGGACAATTACGATCAAACTTGATGTATTATCATTTTGAGTGGAGCACGCTATGACCAGATTACACAGCGCGACATGTGCGATATTCCTTTTAGTTTCGGCTTTTGCTTTTGGCACCGCATCTATCGCCGATGACTATGACCAGCGTTTGGCTATTGCGAACGATTATGCGGCAATGGCAGCTGCGGACATGGATATCGATGCGCTGATCGACCAGATGTGGAAACCAATGGTCCAGGGATTTACCTCGTCGGGTAAAACAGTGACTGACGCGCAGATAGCCAAGCTTCGATCCGTCTATCACGACAATTTTGCCGAACCTCTGTTGGGTTTAATGGCCAATCAGGGTCCGGTCATGGCTGAAATTTATACTTTGAATGAACTAAAGGCCTTGCACGCCTTTTATCTGACACCCGACGGTCGGGCGGTGATGTCCAAAATGCCGCAACTGCTGGAAAAACAACAGCCAGAAATCATGTCGCTGATTATGAGCAACATGGGCCCAATCATGCAGGCCATGCAAGAAATCTTTCAATAGGATCCGTGATGACACTCTCTGCCGTTCTCGACCATATCGATGCCAATCTTGACAATGCCACCGACCGCCTGCTCGACCTGCTTAGGATCGAAAGCGTTTCGACTGATCCGGCCTATGCCGACGAATGCAAACGCGCCGCTGACTGGTTGGTTGCGGATTTAAGCTCGATCGGGTTTGACATCGAAAGTCGCGAAACACCGGGCCATCCGATGGTTGTCGGGCACGGCGCCGGAACAGGAACGCATGTTCTGTTTTACGGGCATTACGACGTGCAACCGGTTGACCCGTTGAACCTGTGGGACCAGCCGCCGTTTGAACCTGCGATAGAAGACACGCCAAACGGTCCGGTTATTCGGGGTCGCGGAGCATCCGACGACAAGGGCCAGTTGATGACCTTTGTCGAAGCCTGCCGCGCCTGGAAAGCCGTAACCGGCAGCCTGCCAACCAAAATCTCGTTTCTGTTCGAGGGCGAAGAAGAAAGCGGATCGCCATCGCTGGTCCCCTTTATGGAAGCCAATGCAGACGAGTTGCGCGCTGATGTTGCGCTCATCTGTGACACCGGAATGGTGGACCCCGATACGCCGACCATTGTAACGATGCTGCGCGGCATGGTGAAAGAAGAGTTCACGATCACGGGTCCCTCCAAGGATTTGCATTCCGGCATGTATGGCGGCCCGTCGGCAAATCCGATCCATGTCATGACCAGGGCGCTGGCGGCGTTGCATGACAATGGCCGGGTTACGCTGAACGGGTTTTACGACGGCGTGCCGGAAATGCCTGCCAATGTCATGGAACAGTGGGACAGTTTGAATTTTAATGGTCAAGCTTTCTTGGGCGAGGTCGGGCTGAGCACGGCTGTGGGCGAGCAAGACCGCTCTATTCTGGAGCAAATCTGGTCGCGGCCAACATGCGAAGTTAACGGGATTTGGGGCGGCTATACCGGCGAGGGTTTCAAAACCGTCCTGCCAAGCCAAGCCAATGCCAAAATCAGTTTCCGCTTGGTTGGAACCCAGAACCCCGAACTCATTCGCAACGCGTTTCGCGCTCATATCCGCGCGCATCTGCCAGCGGACTGTACTGCACAGTTTAGCTCTGAGAGCGGAACCATGGCGGCAACGATGGAAATTGACAATCCGGCATTCGAAAAGGCCCGCACAGCCCTGTCCAATGAATGGGGCAAATCAGGTGTTTTTGCCGGCTGCGGTGGCTCGATCCCCATTGCCGGATTTTTTCAAGACATCGTTGGCATGCAATCCATGCTCATTGGCTTTGCTCAGGATGACGACAGTATTCACAGCCCGAATGAGAAATATGACCTGCGGTCCTTTCACAAGGGCATCCGCAGTTGGGCACGCATTCTCGATGCGCTATCGGACTAACGCCGGTTCAGGCGTAAACGCTGACCAGTTTATTCGCGCGGTGTGCGCGCCGCCCGCCCGCCGCGACGGCCCTTTTTAACTGTCGATTGCGACAAGCCGAGCTGGATCACTTGGGTCATTGGATGATCGGGGTTTTGCGTCCCGTAGACCTGCATAAAGGTTTCCAGACACTGGGCCACCGGCACATTGTCTGGCGCGAACATCGCCCAGTCGAGAAAAATCGAGCGGCACTCCGGTTGGGTTATGCCTTCAATGCGATACGCCTCGTGGATGACACCGCGCGCGTCTATGTCCAAATATGTCTGTGCCATGTCACATTGCCTTGTTCGAGCTACGCGTTGACTTGGATAGGGATTTGAGCTGTCTGTCTATGCGATTTGCGCAGTCTTTTGCGGTATTTTCGAACTTTTCCTGTAAATCCGACAAAGAGTCCGCATCCAACGCCCCCAACAGGAAACCGCAACCACCCTGCCCCAACTCGTCGGGCGTTCGGCCCTCTTCCAATAACAGCCGCAAATCCGACTGGTAGGTTTTGAAGACCACATGCGCCGCACACAGCACATCTGCGTCGGCTTGGGAAATCAATCCGGCCAAGGCCGCATCCGACAGCTGATCAGATGGTTTGCGCGTCAGTGATTTACTCAGCAGACCAACACTTTGGGCCATCAGCTCAATATCCAGCATGCCGCCCGCCCGCGATTTAATGTCCCAGGCCGGCGTTGTGGACGCCTTGCCCTTGGCGATCCGTTGGCGCATTTCCAGCACATCATCCGCCACCGCCACGCGGTCGCGATCACGCTCAATAATCCGTTTCCGGATTGCCTGTACTTTGGCTCCGACCACCTTGTCGCCCGCGACGAACTGCGCCCGCGTCAATGCAAGATGCTCCCAAGTCCAGGCCTGGTGTTCCTGATAGTCCTCAAAGGCTTTGAGGCTTGTTGCAACCGGACCGCTGCGCCCCGAGGGTCGCAATCGCATATCGACTTCGTACAAACGGCCAAATGTGCCCATTTGCGACGAGAGGGCCGTGATCATACCGTGGGTAAATCGCGAGAAATATGTGGTCACGGCCAACTCTTTGGGACCGTCCGATGCAATCTGTCCCGCCGGATCATAGACCAGTATCAGGTCCAGATCAGACGTCGGTGTCATTTCGTCAGACCCCAGTTTTCCCATAGCCAACACCGCAATACCACTGCCCGGGACATCGCCGTATTTACGGGCAAACTCAACATGGAAAACCGGGATGATCACTTCTAGACAGGCGCTGGCCAAATCGGAATATGACTTTGCGGTCTCGGTTGAACTGGCCAGTCCACGCAGCTGCAAAACACCTATCCTGAAATGGCGCTCCTTTTGCCAGCGCCGCGCCGCGATCAGTTGATCCTCATAATCAGGTTCGGACAAAACAGTGGTTTTCAGGCTTAATACCAGCGCCGCGCGATCGGGCAGTGGTTCAAAAAAACCGCCCGTAACAACCGCGTCCAACACATTGGCGTTGCGTCCCAGATACGCCGACAGGCTGGGCGATGTTGTACATATCTGCGCCAACAGATCCAATATTTGCGGATTGGATTCAAACAGCGAAAACAGCTGAACCCCCGCAGGCAGGCGGCTGATAAACCTGTCAAATTCGGAAATAGCTTCGTGGCCACCGCCCGACGAAGTAAGTTTTGCCAACAAGGCCGGCTTCAACCGCTCAAAAATTTCCACAGCGCGTCGAGATCGCAAAGCGGGCAGCCTGTACCATTGGTCCACAATACCGAGATCGGCTTCCGACAATTCCAAGGGCTGTTCTTGCTGCTCATCGGGGGCAAAAAAGCTCTCGGTCAGCGCGTGAACCCGTTCCAGAAGAGAAAGCGCTTCGTGCGAAAAAGCCGCGTACTCCGCGTATCCGGAAAAGGTGGCAATGGCGGCAAGCTTGTCATCGGACGCCGGCAAATGCTGGGTCTGGGCATCGTTGATCATTTGCACGCGATGTTCCAGCCCGCGCAGCCATTCATATGCTGTGATCAACTGCGTTGCTATGTCAGGTTCGATCCAGCCTTTTGCCGCCAAATCTGTCAGTGTTTTAACCGTTCCTCTGTCGCGCAATTCAACATCACGCCCGCCGGCAATTAGCTGTCTTGTCTGGGCAAAAAACTCGATCTCCCGGATGCCACCACGCCCGAGTTTCAGATCGTGTCCCAAAAGGCTGATCTTGCCTTTCAAACCCTTGTGCTCTCTGATTTTTGTTTGCATGTCATGGGCATCGCGTACAGCGGCGAAATCCAGATGTTTGCGCCAGATAAACGGCTTTAATTCATCCAGAAATTCCGCTCCTGCGGCGGCATCTCCGGCACAGACACGCGCCTTGATAAATGCCGCGCGTTCCCAGGTTCGCCCCATGCTCTCGTAATATCGCAATGCCGCGTCGGCGGCAAAACAGACCGGTGTCACCGACGGGTTGGGACGCAAACGCAGATCGGTGCGAAAGACATAGCCCTCTGCCGTGATGTCGGACAGGATGCGGGTCATCTTGCGCACGGTCTTGATAAAAACACTGCGCACGGTCATCACATCGTCGGGTTGAAACCGGGCATTGTTAAACAACACGATCAGATCGATGTCTGACGAATAATTCAACTCACGCGCGCCCATCTTGCCCATTGCCAGCACAAATATGCCACCACAGTTCTCGGGATCATCCAGAGCCTCGGCCGGCAGCCGTCCAGCCTTAACATCCAGCGCAACAAGGGTTCTGAGCGATGTGTGAACCGCAAAATCCGCCAACCGGGTCAATGCAGCCGTGACCTGTTGAAGCGACCAAACCCCGCCCAGATCACACAGCGCCGCCAGCAGAGCAACGCGGCGTTTGGCCTGTCGCAAGCTGGAGCTGAGTGTGGCCTCGGACGTCATATCGACCGCGTCCAGTATCTGATCCATCAAGCCGGCGGTGTCCGTACTGAACGCCCAAAGCAACCAGTCACGTTCTTTGGCCATCAGCGATGTCAGGTATGGGCTGTGCTGTGCTGTCGCTCTGAGCAAATGGATCGCGTCGGCGGACAAATCTTCTGTTCCGTCCAAAAAATCCAGCGTATACGCAGGGTCAACGGCAACCGGTGCGCGGGTTATGTCAGCCATTAAAGTCATGATCAATTCTGCGCAAAATTGTCAAACAAGGTCAAGCACCGATAGCACTCAGAACAGACCGCGCTGCACGATGGTTCGCGGTTGCATCATCGCGTCCCAATTGGGTCATTGTTGCTTTGCAGGCGGCCACTTGTGCGGCCCGCATGTCGGGTTTTCGAAGCAACTCGGTCACGGCCCCGGAAATCAGATCAGCCCGACAGCGCTCGAACAGAAACTCGGGCACAACACGGGTATCGGTGACAATGTTGATCAAATTGGCCGTGTCGATCAGCGCCAGTTTCTTGACCATTCGCGTCGTCATCCAGTTCGCCTGATAGGCGATCACCATCGGACAGCTTTGGCCTGCAAGTTCCAGCGAAACCGTACCCGATGTGGCCACGGCCAAAACGCTCATGGCAAACACCGCACGCTTGCGCATCTCTGCTGTGTCGGGATCATGGCCAGTGGGGTCCAAGATCGTCGGTTGTATTGGCCAAGTGGCAACGTCACGGCGCACCATATTGGCAACGGCTGCCGCCGCCGGCAGGACAAAGCGGATATCGGGATTGGCCGCATGGACCGATTGCAATACATCGCGGATCACCGGCGACATGCGCTTGATTTCGCCCGCACGCGATCCGGGCAACAGGGTTATAACCTGCGCATCGCCAAGGTCCAGTTCGTCGCGCAGTTGGTGGATTTGACTGGCCGTAGCAATCGGGGCCATCGCCGCCGGATGGCCGACAAAATCGCAGGTCATTCCCGCGCGTTCCATATAGGGCGGTTCAAAGGGCAACAACGCCAAGACATGATCAATAACTTTGGCCATTTTTTCGGCCCGCTCTGGCCGCCATCCCCAAACCGACGGGGCGACATAGTGAATTGTCTTCAATTCTGGCGCTGCAGCTTTGACACGGCCCGCCACACGCAGGCAAAAATCAGGGCTGTCGATGGTGATCAGTACATCCGGTTTTTCCAGCAAAACCTGATCCACGGCTTGCCGCATCCGTCGCAAAAGCTTGGGTATTTTTGGCAAAACCTCGACCAATCCCATGATCGACAGATCAGCCATTGGAAACAACGATGCAAGCCCTTGCGCCGACATCAAAGGCCCACCAATGCCCGAAAATATCACGTCCACGTCGCTGCATGCACGCAGACCGGACATCAGATCAGCCCCCAGACTGTCGCCAGACGGCTCGCCAGCAATCAAATAAACTTTCAGGGGTCTGCTCACGACACCGGCTCGCCATTCGCACGCGCCCATAAAAACAGACCCAAACGATCGGCTAAATCAATTGTGTTTTGCCGGTCCAGAACTTGAATTGCACCGGCCTGTACGACAATTCCCGCCAATCCAGCCTTGGCTGCGGCTTTGATTGTCTGTGGACCAATGGTCGGCACGTCAAGCCGGGCGTCTTGGTGCGGTTTGATGCCTTTGTACAAAACACCACGCCCCCCGTCGGGATCGGTGCGAAACCCATCGGCAGTTTCCGCTACGAACCGGAGCATTCGATCTGTGCCTTGAATACTCTCTACGGCCAGACAGATGCCCTGTGCAACAACAGCACCCTGCCCGACATCGACAGCGCCCAAAGCCTCAACAATCGCGACCGCGCGTGCTGCGTCTGCACGATCCTGATCGCTTGGCAACAATTTGGTCAACACGCCCTTTTCGGCAATCAGATGATCTAGAACGCTATGCGCAGAGATTACCTTGAAGCCTTCATCCTCGATTACTTTGGAAATTGCGCGCAGGGCTGCGTCATCGCCACCTTTGAGCGCCGACAGCAAGGTCGGGGCCACAGACAGGAATTTTCGATCAAACCGGGTCGGATTTAGACGTGGGCGCGCCATGCCACCGGCAAAGACAACCCGATCACAGTCATGTTCACGCAAAACCTTGAAAATATGTCCAAATTTCTCAAACTTGACCGGCTCTGACGGATGATCATCAATCCAGTCAAGCGGCGATCCTGGGAAACTGATAACAACATATGGCACAGAATTTTTGTGGCAGTGTTCCGCTAGCAAACGCGGCAAGTCTCCGCTACCGGCCATAATTGCCAGACCGGCAGACATTTGAGAACCGCGCAGATCAGACATCCTGTCAACTCTCGGAAGGCGTGCTGAATGAGCGGCCACTTTCAGATAGGATAAAGTCCAGAACCTCTTCGACCAATGGATTGTCATGCGATGTGGCCCGCAAGGTTTCGGCCTTGTCACGGAGCACGCCGTCGCCAAAAAACAGCTCTTTGAATGCAGCGCGAAGCCCTTGCATATCAGACTTGTCGGCGCCGCGCCGCTTTAGCCCAACAAGGTTCAATGCTTCAAGCGATGCCCGCTTTCCGACGACTGTACCAAAAGGGATTACATCGGCAACCACTGCCGCCAGCCCACCGATCATGGCGCCGCGGCCGATGCGACAGAATTGATGCACGCCTGCAAGGGCCCCAATCACCACATTATCCGAAACCAGACAATGGCCACCAAGTGACGCGTTATTGGCCATGACAATATTATTGCCCAAAATGCAGTCGTGCCCGACATGGACACCAACCATAAACAGATTGTCGTCACCAACTTTGGTTAAGCCACCGCCGCCGTCTGTTCCCGGGTTCATCGTGACGTACTCGCGAATGCGATTGCGCGCGCCGATCTCCAACTTGGTCCGTTCGCCGCCGAATTTCAGATCTTGGGGAATATGGCCAATGGATGAGAACGGAAAGATCACCGTGTGATCACCAATGTCTGTCCAGCCCTCGACCGCTACATGCGATTTCAGCTCGACGCCCGCGCCCAGAGTGACCTCGGGTCCAACACTACAAAACGCCCCAAGCCGGCAGCCCGCGCCAATTATGGCACCGCTTTCCACCACGGCAGACGTGTGAATTATGGCTGTTTCATGGATCGTCATCGACGGCTATGCCTCTTCTGGGGGAACCATCATGGCGGCAAACTCGGCCTCTGCCACAACTTTGCCGTCGACCTTGCCTTCGCCCCAAAACCGCCACAGCTTGCCACGACCACGGATAACTTTGACGTGCAACTCCAAACGGTCGCCCGGCGAAACGATATGGCGGAATTTACACTTATCCAGCGTCAGAAAATAGACCAGCATGTTATTGTCGATCATGTCCATGGTCTTAACCACCAGAACCGCTGCTGTTTGTGCCATAGCTTCGACAATTGTGACACCGGGCATCACCGGACGTTCGGGAAAGTGTCCCTGAAAATGCGGCTCGTTAAACGTAACATTTTTGATGCCGACAGCGCTCTCGTTCAGTTTGATATCCTTGACAGCGTCAATAAACAAAAACGGATAACGATGCGGGATCATCCGCTGGATATCCTGAATGTCTGCTGTATAGAGCTGCTCTTGGTCGTCCGCCATGACTTTGCCTTTCCATATTTCCGCTACCGTTGGCACCGGTTTTTTTCATTTGGTTCAACCTAGCTATTTGCCAGGCTCGAGGGTAGTCCCGATTTTAATATCCACACGGCGAAGCGCCTCTTCGGTGATATCGCCAGAACGCTCACCCAATACGATTGCCTGTTCACTGAGAATAAACACAATTCCCTTTTCGGACATCAATTCTTTTAATATCGGCTGGACCGCCACGGAAAAGGCGCGTTGCGTAGTGTTCAACTCCCGGCTCAGATCGGCTGCTTTGGCATTTTGCACCTGACGCGTTTCAACAACCCTTTTGTCAAAGGCCTCGGCCAGCGCTCTGAATTCTTCGGCAGGAATAGTCTTGCGCAGTTCCGTCAACCGCACCTCTTCTTGTTCTAGATCGGCTTCGATACCGCGGTTTTCGTCGGCCAAAGCCCGGGATTTCGTTTGCGATTTTTTCAACGCTGCCCGCCCGGCAAGCGACTGTGTAAACAATCGCGTGCTGTTCAAAGTTGCAACCGGCAAGGCCTCTTTGAATACAGGGTACTGCTGAGCCCAAGTCGCGCTGTTCAAACAAACCAGCGTCGCAATCGCGATCCCAAGATTTCGAAGATCCACGCGCCCTGCCATCATCAGAACCGGGTATCAATCGTCAGACTAAATGTTTCCGTATTGTCATAGCTTTCCTCGCTGATTGGCCGTGCAAAGTTCAGACGAAGCGGCCCAAGTGCGCTGTCCCAGAATAGCGACAACCCGATCGCCGATCGAAAAATGGCACTGTCGTCAACGGTTTCGGTTCCGGCAGTATCATCAAGGCCCCAAACCGAACCGACATCAAAGAACACGCCACCAAAAATGCCGTATTCCTCGGGCAGACCGATTGGAAAGCTGGCCTCCAGTCGGGCAACAGCATAATAGTTCCCACCCAAGGGATCACCACTTTGCACTGCCGTGTCCCGCGGACCAATTCCAAAGCTGGAAAAACCGCGCAGAGTGTCGCCGCCCAGATAGAACCGGTCGTTGAAACGCGAGCCGGCTGTTTCACCTGACACCAAAACTCCACCTTCAAATTCAGCCGACAAGATGACATCCTCATTGAGCAAGCTGCGATACAGTTTGGCATTGGCAGACGTTTTTGAATAGCTGACATCACCACCAACGCCGGCAAATTCCTGGGTCGCGGAAAAGATAAAGCCCGCCGACGGATCGACGCGTGAATTCCGCCGATCCAATTCATAGGTTGCGCTGATTGCGCTGACGATGTTCTTGTCCAGATCCTTGGTCAACAATGGCGACACACTCCCGCCCTCGACCAGTTCAGATTCCTCGCTGGAAAGCCGGTATTGCAGTGTCAGACTGCTGTCCCGGCTCAGCGGGAAGCGAACGCGCGGCGAGATGCCAATGTCGAGAGTATCAATTGGAACAAAACTTGATTCTGTTGTCTGGTAGAAGACGCTGAACCCCACCAAAAGATCGCGATCACGCCACGCCGGCTCGGTAAAGCTAAGCGACAGGTTGCGCTCGTCGGTTGTATTCGAGAAGGCAAAGCTTAATGCTTGGCCACGGCCCAGAAAATTCCGCTCTGTCAGGCTTGTTGTCACACTTGTTCCGTCTGACGTCGAATAGCCGACCCCAAATGAAAGAGATCCGGTTGACGCCTCTTCCACATCGACGTCCACGACAACCTGATCCGGAGCCGATCCTTCGCGAGACTGAACATCCACCCTTTCGAAAAAACCCGTCGCACGAATTTTATCGGTCGCATCGCTGACTTCCCGACGGTTTAGCGCGTCGCCCTCAACAATGTTAAACTGGCGCCGGATGACCCGGTCGAGCGTCGTGGCGTTGCCCTCGATGTCTATTCTCTCGACAAATATACGCGGTGCCTCGACAATTTCAAATTCGATATCAATTGTTCTAGCCAGATCATTTCGCGTCACCCGCGGCCGGGCTTGAACAAATGGCAACCCCAATTCGCCTGCCCGTTCATCAAGCCGAAGCAATACGGAGTCCACGTTCCGATTGTCATAGACCCGGCCACTCTTGATATCCAGAATGTCCTCGAAATCGTCGGCGTTGGTGTCGGGCGCAGATGCGACAAGCGAAATGTCGCCAAATGAATATTGCTGGCCTTCGCGAACCGTATAAGTCACCAAAAACCCGTTGCGGTCGCGGACAAACTCAGGTGCCACAGACAGCACGTCAAAATCTACATAACCGCGCTGCAAATAAAACTCGCGCAGTTTTTGCCTGTCGAATTCCAACCGATCCTGAATAAATGTGTCGCGCCGGACAAGAACGCGGAAAAAACCCGCCTGTTTTGATTCCAGAACACGTCGCAAGCGACGATCACTGTAATTCCGGTTGCCAACAAATCCAATACGACGCACTTCGGCGACATTTGCCTCGGAGACCTGAAACACAAGATCGACGCGATTGTCGGAACGTCGGATCAACTTGGGCTCAACGGTTGTACTAATCCGACCAACAGCGGCATAGGCCTCGACAATACTGCGCACGTCTTGTTCTGCGGTGACAGGCGAAAAGGCGCGTCGGGACTGCGACCGCAACAATGGCAACAGCACGTCATCATCCAGCCGCCGGTTTCCCTCAACACTAATTTGGTTGATCGTCGGGTTCTCGACCACTTTGATCATCAATCGGCCGCGCTCCGGGAAAACTTCGACCGATGCGAACAGACCGGAGGCAACCAACCGTTGTTTTGCCTCGTTTATCTGTCCGGGGGTCACCGACGTTACCGTCGGCAAATCCGCAATGACCCTGACAGTATCGGCTGCAATGCGCACATTGCCTGACACATCGATCCGGCTGAACGACGCCACTGCCTGTGCGTAAGCCGGTGTTGATATGTGGGCAATCGGCGCCGCAACGCTGATTGCCAAAGCGGCCCCGAGGCCAACCAGTTTTCTTAGCCTGAAAAATTCACTCACAACGCGCCCTCGCCCAGTATTTCAATAGTCAGTTTGGGGCGACTTTAGCTGAAGACGAATGTGATAAAAAGCCGCATAATGTCGTTATAGGTCGCAAATATCATCAGCATAAGCAGAAATGTTAAACCGATGGCCATAGCGATCCGAATTACGCGATCTGCAGGCGGCTTGCCGCGCAGCGCCTCGTAACCGAAAATCACAAGATGTCCGCCATCCAGAACCGGGATTGGAAACAAGTTCATCAAACCAATAGCCGTTGAAATGACAGCAATTAGATTGATAAGATCCGCCAAGCCCGCCGTCGCCGTGTCGCCAGACACCTGCGCAATTCCCAACGGTCCTTGCAGATTGTCAGCGCCGATATTCCCAACAATAATATGATAGATACCTTCGATCGAACCGCTGATCACCATCCATGTGCGTTGCATCCCAATCCACACCGCATTCCAAGGTGTAGGGGTATAGGTCTGTGGGTTGAACGCAAACCCTCCGGTAATACCAATTGCCACCCGTTTTTCAAATCCGCCATCGGCGGCATTGGCATCGCGTTCTTGAGGCGTAATCGGCAATGAAAGAATGACGTCGTCACGCCAGATACTCAGCAAAACAGATGCCTGTTCGGCAATCAAGATCGTGTCGCGAAGCTGGCTGAACGAGTGGATTTTCTTATCTCCCACGGCCAAGATCACGTCACCTTTCTTCAAACCGGCCCGCGATGCGGGTGATACTGGTTGTACAAAAGAGACCAGGGCGGGAAACGGGAATGGCCCGACGACATCCATCTGGATCCCATCGCGTTCAATCGTATAGACGGTTTCACTCTGGGGGTCGTTTTTCAATCCATAGTCCAGAATTTCAGTATAGGATGCGACCTGCTGCTCGTTGATTGCGACGACAAAATCACCCAATTGAAGCCCATCGGCGTCCGAACCGACATCGACGACTTCGCCAACAAACGGATCATTTTTGGCGATACCGCTGAACAGGACCAGACCGGCAAATACCAAGATGGACAGAATGAAATTAGCCGCCGGACCTGCAAAAACAGTCAAGGAGCGGCGGAAGAGTGATGCGCCGGGAAAACTGCGCGTGCGATCCTGGTCCGTCATGCCGTCCAGTGCGGTGCCGTCGGCAGCGCTAGAGGGATCACGATCGCCCAGAAACTTGACATATCCGCCCAGTGGAATAGCCGAAACTTGCCATGTAGTGCCGCGTTTATCGACCCATTGTTTCAACACCGGCCCAAAGCCCAGCGAAAACACGTCGGCGTGGATGCCACACCACCGCCCCACGATATAGTGGCCGTACTCATGGATGGAAACCACCACGCCCAAAACGATCAGGAAAGCCAGAGCCACTGACAGGACTGGGCCAACAAGGGGGATGGCTTGAATTAAGTCGAACATATGTGTTTCACCAACTAAGGTTGTAATTTCAAGATAAACTGGCGCGCAACAGCATCAGTCTCAATAACATTCAATAAGGTAACAGGCATTGTCGTGACTGAACTGGAAAACTCGTCCAGCGCTTGTTCCGTATAAGCTGCCATATCCAAAAAGCCAATTCTCTGTTGCGAAAACAAATCGAGTGTCGCCTCTTTGGCCGCATTGAATACAGCTCCGGCGGTCCCCCCGATGCGCATTGCCTGTTTTGCCAGACGTATGGACGGGAAGCGGGCTTCATCAGGCGCCCGAAAATCAAGCTGGCCGATCTTGGCCAAATCCAACCGTTCCACCGGCAGATCTTGGCGGTCCGGCCAGTACAAGGCATATCCGATGGCTGCACGCATATCGGGCGGCCCAATATGTGCCAGCAATGCACCATCACGGTATCCGACCAATGAATGGACCAGAGATTGCGGATGCACCAAGACCTCAAGCTGATCAGGTTTAAAACCAAACAGCACATTTGCCTCGAGCATTTCCATCGCTTTGTTGAACATCGATGCACTGTCGATTGAAATGCGCCGCCCCATTGACCAGTTCGGGTGCGCAGCGGCCTGATCAGGTGTAACCCGAGCCATCTCTGCAAGCGACATATTCAGGAACGGACCACCAGACGCAGTTATAATAACCCGTTCAATGTCGGTGGGTTTAGCGCCCTGAACCAATTGGAAAATTGCGGAATGCTCGCTGTCGACCGGCAGCAATTTGGTGCCGTGCTGCTCGCAAACATCGAGCAACAAATGCGACCCGCACACAAGGCTCTCTTTGTTGGCAAGCGCCAATACCGGCGTTGCTGTCGCCGCAATCATGCTCAGCTCCAACCCGGCAAAACCGACAACCGCCGACATGACCCAATCAACCGGGATGGATGCGGCTTCTAACAACGCGATTCGACCTGCACTGACCGAAATTCCGGTGCCGGCCAAAGCATCGCGCAATGTAGCGAACTGTGCCTCGTCGGCAATAACCACATGATCGGCGTTGAATGCGCGCGCCTGTTCGGCCAAAAGCCGGGCGTTGCTGCCCCCGGTCAGCACTGCAACGTCAAACGCGTCTGGCGCGCGCGCTATCAAATCAAGCGTTTGCACACCAACCGAGCCGGTTGCACCAAAGACAGAAATGCGTTTCACCCAACAAGCCCCAATAGTGGCAACAGGCCCAGTTTGGACAGGATACCAACGACGAATGTTGCGCCCAACAGCCCATCAAACCGGTCAAGCAATCCACCGTGCCCGGGGATCAGATTGCTGGCATCCTTGACACCGGCACGGCGTTTTATCGACGACTCCAAAATATCGCCAAGTTGCGATGCAATCGCAATAAACAGAGTCGCCGGAACGAGAGCCAGACTTCCAAAGCCAAAATTAATAAACAAACCCGTCACCGCGATCGCCAGACCCCAGCCACCAACAGTTCCTGACCATGTTTTTTTCGGGCTGATACGGGGGGCTATTTTGGGCCCGCCGATAAACTTGCCTGCGAAATATCCACCGATGTCCGTTGCTGCAACTACAGCGATCAGCCACAACGTCCAGACCAAACCGGTTTGCCAATTGAACTGTTCCAACATCAACGTGATTTCGACAATCGCGACAATTGCGACAATACACACAACCGAGGATTTGAAACGGCCAGCCAAAACGACGGCCATTACAACCGGCACATAGACCCAGCGAGTCACATCTCCAATAAGAAAGGCTGTCAAAAAACCGACGGCGGCAACGATCGCAACTGCGACCTGTGCAGGCCGATAGTTCGAGTGCATGGCCGACATTTCCCACGCCATCAACCCGCAGGCCGCTGTTAACATCGCCACAACAACATCACCACCAATCCAAAAGCCTCCCAACGCCAAAGCCACAAGGACTATGGCCGATTGTGTTCGGACCATCAGATCCGAAAACTTGGAATTGCCAGATTTGGCCTTCATTGCGCCGCCACGCGCCCAAAACGCCGGTCCCGGCACGAGACCTCGTCCAGAACGCGCGCAAAAACTGGAACTTTGAAATCAGGCCATTCCTCTTCGACAAACGCATATTCGGAATAAGTCGATTGCCACGGCAGGAAATTCGAAGTGCGTTTTTCGCCAGAAGTGCGGATCACCAGATCGGGATCAGGCAGAAATGACGTATCCAGATTTCGTGAAATCGTGCTCTCGTCGATATCGTCGGCGTTGAGCGCTCCCGAACGCACCTGCCGCGCGATTGCCTGTGTTGCGCGCATAATCTCGTCACGCCCGCCATAATTGATGGCAACCGTCATGTGCAGGTGGTCATTGTCCTTGGTTCGCTCTTCCAGTGCGTGCATCAGGTCGCGCAGATCTTGATCCAGACGTCCGCGCTGGCCAATGAACCGCACCCTGACCTTGTCCGACATCAGCTTTTTCGCCTCGGCTTGAATGAACCTGCGGAACAGCTTCATCAAACCGACGACCTCTTCCTGAGAGCGATTCCAGTTTTCCGTAGAAAACGCAAAAAGCGTCAAATACTTCACGCCATAATCGGGACAGGCACGTACAATTTCACGAACCCGGTCAATACCGCGCCGGTGGCCATTCAGACGCTGCAACCCACGCGAAGTAGCCCAGCGGCCATTGCCGTCCATTATGACAGCCACATGCAGCGGCGTGTTAAGATTGCTTTTTTTGTCAATGACCATAAATCAGAACATAAGATAAAGAGGTTAAACCTGCATTATCTCCTCTTGTTTTGCTTCAAGCGCCTTGTCTACGCTAGCAATAGCTGCATCAGTCAGCGCCTGAATTTCATCACTCCAGAGCTTTTGATCATCCTCACCCATACCGTCGGACTTGGCCTTTTTGACTTGGTCCATACCATCGCGCCGGACGTTGCGAATGGCCACGCGGGCGCTTTCGCCGTACTGACCCGCGACTTTGGCCAAGGATGCCCGGCGTTCTTCGTTCAACTCGGGAATAGGTAAACGCAAGATTGTGCCATCCATCACCGGATTGATACCAAGGCCCGAATTGCGGATGGCTTTTTCAACGGCTCCGACCAAACCCTTGTCCCAGACATTCACTGTTATCATACGCGGTTCAGGAACATTGACGGTACCGCATTGGTTCAGCGGCATGCTCGACCCGTATGCGTCTACCATTATTGTGTCCAGAATACTGCCCGAAGCACGGCCGGTCCGCAGGCTGGCAAATTCAGATTTCATCGAGGCCAAAGCACCGTCCATGCGGCTTTCGATCGCATCCAGATCTATTTCAATTTCAGACATTTATCGTCTCCCTCGCGTTAGAACGGATGTTCCGGTTAGTTTCCAACTTTAGTATACGTACCCTCGCCGCGAAGTATACCGGCAAAACCACCGGGTTCACCCAGTGAAAACACAAACAAAGGCAAATGATTATCGCGCGCCAGAGCAATGGCCGAAGCATCCATTACCTTTAGGTTTTTTTGCAGAACCTCGTCATAGGACACTTCGTCATACCGAACTGCATCATCGTGTTTTTTGGGATCTTTATCATAGATCCCGTCGACCTGCGTACCTTTGAATATAGCCTCGCAAGACATTTCGCTGGCCCTGAGTGTTGCGGCCGTATCGGTGGTAAAATACGGGTTTCCGGTTCCGGCAGCAAAAATGCAAACACGGCCCTTTTCAAGGTGACGCACGGCTCTGCGGCGGATGTACGGCTCGCAAACCTGATCCATTGGAATGGCCGAAACAACCCGGGTGAATACGCCAATAGTCTCAAGCGCGCTTTGCATCGCCAATGCGTTCATTACTGTGGCCAACATCCCCATATAATCGGCAGTTGTGCGTTCCATCCCCTGAGCCGATCCTTGCAGCCCGCGGAAAATGTTGCCACCACCGATAACCAGACAAACCTCCACGCCCAAAGCTTGAACCGAGGCAATTTCACGCGCAATACGCTCAACTGTCGGCGGATGCAGACCAAATCCTTGATCACCCATCAACGCTTCGCCAGAAATTTTCAGAAGCACACGCTTGAAGGACACTTTTGGAACGCTCGTGGCACCATCTGACATGGGTGTCTCCTTTAACTGTGCAATTTTTTGCAAACTGTCGGAAAATGAGGCCTGTTGCAATCGAAAAATCCCTAGATTTTCGGTGAATTTGATGGCACAGCAGGTTTAGTCCTGTGACATCTTGCACGCAGCGGCCGATTGGACATGCTCGTGGAAGAGATTGAAACACATGATGGAATTCGAAACAGCCCCGCTCGATCTGGCAACTGACAACAAACCTATATTGATAGCAGGGCCCACTGCGTCGGGTAAATCCGGCCTCGCCCTTACGCTGGCCAAACGGTTCAACGGGGCTATTGTCAACGCCGATGCGATCCAGGTTTATGACCGATGGCACATACTGTCGGCACGCCCCGATGCCGGTGAGTTGGCAACCGCGCCGCATCGGTTATACGGCCACATCGCCTTGGGCGCGGACTATTCCGTCGGGCATTGGCTCAAAGACATCAAACGCACTCTGGCCGACCTGAGCAGCACCGATATGCGGCCCATCATAGTTGGTGGAACCGGTTTGTATTTTCAGGCACTGACACGGGGATTGGCGGATATTCCAGCCGTTCCCGACAGTATACGACACCAAGGTAACAGGCACTTGGCCGAGTATGGTGGCAGTTATTTTGCTAAAATTTTACGTGAACAAGACCCCATAACTTACGAAAAAATTGATACAAATAATCCGGCGCGCACACAAAGGGCATGGGAAGTTCTAACCGCAACCGGGCGCGGCTTGTCCGCTTGGCATGCACAGACGCCTCCACCATTATTGCCGTGTGATGCGGCACATTGTTTAAACTTGCAATCCGATACCGACTGGATAAATGCGCGGATTGATTTGCGTTTTGACGCGATGGTGGAACACGGCGCTATTGAGGAATGCCGCGCGGTCATGTTGAACGGTTGGGCCCCTGACCACCCGTCGTGTCAGGCGATTGGTGCCAAAGAGCTGATCGCGCATATTCGCGGTGATCTGGATTTGGATGACGCGATTGACAGCGCAAAAATCCAGACCCGGCAGTATGCTAAACGTCAAAGGACATGGTTTCGAAGCAAGATGAAAACGTGGCACCAATTACACCTACCGGTTGATCCGACTGTGCTCTTTTCACCATAGACTGCAAAACTCTATCATCAAAAACATCATATTTTTTGGTTTTTAACTAATAGATTGCATACTGCGGGTCCAACAACACAGGTGGTCTATCTCCATGTATCTCGATTCGGAACCCAGCGCGGTGATCTGTGGCAGCTTGATCGCGGCTTCGAGATATATAATCCCGGACCTGCCGTTGTTCGGCTGTAACGGTCATCATCTCGCCGTCTGGCTGACCCGCGGACATCTCTCAGTTGTGGTTAACGGCGAGCGGCGCACGATCACAGCACAGACCGCAGTTTTAATAGCCGCGGACGCTCCCAAGTCGATTGAGCCGTCATCTGGTGCCTTTGGGTCGATTGTCGCCATACCGGCTTCGCCAGAGTTTCGGCTACCAATGCCATTGGTGTCGGCAAAGATCCCCAACATTGGTGCACAGCAACGCGTTTCAGCGCTGCTTGACCAACTGCAAGGCGAAGTCGACGCGTCTGATACCTTGTCAGATGATGCCGCCAACTATCTGGCAAAATACCTGTTTATTCACCTAATTCGTTTGGCCGATACCCCGGCAAACTCGGCAACTTCGTCGCAACAGTTGATGACGAAATTTTCCAAGTTGCTTGAACAGGGATTTCGCTCTGGCCGGCTATTGTCAGACTATGCAAATGACTTGGGCGTTACGACGACTCATTTGACGCGGATCAGCAGGACTTTGAACGAACAGTCTGCCAACAAGATGATCCAAGATCGGGTTTTTTCGCAAGCACGCTTTGAATTGGCGACCGGTGCGGGTAGAATTAATCAAATTGGTTCCGATCTGGGTTTTAAATCTGCGGCTTATTTCACACGTCTGTTCGCAGAAAAAAACGGCCTGCCGCCGCGGGAATATCGCGCCCGTCATCTGGCCCGAACCAACGCCAGCACCTATGCATTGAAAGCAGCAGAATGAGCCAAGACCGTTTTGCCCCCCTGCCCGATCCGCCTTACTACGCGGTCATTTTCACGAATTTACTGTCAGAAGACGACTTCGGCTATGCGCAAATGGCCGCTAAAATGGCCGATATGGCGTCGCAACAAGCCGGCTATCTGGGTCTGGAAAGCACGCGCGACGCAGACGGCTTGGGTATAACGGTAAGCTATTGGACAGATGAAACGGCTATATCAAGCTGGAAAGCCGTTGCAGAACATCTTTTCGCACAACACCAAGGCAAAACCAACTGGTACGACTATTATATTACGCGCATCGCCAAAGTTGAACGAGCCTATAGTGGTCCAAGCGGCAGATAGCGCGCCAGTACGCCATTTGAAAAATGCAGTCATGTTTTGATTTGTAGTTTACTTGGCAACTGAACAGTCACACCGGGGTCATGTCATTTTCCGCTGGCGTGAAAAGATTGCTTGGCATCGCCATAGTCCACCTGGTGGTCGGTCAAAGCCGCCATAATTTCCGCGCCGGTCAATTTTCGCCAGCTTTGGTCAACTTCGCCGGCCAAACCGCCATATGTGACACTAAAAGTCGCCATTGAGGATGCAATAGCCTTGTACATGGGGACCCCTTGCTTGCGTGCTGTTGTCTGGCAGTCTAAGAGTGCCGCGACAATTCTCAAAATAAAAGGTTGTGCGCCAATGATCCCTCGTTATTCCCGCCCCGAAATGGTTGCTGTATGGTCAGCGAAAACCAAATTCCGCATCTGGTACGAGATCGAGGCCCATGCCTGTGATGCTCAGGCCGCGCTGGGTGTAATCCCTCAGGAAAACGCAGCCGCAGTTTGGAAAGCCAAAGATGTAGAGCTCGACGTGGCCCGTATCGACGAGATCGAAGCGGTCACAAAACATGATGTCATTGCCTTCCTGACCCATCTGGCCGAGATCATCGGAAACGACGAGGCGCGTTTTGTTCATCAAGGCATGACGTCGTCAGATGTTCTGGATACTTGCTTCAACGTGCAATTGGTACAGGCCGCCGATATCCTGATCGAGGACATGAAGGGCCTGTTGTCAGCGCTCAAACGCCGCGCCTACGAGCACAAAGACACTGTACGCATCGGCCGGTCCCACGGCATTCACGCCGAGCCAACAACAATGGGTCTGACGTTTGCCCGGTTCTATGCTGAAATGGACCGCAATCTGAGGCGTCTAAAAGAAGCCCGCCGTGAAATTGCCACCGGTGCTATCTCTGGTGCTGTCGGAACTTTTGCCAATATCGATCCCGCTGTCGAAGAACATGTTTGCGAAAAATTGGGTCTCGCAGTCGAGCCGATCAGTACACAAGTCATCCCTCGCGACCGTCACGCAGCCTTTTTCGCGGCGTTAGGTGTTGTCGGTTCGTCGATCGAGAATGTTTCAACCGAAATTCGCCACATGCAGCGTACCGAAGTGCTGGAAGCCGAAGAGTTCTTTTCCAAAGGTCAAAAGGGCTCTTCTGCAATGCCACACAAGCGCAACCCGGTGTTGACAGAAAACCTGACCGGTCTGGCGCGACTGGTGCGCATGGCGGTAATTCCTGCGATGGAAAACGTGGCCCTGTGGCATGAACGTGATATTTCGCACAGCTCGGTTGAACGCAACATTGGCCCCGACACAACGATCACATTGGATTTTGCTCTGGTTCGTCTGACTTCCGTCATTGATAAGTTGGTGATTTATCCCGATAATATGCTGGCAAATATGAATAAGTTTCGCGGACTGGTCATGTCTCAGCGGGTTCTGCTGGCGCTAACCCAAGCAGGCGTCAGCCGCGAGGATAGCTATCATCTGGTGCAACGTAACGCGATGAAAGTCTGGGATCAGGGTGCCGACTTCAAAACAGAGCTGCTTGGTGATTCTGATGTTCTCGCCGCCCTGTCTGTCGAAGAAATTGAAGAAAAGTTCGATTTGGCTTACCACACGAAGCATGTCGACACGATTTTCAAACGTGTCTTTGGCTAAGTCAGCCTAATTTCTCAACTTTCTTTTAGTAATCACCTCGATTAGTGATTTTTATCACTCTTCTTGGCGCCGAGTTGACGTAACGTTAGATCAAGGTTTTCAAGACCGGATTTGCGTATCAAAGTTGTGTTTACTTTGCAGGAAATAGGGGCCTGGTAGTTGTCGTGTTGGACTATATACGTTGATCTATTTTATATAAATTGATCAAGTGATCGGCATTCAATGCCTCATCCTGCGAGCGCCCAGAATATTTTTTCTGGGCGCTGCGTTTTTCAGGTGTAAGATTTCCCAATTCATGCTGCCAAAATCCGCAGACAGCTGACCCGGTGCGGGCATTGTGCCCTGCACCACCTTAATTCTGGCGTAAGTCGGGCTCAGACTTCATTCATCAATTGCTGTTTCGCAACAATCTTAAGTTCTGCCATCATCTCGCGAATTTGTTTTTCGCTCGACAAATCAATCAAATCCGCCGCCAACTTGCGATAAACATCCTCGTCGCCTGGCTCTTCGAAATCGGATTTAATAACCTCGACGGCATAGGTTTGGGCCTCGTCGCCGGACTTGCCCATCAGTTCTGCGGCCCAAAGACCCAAAAGTTTGTTTCGGCGCGCCTCTGCTTTGAATGCCATCTGTTCGTCGTGGGCAAACTTGTTTTCAAATGCGCTCTCGCGGTCGTCAAAAGTTGTCATACTTAATCTCCTGTAAGGTGCTCACTACATTATATGGACAAAACTGCGACCAAGAACAAGATAGCCGACGTTACATACTTGCCGCTTTCGTCAACAGAGCCTATAGATCGCCATAATTCCAGCTGTAGAACGCGCGTTCTGCCCCTGTATTCGGAGAAGCATATGTCCCGTCGGAAAAAGATTTACGAAGGCAAAGCCAAAATTCTGTATGAAGGCCCGGAACCGGGTACTTTGGTGCAGTATTTCAAAGACGATGCTACCGCTTTCAACGCCGAGAAGAAAGACGTGATTGAGGGTAAAGGCGTATTGAACAACCGCTTGTCCGAGTTTTTTATGCTTGGTTTGGGCCAGTTGGGCATTCCGACACATTTCATTCGCCGCATAAACATGCGCGAGCAATTGGTGCGCGAAGTTGAAATTATTCCTTTGGAAGTGATCGTGCGCAATGTTGTTGCCGGGTCGATGTCCCAACGTCTTGGCATCGAAGAAGGCACGCCGTTGTCGCGCCCGATCGTGGAATTCAGCTATAAGGACGATTCGCTGGGCGATCCCCTGGTAGCAGAGGAACATATCGTGGCCCTGAATTGGGCCAACCAACAGGATCTGGACGAAATATTCAACATCGCGCATCGCGTGAATGATTATCTATCCGGTGTCATGTATGGCGTTGGCATAAAACTGGTCGACTTTAAAATCGAAATTGGCCGGCTGATCGAAGGCGATTTTCAACGCTTGGTTGTCGCTGATGAAATCAGCCCTGACAGTTGCCGTCTGTGGGATATCAAGACCGGTCAAAAGCTGGACAAAGACGTGTTTCGCCGCGATCTGGGAAGCCTGACTGACGCCTATACCGAAGTGGCGCGTCGCCTAAATCTGCTGCCCGAGAATGGCAAAGCCAATTCCGGCCCAAAACTGGTAAGCTAAGAGGACCACTATGAAAGCCAAAGTACATATCACCCTGAAAGCCGGTGTTCTTGACCCTCAGGGAGCCGCGGTTCGGCGTTCTTTAGGGTCTCTGGGCTTTGACGGAGTAGAGAAAGTCCGCCAAGGCAAGGTTATCGAGCTGGATTTGGTAGAAACTGACCGCGCGACCGCAGAGGCCACTGTCAAATCCATGTGCGAAAAGCTGTTGGCCAACACAGTGATTGAAAACTACAGCGTAGAGATCCTGTGATGCGTGCCGCGGTGATCCAGTTTCCAGGGTCAAATTGTGATCGCGATATGGCGGTGGCTTTTGACCGTGTGTCCGGCAACAACACGCCAACCCAGATGGTTTGGCACAAGGACGACCACCTGCCCGACGGATTGGATGTTATCGGCATTCCCGGTGGATTTTCGTTCGGCGATTATCTGCGGTGCGGCGCGATAGCAGCCCGGTCGCCAATTGTGCAATCGGTCGTGGAATTTGCCAAACGTGGTGGCTATGTCATCGGCGTGTGCAACGGCTTTCAGGTTTTGACCGAAAGCGGTCTGTTGCCCGGTGTTTTGATGCGCAATGCCGGGATCAAGTTCGTCTGCAAAGATCTTGATTTGATTGTAAAAACCACAGACAGCGCTTTTACCAACCGGTATTCTGTCGATCAGAAGATCACTGTTCCAGTTGCCCACCACGACGGCAACTATACCGCCGATGCGACAACGTTGAAACAGTTGCACAGCGAGGATCGCATCGCCTTTGCCTATGCAAAGAATCCAAACGGATCGATGGATGACATCGCCGGTATCCTGTCGGAAAACCGCCGTGTGCTGGGCATGATGCCACATCCTGAACGGCTGAACGATCCTGAACTTGGCGGCACCGACGGTGCGGGCCTGTTCGAGAGCATTACCGAAGCGCTGATTTCCGCTTAAAGCCGAAACTATTCCAAGAGGACTTGAGCCCCGCTTTGCCGAGGCTTATCTTTGTTTGATGAAATGGATCAAAGCAGCAGAGCCCGAATCACGAACTTGGGCGCAAATATTTTTGCGGGTTGGGTTATTTCTGCTCGTTTTGTCCACAATTCTGGTCATCTGGCTGTCGAACCTGTACTTGACCGAACGGTTTACTCAGGCAACTCGCCTAGCCGCTGACAAACAAATCTCGCTCTATTCTGGACGCATGATCAGCGAGCTTCAGCGTAGTTCTGTCGTGCCACTGCTATTGTCGCGCGACACGACACTGATATCTGCGCTGGATACTGATGACTATGCTTTGGCGTCCCAGCGGCTAATTTCCTATCAAGACGAAATTGGCGCGAAATCGATCACATTATTGGACAATGGCGGCCGTACCGTTGCCGCGACCGACCGGCGCGAACTGGGCACATCTCTGCGCGATCAGCCCTATTTCGTCGATGCGCAACGCCAAAATGATACTGTGTACACCACGACGGGTGTCGAAGAGGGTCGGATACAGTTTTTCTTCTCGCGCCGGATGGAAAGCAGCAAGAAAAATGCCGGTGTCATCCTGGTGGAAGTCGATCTCGATCGCCTGTTTGATACCTGGTCCGGTGCCAACGCTACAATTATCGTTACCAACTCCGAAGGCCGGATTATTCTGGCGACCGAGCGACAGTTCCAGCACCTGACATTGGAAGAGGCGCTGTCGTCGCGCCCGCCGCAATCCGCATACCAGCGTGCGATACGGGCCACGGGCGAATGGACACAGTCGTTGACCGACGCCTACGTGCGTGGGCGTCCTTTGTACCGGCTGGACACAAAAATCGCATTTCAGGGCTGGCAGTTAAGCTATCTGACTTCTTTTGATGCGGTACGCGCGCGGGTGAATGGCTTTTTGGCGCTAGAGATAACAGCCATCGCCATGATGATCGCGCTCAGTTTTTATATACTGTCACGACGCGCCATTCGCCAATCTTTCCTGTTCAAGGCGGAATCTGAAGAGCTTCGTGCGCTCAACGAACGTCTGACCAACGAAATCGCGGAACGCGAGCGTGTGGAACAGGATCTGCGTGTGGCCGAACAAAGTCTGGCCCAAAGTTCCAAGCTGGCGGCATTGGGCGAAATGTCAGCGGCGGTCAGCCACGAGCTGAATCAGCCCCTTGCTGCTATGCGGACATATTTGGCCGGTGCAAGGCTGTTGGTCAAACGCCGCAGATCGGACGAGGCCTTATCCAGCTTTCAACGGATCGACGATCTGATCGGACGCATGGGATCAATCACCAAGCAGCTCAAATCCTATGCGCGCAAGGGCGGTGACGAGTTGGTGCAGGTCGATTTCCGGGACGCTGCAAATTCCGGTCTGGCGCTGATGGCGCCACAGCTTGGCCAGATGATGGTGGAAATCACAACCAGCCTGCCGAAAAAACCGGTCTATGTTCTGGCTGATCAAGTGCGTTTGGAGCAGGTTGTCGTCAACCTGTTGCGCAATGCCTTGGATGCGATGAAGGGCCAAGAAGACCGCCACTTGGATATCACCATAATCGACGGCGATATTGCTCGCCTGTACGTGCGCGACAATGGAACCGGCATCGAAAACCTTGGTGAATTGTTTGAGCCGTTTTTTACGACCAAGAAACCGGGCGAAGGCGTCGGGCTTGGTCTGGCAATTTCCTCTGGCATTGCCAAAGACCTCGGCGGACGGCTTCTTGCCAGAAATGTGATGCCTCAGGGGGCTGAATTCGAGTTTCAGCTCCCCCATATAGAAACAAAGACCCTAGAAGCGGCGGAGTAAACAATGCCCGAGCAGTTAACGATTGCAATTGTTGATGATGAACAGGACATGCGCGAAAGCATTTCCCAATGGCTGTCACTCAGCGGATATCAGACAAAAACCTATGCGTCGGCCGAGGACGCCTTGAAAGAGATTGGCGCCGATTACCTCGGTATTGTCATCTCGGATATCAAAATGCCCGGAATTGACGGGATCACGTTTCTCAAGCGACTGCAAAAGGCGGACAATGCTCTGCCGGTCATTATGATCACCGGCCACGGCGACGTGGCAATGGCTGTCGAAGCCATGCAAATTGGCGCCTATGACTTTTTGGAAAAACCCTTCGATCCCGACCGAATGGCAGAACTCACCAAACGCGCTATCCATACCCGCCGCCTGACGCTTGAAATCCGGTCATTGCGACGCGAATTGTCTGATGGCACGGTATTGTTGCGCAAACTTATGGGCACCAGCCCGGTTGTAGAGCGGCTGCGCGAAGACATCTTGGATCTGGCGCAGGCGGACGGGCATCTGTTAATCACCGGCGAAACCGGTACCGGCAAGAGCCTGATCGCGCACGCTTTGCATGCCTGCGGGCCGCGTCAGGGCAAAAAATTCATCTCGCTGAGCTGTGCTGCCTATACCGAAGACGAACTGAACCGGCGTCTGTTTGGGCCCAACACCGAAGAGTTGCCACTGGTTCAGGCCAGTATGGGCGGGACCCTGTGTCTGGAAGATATTGAATCGCTCTATGAAACAACGCAGGCCCGGTTGCTCAGTGAAATCGAAGAAAACGACATGGGCGAAGATGGCTCGCAACTGCGGGTTATTGCAATATCCAATGACGGCGATCCCGATGGCACCGGCGAACAGGCAATTCGGCAGGATCTGTACTATCGATTGGCCGCCATGCATATTACACCGCCGCCGCTGCGCAAACGTGGCGAAGATATTCTGACCCTGTTCAATCGTTTTACCGAGACATTCGCCGAGGAATACGGCTGCGACCAACCCGATGTCACAGCCGAAGATGCGGCCAAATTACTGCAAGCGCCCTGGCCTGGAAATATCCGCCAACTCATCAATCTGGCCGAGCGCACTGTTTTGCAAAGCCGCCGCGGTTCCTTTTCGATCTCGAGCATGTTGATCCCCGATGGCGACGAGCACATCCCCGATATTGTGACCGATGGCAAGCCGCTCAAAGAGCACGTAGAGGCCTTTGAGCG
Source organism: uncultured Myxococcota bacterium (assembly GCA_964196455.1). Classification (GTDB taxonomy): domain Bacteria; phylum Pseudomonadota; class Alphaproteobacteria; order Rhodobacterales; family Rhodobacteraceae; genus Amylibacter. The sequence continues at coordinate 1,060 of CAXMUJ010000177.1, read as the reverse complement.
CATGTTGATCGACAACACCATGCGCCGTCACAAGGGCTCCATACAATCGGTTATGGAAGAGCTGTGCCTGCCGCGCCGGACATTAAACGAGAAAATGGCCAAATACGGGCTGACCCGATCGAATTATGTCGGGTAAGGCCTGAGCCAAAGAGCCAATGTGTTGGTTTTGGCGGGAAAGTTGTCTTTGACGTTGGCTACTGAGGTATCAAAAGTATAGCCAGTTCTGGCAATGGTGGCCATGCGGACAAGTCTCGCACGGCCACCAACCAATTCAGGCGTCAAAGTTCCAAATGTCGTTGTGCATTTTCCAGCCTTCGCCGGTTTTTCTGCCGATAACGATGTATTTCCCTGTAAGTGCGGTATCTCCCATTTTGCCCGAAAGCGTTCCGACCGATACCGAGCTATTGCCGGTAATGTCGACCGAGCTGGCCACTATATTGACCTCGCAAAGGCCGGCGTCGATCGCGGCTTGCCAGTAGCCTTGGATCGCGTCCTTGCCGTCTATACGCCCCGCACCGGGCGGATGGATTGCCGCATCATCGGCGTAATGCGCCGTCACGGCGGCGGCATCGCCCGCATTGATTGCTGCGGCCACACCACTATCGAATGCTTTTATCTGGTCTATATCAGACATATTATCCCCCACATTTGTTTAGTTGAGCAGAAAGGTTAGCACAGAAGCGGCTTTTTGGCTACGAATCGCACATAACACGGGTCAAATACGCGGCCCATTGGCGATCGACTACATGATCGCTTGTCGCGCTGAGGTGAAACCAGGCTCGGCAAAAGTGCCAATTGAATAGCGTTTTTCAACCGGCAAATGCACCTCTGGGCTCAGCCCCGCCATCCGGGTCTCTGGTCCGGATCAATCAACAAAAATAAGGGGCCAGTGGCGGCTGAGCGGGGTGGGTTCAACCGATCGACGCAACACACTGGTTGAATTTTTCAGCTGGCGTTTGATATTGCAAGGTCTTTCTTGGTCTTTCATTAAGCTGTCTTGCGACGGCACTCAACTTTGCTTGGCTATGTATCGACAAATTCGTGCCCTTTGGAAAGTACT
>CAXMUJ010000176.1:0-2592 GCA_964196455.1 uncultured Myxococcota bacterium | reverse complement strand
GCCGAGATCGGCGAAATCCTTGCGCGCGACTTCCCTCATCGGCAGGCGCGACAGGATAGCCACACCGTTATAGCCCTTCTGCCCGTTGGCCACCATGTGGGAATAGCCCAACGCGGCAAAGCCCTCGGTCGGGATTTTGTCCACCGGTGATTTGCATTCTTGCAGGCACAGAATATCCGGCTGCTCCTCGGCCAAGAGTTTCAGAACAATCGGTTCGCGCAGACGGACAGAGTTGATGTTCCATGTGCAAATGGTGACGGGCATGGGCGTTCCTTTTTGGCGGTAGTTTAGTCGATGGGGGTAGGTGATCAAGGGTGATTGTTTGGCGCGGGCCGGGATTTGACGGGGCCCGAGGGCAATGGCCGCCATGCGAACAAAGCTGCCATCTGTGTGTCGTTAATTTTTTTGTCAAGAACTTCGTCTCGAAACAATCGCCATATGCCGCAGCGCCCCCCAAACGCATCCTACAAAGAACAAAAGCACTCCCACAAAAATGATCCGGTTGGCTATTCCACTGTGAAAGCTCCAGGTTGCCTCCACTTCAGGAGAAGGGTCTTGATAAGGGATTCCGGCAAAGCTCAGATCGTAGAGGAATCCTAAGATCGCAAGGACTGCGCCAAAAAAAATGAAAACAATTAGTTTCAAAGAGATCATGGGGGGAACATATCGGAAAGTCCAAGAAATCAGCAACTAGAATGTTGTAAATTGAACGGCATAAATGGGCTCGAACCAGCCATCTTGAACAACCCATTCTGCTTGAGCAGGCTTGATCAAAGTCCGCGGTCCCCAAAAAAAGACCCGCCAGAAGGCGGGCCAGTTCAACAGGGAGGGTAATAAGGCAGTGTCAGGCAACCAAACGATAGCCGCCGGACTCTGTAACAAGTAGTCGCGCGTTCGATGGATCGGGTTCAATCTTTTGTCGCAGACGATAGATATGGGTTTCCAGCGTATGGGTCGTGACCCCGGCATTGTAACCCCAAACTTCGTGCAACAGAATGTCGCGGGCCACCACACCGTCTTGGGCGCGGTACAAGTATTTCAGAATATTTGTTTCTTTCTCGGTCAGGCGGATTTTCTTTTCCGCCTCGTCGATCAGCATTTTTGCAGCTGGTTTGAACGTATAAGGCCCAAGGGTGAAGACAGCGTCCTCGGATTGCTCATGCTGGCGCAATTGCGCCCGGATGCGTGCCAGAAGAACCGGAAACTTGAACGGCTTGGAGACATAATCGTTGGCACCTGCATCCAGCCCAAGAATAGTGTCGGCGTCGCTGTCATGCCCGGTGAGCATCAGGATCGGGCATTTCGTGCCCTGTTTGCGCATCAACCGGCACAGCTCGCGGCCGTCCATATCGGGCAGGCCGACGTCCAGAATGACCAGGTCATAGATAGCTTCCTTGGCACGGAGGAGCCCTGATGCGCCGTCTTCGGCTTCGAACACATCGAAGTCTTCGGTCAGGACCAATTGATCGGCCAACGCTTCGCGCAGGTCCTCATCATCGTCCACCATCAAGATTTTTTTCACGTTGTTCATCTGGTTTCCTCTTTTCGTTCCCTGAATTTGGGCCTAACTTCGCATTTCGGCAAGTGGATTGGGCGTGGCTCACATGGACGTGTCGAAAATGCGGTAAATGTTTCATATTCTGGTGAGACAAGTTATATCCGCAGCAATGATTGTAACAAACCGGACATGACAATGAGCCTAAGATTGACCCCCGATGAACAAATTGCCCGTATGCGGGCCGATCTGCGGATGGGCGTGCCGGTCGTGATTTGCAATGGCGACGAAAAATGGCTGGCCGCCGCCGCCGAGACATTGGGCGCAGATCGGCTGGAAGATTTCCGGGCCTTGGGTTGTACGCTGGAGCTGGCGCTGACCGACTTGCGGGCCAGATCGCTGGATATTGCTGCCAATGGTGGAAATATCGCCCGCCTGCGCATTCCGCGTGACGTGCCGCTGGGTTGGATCAAATCGCTGTCTGATCCGATGGATGATCTGGAAAATCCGGTTGCCGGCCCGTTTGACGAAATCGAAGGCGGCTGTGGCGATGTCCACCGCTCGGCTATTGCGCTGGCGAAACAGGCGCGGCTATTGCCATCGGTTGTGGTGCTGCGCGTCACAAATGATCTGGACGGTGTTACAAGCGGGCTTCACTGTGCTGACATCTCGAAACTGCGCACGGCGCTGGATGACAGCAGCCCGTTGTCGTTGATATCGTCGGCCCGTGTTCCGCTGCGGGTGTCCCATGACGCCAAGGTGCATGTGTTTCGGCCCCAAGATGGCGGTGACGAGCATTACGCGATCGAGGTCGGCAATCCCGACCGGTCGTTGCCAGTTTTGTCGCGATTGCATTCGGCGTGCTTTACCGGCGATCTGATTGGGTCGCTGAAATGCGACTGCGGGCCACAGTTGCAAGGCGCGTTGGAACAGATTGGATCCGAGGGTGCCGGTGTTTTGCTGTATATGAACCAAGAGGGTCGCGGTATCGGTTTGGCTAACAAGATGCGCGCCTACAGCTTGCAAGATCAAGGGTTTGATACGGTCGAGGCCAATCACCGGCTGGGGTTCGAGGATGACGAACGCAATTTCCGTCA
>CAXMUJ010000175.1:0-2209 GCA_964196455.1 uncultured Myxococcota bacterium | reverse complement strand
GGCTGATCGAATTCCTGTCTAATCCATCGACACATGGCACGGAAGAACCGGTAAAGGTAATCCACACGCATGCCGCGATCATATTTCTGGCCGGGCAGATGGCCTATAAAATAAAGCGGCCAGTGCGCTATACCTATCTTGACTTCTCAACGCTGGAACGGCGGCATTCGGTCCTGCAACGCGAACTTGAGCTGAACAAGGTTGCTGCCCCGCAAATCTACCGCGACCTGATCCCTATCACCGAAACACCTGCCGGAACTCTCACCCTTGGCGGTGACGGAGCTGTCGTCGAATGGGCGCTGTGCATGAACCGTTTTCCGGCTGAGGCCGAACTGTCTCAAATCGCGGCACGCGGTGCGTTTTCCGATAATTTGTCCGCTGCCTTGGGCTATCAGATTGTGCTTTATCACTCTGATGCCCCTGTCACACACAACTATGATGCGCGCAACCTCATTGGTGAAATTCTAGAGGAGTTGGACACTGAGTTCTGCGCCATGGTCGATGTTTTGCCTCAGCAAAAATTAGCCGCCTTTAACACGCGCGCGCGCGCCGCTCTAGCCGCCTGCTCTGAGCTGCTTATAACCCGGGGTGATAAGGGTTACGTCCGGCGTGGCCACGGGGATCTTCATTTGCGCAATCTGGTCTGCATTGACGGGCTTACGGTGCTGTTCGATGCGTTGGAGTTCGACGAGAAACTTGGTACGATGGATGTGCTCTACGATCTGGCATTCCTAATCATGGACATGCTGCATTTGGGCCTGCGCCGCCCTGCCAACATCGTTCTGAACCGATACCTTTATCACGCAATAACTGACGAGCACCTTACCGGCCTCGCCGCACTGCCGCTGTTTCTGAGCATTCGCGCCGCGATCCGCGCGATGGTTGCTGTGCAAGCCGGCCGCTTGTCCGCAAAAGAAGCGGACGCCAGCGCATCAGAGGCTGTCGGATATCTTAACGATGCACTCGCATTCCTTGCCCCGTCCAAACCCTGCCTTGTCGCTATCGGAGGTCTGTCAGGCACCGGTAAGTCCACAATTGCCAGCGCTATTGCGCCTGATATCGGCGCCGCGCCGGGCGCGTTGCATCTACGCAGCGACTTGGAGCGAAAGGCGCTGTTCAACGTGGATGAATTCTGCCACCTGCCCGCCGAAGCCTATTCGGAAGAGATAAGCCAAGCCGTCTATACCCGCCTGCACCAAAAGGCGCGAGCAGCTCTTTTGGCAGGTCAGTCTGTCATCGTTGATGCGGTCCATTTGACGGCTATTCAGCGCGATGCCACACAATCCATCGCTAGCCAAACAGGCGTGGCGTTCACCGGCCTTTGGTTGGAGGCTGACACAAAAATACTGACCACTCGGGTGATGAAACGAAAGCGCGATGCATCAGACGCAGACGAGGCGGTCGTGCGTCTTCAGGCCGCCACAGCAACCGGAGAGATTGACTGGACCAGGATCGATGCCGGTCAAACTATTGACGGTATTCAAAAGGACGTCCTCGCAGTCATCGTCGCCAGCAGTTAACCAAGATCAAATACTATCTAGAATCAATGAGTATTGGTGATGCAAGCACCACCTGCCAGCTGACACGAGGGCGACCTGATCGGAGGTTCAAAGAACAGCTATATCGCGACACTTGTCGAACGCCATTCCCGGTATGTCATGCTGGTAAAGGTTGCGAATAAGAACACCGAAAGCGTCGTCTCTGGGCTGATCAAATCGGCTCAGAGATTGCCACGCGAACTCTACAAATCTCTGACATGGGATTCTGGGAAGGAGCTGGCAGATCACCCGCGCCTGACCATGGCAACCGATGTCGACGTCTATTTTTGCGACCCACAATCGCCCTGGCAACGCGGGTCAAACAAAAACACCAACCGGTTGCTTCGGCAGTATCTACCCCGTGGAACTGATTTATCTGTTCGTTCCCAAGCAAAACTTTGTGCTATCGCCAGACAGTTGGGCGAACAACCTCTAAAGACCTCGCAAAACCAGACGCCAGCAGAGATGTTCGCACAGTGTGTTGCGTCGATCAGTTGAGCCCGCCGAACTTTGCCGATATTCAAAAAACCTACCAACTTCAACCAAATCAAAATTTGAGTCGGTTAACTGCTCCAGACACCAATGCTCTCCTAATCCAGCCCTCGCCCCTTCAATAACGCCTCGACCTTCGGCAACGACCCGCGAAACGCTGTATACAGCTCCGCCGCGTC
>CAXMUJ010000174.1:0-5233 GCA_964196455.1 uncultured Myxococcota bacterium | reverse complement strand
CTCAAAGGGAAATCACTGGATATGGTGCAAAAATTGACCGGTGGCCTGTTTAACAATTCGATCCTGACTGCGGATCAGGTTGAATTTCTGCGCTCGGATAATGTCGTGTCCGACGACGCAATGCGCTTTGCCGATCTGGGCATCACCGCAACGCCGATGAGCGCGGTCTTGGACAGCTATCTGTATCGCCACCGGCCCTATGGACAATATACCGAACTCACGGAATCTTCGGGCGACCCGTCGTCATAGACAGGTCAGCCCAGAACCGATCTGGACCGGCGCCGCTTCAGGTATAGGCGATCCACAACAGCACAAGCCCCAGAACAACCCGATATATGACATAGGGTGTAAAGCTGACGTTGCGCAGCAATCGCATCATAGCACTGAGCGCCAACAGTGCCGCGACAAAGGCAAAGGCGGCGGCAATGGCACCATCTTTGGCCACTTGCCAATCGGCTGTTGCAGCAACCTCGACACCCAACAAGGCCCCCGAGGCAATAATTGTCGGGATCGACATGAGCATAGAGATGCGCGCACCATCTGTGCGATCATAGCCCAACGCCCGCGCACCGGTGATGACAATGCCGGATCGCGATGTGCCGGGGATCAAGGCCACAACCTGCCACAGGCCCAAAGTAATCGCATCGCGCAGGTTCCAGTCGCCCTTCGTCTTGGTTGTCGGGCCCTTCTGGTCAAACCAATACAGCACAAGCCCGAACAGCAGCATGGCCCAGCCAATCACCTTTATTGAGCGCAGCGCGTCATCCAACCCGGTGATTTTTAGCACCAGACCGGCAAGGACCACCGGAACGGTTGCCACCGCCAACAGAATAGCCAAGCGTGCGCCATCGGTGGCATAACGCCCCCGCGCCATATCGCCCAGTCCAGACAGGGCAAGACGGACATCCGACCAAAAGAACAGGATTACCGCCCCAAGCGTGCCAAGGTGAACGGCGACATCAATGGCTTGTCCCTGATCTTGCAACCCGGTCAACCGGGGCAACAAAATGAGGTGGCCAGAAGAGGAAACAGGCAAAAATTCCGTCACACCCTGTATTACGGCCAAGACAAAGAGATAAAAAAGGCTCATAGCGATCCAATGTTGATTCCTGCCGACGACCCTATTCGCACGGTGAACAAAAGGAAATTCCCAATATAGGGGCCTCTTACTGACCTAAATTAGATATATTCAGGCTCCAGATTGACTGCGGCATGTAAAAACATGTATATTAGGTCAGCTATTCTGACTTTTATACCGCCGTTCAAATGTGTAAAAGCCAAGTTCGACAAGATTTTAGGTGGGGATACCGACATGGCTGAAAACAAAATGCTCAAATTCGTGACCCTAGAGCGCGACATGCCGACCAAGCGTGCGGCCGGCACACGAACTTCGGATTATGACGAGATCTACAAAGAGTTTGCGGCGGCCAAAGCGGTCGAACAATCTTCGCGCTGTTCGCAATGTGGCGTGCCATACTGCCAAACCCATTGTCCTTTGCACAACAATATCCCGGACTGGTTGCGTTTGACCGCCGAGGGCCGCTTGCGAGAGGCCTATGAGCTGAGCCAAGCCACCAATACCTTTCCCGAAATTTGTGGCCGGATTTGTCCACAAGACCGGCTGTGCGAGGGCAACTGTGTGATCGAAACCGCAGGTCACGGCACAGTCACCATCGGATCAGTCGAAAAATACATCACAGATACCGCGTGGGAAAACGGCTGGGTGAAACCGGCGGCCCCGGCGATCGAGCGCACCCAAAGCGTCGGCATCATCGGTGCAGGCCCCGGTGGGCTGGCAGCCGCCGACGTGCTGCGCCGCCAAGGAATTCAGGTCACTGTCTATGATCGCTACGATCGGGCTGGCGGTCTGTTGACCTATGGTATTCCCGGCTTCAAGCTGGAAAAAGATGTGGTCATGCGCCGGAATGATCAACTGGTTCAGGGTGGCGTTACTTTTGTCCAGAATTGCAATGTCGGTACCGACATCAGCTTTGCCGATATTCGAGCCAAACATGATGCGGTCTTGATCGCGACAGGCGTCTACAAGTCGCGCGATTTGGGCGGACCGGGTGCCGGAAATGATGGAATTGTAAAGGCGATTGACTATCTGACCGCGTCTAACCGACTTAACTTTGGCGACACAGTCCCCGAGATTGAAAGTGGTGAATTAGACGCGGACGGCAAGAACGTGATTGTCATTGGCGGCGGCGATACGGCGATGGATTGCGTCAGAACTGCGGTGCGTCAAGGCGCGAAATCTGTCAAATGCCTGTATCGTCGTGATCGAAAAAATATGCCGGGCTCCACCCGCGAAACCGCCAACGCCGAGGAAGAAGGCGTTGAATTTGTCTGGTTGGCCGCGCCCAAAGGCTTTACCGGTGACGGTTCGGTCAGCGGTGTGATCGTGTCCAAAATGCGTCTGGGTGCACCAGATGCGTCGGGCCGTCAAAGCCCCGAAGAAATCCCGGGCGCCGACTATACCGAAGAGGCCGATCTTGTGATTAAGGCGCTGGGGTTTGAGCCGGAGGAAATTCAGACGCTGTGGGATACACCCGAGCTGCAAGTGACCCGCTGGGGCACAGTCAAAGCCGACTTCACCACCAAGGAAACCTCCATGACCGGCGTCTATGCTGCGGGGGATATCGTGCGCGGTGCATCCTTGGTCGTGTGGGCTATTCGCGACGGTCGCGATGCAGCAGACAGTATTCTGGCTCAGCTGAATGCAAGTGCCGCGATCGCAGCGGAATGAGCGATCATGCGTTCGGATCAGCCGGCTGGTGGGGTTATTTGCTCTGCGCGTCGGTCTATGTTCTGGGCGCGCTTAAAACCGGCGACATTATTGGGCTGGTCGGTTCACTATTCTTTCTGTTGGCAACGCTGTGCTTCATGGTGCCGCACTATCGCAACAGACCACGGTTAAAAACGGATTAGGCACTGCCTGACCACCATTTTCGCCACGGCCCTGCGGGGCTTGGGCAACGGAACAACGGCAGGTCAACGGACCGCCCGAGAAAGGGACAAAAATGACAAAGTTTGATGCAGACTGGAAAACCAAACAGGAAGCCAAACGCGCCTATATGGCCGAGCACGGAATGTATTCAGAAGCAGACGAGCATTCGTCATGCGGTGTTGGTCTGGTTGTGTCGATCGACGGCGAGCGATCCCGCAAGGTCGTCGAAAACGGCATCAAAGCGCTCAAAGCGATCTGGCACCGCGGTGCGGTTGATGCGGACGGGAAAACCGGCGACGGTGCCGGCATTCATGTGCAAATTCCGGTCAAGTTTTTCTACGACCAAATACGCCGTACCGGCCACGAGCCTAATTTTGACCAGATGATCGCAGTGGGTCAGGTGTTCCTGCCCCGTACCGACTTTGGTGCGCAGGAAAAATGCCGGACCATCGTCGAAACCGAAGTTTTGCGCATGGGCTATTACATTTATGGCTGGCGTCATGTTCCGGTGGATGTGTCCTGTATGGGCGATAAAGCAAATGCCACGCGGCCCGAAATTGAGCAAATCCTGATTTCGAACGGCAAGGGTGTCGACGAAGAGACTTTTGAGCGCGAGCTGTATGTCATCCGGCGTCGGATCGAAAAGGCAGTCGCGATTGCTCAGGTCAAGGATTGTTATGTGTGTTCGCTGTCTTGCCGGTCGATTATCTACAAAGGCATGATGCTGGCCGAACAGGTTGCCGTGTTCTATCCCGATCTGATGGACGACCGGTTCGAGAGCGCTTTTGCGATCTATCACCAGCGCTATTCAACTAATACATTTCCACAGTGGTGGTTGGCACAACCGTTCCGGATGCTGGCTCACAATGGCGAAATCAACACGCTGCGCGGTAATGTCAATTGGATGAAGAGCCACGAAATTCGCATGGCATCCAAGAACTTCGGCGAATATGCCGAGGATATCAAGCCGGTGATCCCTGCCGGATCCTCGGATTCTGCGGCCTTGGACTCGGTGTTCGAAGCGCTGGTCCGCGCCGGCCGGTCTGCACCGATGGCCAAAACAATGTTGGTACCTGAAAGCCCCAATTCTGCCGACATGAAAGACAGCTGGCGTGATATGTACGCCTATTGCAACGCCGTGATGGAACCCTGGGACGGGCCAGCTGCATTGGCAATGACCGACGGGCGCTGGGTGTGTGCCGGACTGGATCGCAATGGGCTGCGGCCCATGCGGTATGTGGTGACGGGCGACAATCTGCTGATCGCGGGGTCAGAATCGGGCATGGTTCCCACCGACGAAACGACCATTTTGGAAAAAGGCGCCTTGGGCCCTGGTCAATTGATCGGCGTCGACATGCAGAAAAAGCGCCTATTTCACGACGAAGAGATCAAAGATATCCTCGCCGAGAAACGACCTTTTGCTGAATGGGCCAGTTCCATTGTCCATCTGGACGAAGTCGCGACAACCGCCAAGGAAACCGCTGTTTTCGACGGTGCCGAGTTGCGCAGACGTCAAATCGCTGCGGGCTATACCATCGAAGAGCTGGAAATGATTCTGCATCCGATGGCCGAGGACGCCAAGGAAACGTTGGCCTCTATGGGGGACGATACGCCCTCGGCGGTTTTGTCTGACATGTATCGGCCATTGAGCCACTTCTTCCGGCAGAATTTTTCTCAGGTCACCAACCCGCCGATCGACAGCCTGCGCGAATTTCGCGTCATGAGCCTAAAAACCCGTTTTGGCAATCTGCGCAACGTTCTGGACGAAAGCAGCGAGCAAACCGAAATCGTGACGCTGAACACACCCTTTGTGTCCAATGCCCGGTTCCAGACCCTGTTGACGCAGTTGGGCGATACTATCTCGACCATCAATTGTACGTTCGAGCGCGGCAAAACCGGCAGTCTGCGAGCGGCCGTCGCCCGCATTCGTGCCGAGGCCGAAGATGCCGTGCGATCGGGTGCCGTACAGATCGTTTTGACCGATGAATTCCAAAGTGAAGACCACGTTCCCGTGCCGATGATATTGGCCACAAGTGCGGTTCACAGCTGGCTGACCCGGGCGGGCTTGCGCACCTTCTGTTCGATCAACGTTCGATCCGCGGAATGTATCGATCCACATTATTTTGCCGTTTTGGTTGGGTGTGGTGCAACGACCGTCAATGCTTATCTGGCGCAGGACAGTCTGGCCGACCGGATCAATCGCGGCTTGTTGGATTGCACATTGGACGAAGCCATGGCGCGCTATAAAGAAGCCATCAACCAAGGCCTGTTGAAGATCATGTC
>CAXMUJ010000173.1:0-1554 GCA_964196455.1 uncultured Myxococcota bacterium | reverse complement strand
CTGGCCGCAGGTTGCCCGGTGATCATCAAGCCCGCCTCCGAAACACCGCTGACAATGCTGGCGCTGATGCCGCTGCTGGAAGAAGCCGGCGTGCCCAAAGGTCTGGTCAACGTTCTGCCGTCCAGAAAAACCGGTGCCATGGTCGATCATCTGTTGCATGACCCCCGTATCCGCGTTGTATCCTTTACCGGCTCGACCGGTGTCGGCCGCAAACTGTTGCACGCTGCCGCCGATCAGGTCCTGAAACCGGCGATGGAATTGGGCGGCAACGCGCCGCTAATTGTGTTTGACGACGCCGATATGGACGTAGCTATCGCAGGTGCGATGCAAGCCAAAATGCGCAATCTGGGCGAGGCATGCACGGCCGCCAATCGCATTTATGTTCACGAAAAAATTGCCGACACATTTACCGAAAGATTCACCGCCGCGATGGCCAAACTCCACGTAGGCGACGGTACAAGGGACGATGTCGACGTTGGCCCGCTGGTTAACGCCGACACCCGCGACAAAGTTGCCCATTTCGTTGACGATGCCGTGGCCAAGGGTGCAAAACTGCACCTTGGCGGCAAGACACCAGAAGGAAAGGGCTTTTTCTACCCGCCGACGGTTCTGTCGAACGTTCCGGAAAATGCCGATTGCGTAGCGGACGAGATCTTTGGTCCCGTGGCCGCAATCCAGACGTTTTCGGATCAGCAGGACGTTATCCGCCGCGCCAACGACACCGAATACGGGCTGGTCGCCTATGTCTTTACCGAGAATATGAAACGCGGCATGCAAGTCTGCGAGCGTCTGGAATATGGCATGGTCGGGCTGAATCGCGGGCTTGTGTCCGATCCAGCGGCCCCTTTTGGCGGTGTCAAACAATCCGGTTTGGGCCGTGAAGGCGGGCACGAGGGCATGCTCGAATTCATGGAAACACAATATATTTCGGCTGATTGGTAGGGTCGCCATGAGCTATATTGCCAGCCCATCCACCCGATCATACGCCAACGACAAAGGCGTCGATTTGCAAGCGGTCGCGACAGCCACCGGGCGCGAGACACTGGCCCGCGAGGATATCGACCGGTATCTGGCGGGAGCGACCGCCAAAGCACCCACAGGCGTCGACCACGCCCGCTACTGGGCCATTGATCACAGCCAGTACGGGCCGGTGACAGAGGAGCCACTGTCGCGAATGGCACGCGTAGCGTCTGACAACCTTGGGGCCGCAAATGCGATGATCCCGCAGGTCACGCATCACGACCGCGCCGACATGCGCCGGATCGAAGCGTTCCGCAAGGAACTGAAGGAAGAGGGCGCGGCGCGGCGCATCAAGGTAACCGCATTGGCCTTTCAGATCAAAGCACTCGCCCGCTGTCTAGCCGAGTTTCCTCGCTTCAACGCCTCGCTGGACGCCAGTGGCGAGACCCTGATCCTGAAGCAGTTTTTCCATATCGGTATTGCCGTGGACACGCCGCATGGGCTGATGGTGCCGGTGTTACGTGATGTAAACCGAAAAGGGCTGTGGGCCATTGCCGCCGAAGTCAAAGATCTGGCGACCCGTGCGCAAAACCG
>CAXMUJ010000172.1:0-4550 GCA_964196455.1 uncultured Myxococcota bacterium | reverse complement strand
GCTATTGAGCGACTGTAAATATGGATATGATGCGGTTGAACAGACAGTTCGCCTAACCTTGCTGAAAGGCCCGAACGTGCCGGACCCTGACGCAGATATCGGTCTGCACCGCTTCCGCTACGCGCTTTTGTTACATCAGGGCGAGCAAGACTTGTCGCAAGTTGTGCGCGCGGCAGAGCGATTCAACAACCCGATAATGGTGCAGGGTCCGGTGGAAATCGGAACGACAAAGCCGCGCACGTTGTGCAAAGAGTTCTCGTTTGCAAGTATAGATACAGCGAACCTGACGATTGAAACCGTGAAAATCTCTGAAGTCGGAAGCGAAGCCATCGTACGGATTTTTGAGCATTCCAATCGGCGAAGCACCGGAAAAATCCAATTCGGGGTGCCAGTGGCATGTGTGGAAGAGACGGACCTGATGGAACGCACGGCGGGTCAAAGCCATGATATCAAAGACAATTCGGTTGAACTCAATTTCCGCCCATTTGAAATCAAGACATTAAAGGTGACTTTCGACCAGCAAAGTTTCACTGAGAAGGAATAAAATATGCCATTGCTTGATGAAGATCGGCTTTTTCCGTCGGATAGTAGGGGCAAGGATTTGGCACGCGCCTTATATGCGCGTGTACGCGACCTGCCGATCATAAGCCCGCACGGCCATACGGACCCCAAATGGTTTGCCCAGAATAGGTCGTTTGGAAGCCCCGCAGAACTGTTTGTCACGCCCGACCACTACGTTTTCCGCATGCTTTATTCTCAGGGAATTAGGCTTGAGGATCTGGGCATTCAAACGCGTGCGGGTGCAGAAAACCCTGTCGAGCCCCGAGAAGTCTGGCGCATATTTGCCGAGCACTACCATGTATTTCGCGGCACCCCGTCGCGCCTGTGGATCGACCACTCGCTGCAAGAGGTTTTCGGTGTCGATAAGGTACTGTCTGCCGAAACGGCGGACGAGATTTACGACCAGATATCCGACTGCCTTGTTCAGCCAGAATTTCGCCCTCGGGCCCTATTTGATCGATTTGGGATCGAGGTTATTGCCACAACCGAAAGCCCGTTGGACACGCTGGAACATCACGCCCAAATCGCCGCATCCGATTGGGATGGAAGGGTTATAACAACCTATCGGCCCGACGCGGTGATCGACCCTGAAAACCAGCGCTTCCTTGCAAATCTTAAGGCATTTTCCCAGATCACCGGCGAAGACGCGCTAACTTGGGAGGGCTACCTTAACGCGCACAGAAAGCGGCGGCGTGATTTTATCGCGCATGGTGCTACGGCAAGTGATCATGGCCATCCTACCGCAAGAACTGAGAACCTTTCGGAAAAGACCGCGCAAGACTTGTTCGCGTCGGTTCTTAATGATCCGACTGATCCAAAGATTGCCGAGACGTTCCGCGCACAGATGTTGACTGAAATGGCTAAAATGAGCATGGATGACGGGTTGGTCATGCAAATTCACCCCGGTTCGCGACGCAACCATTCGCGCGCGATCTTTGATAAGTTCGGGACAGACATGGGTTTCGATATTCCCGGTCGCACGGATTATGTTCAAGCACTTGGCCCGCTTCTTGATGTGATTGGTCACGAACCGGATTTCAGCCTGATCGTGTTCACGCTGGATGAGACCAGCTATGGCCGAGAGCTCGCGCCGTTGGCCGGGGTTTATCCGGCGCTGAAAATGGGGCCTGCATGGTGGTTTTATGACAGTCCAGACGGGATGCGACGGTTTCGCGAAATGACCACTGAAACCGCGGGTTTCTATAACACCGTTGGGTTCAATGATGATACGCGCGCGTTCTGCTCTATTCCTGCGCGCCATGATGTTGCGCGCCGTGTTGACTGTTCATATCTCGCTTCGCTCGTGACCTCCGGGCGGCTTGGCGAAACGGACGCATTTGAATTGGCCGAAGACCTGACCTACAACCTTGCAAAAAAGGCGTACCGTCTTTGATCCATAGTAGCCCAACTAAACTTTTCCGAACCGAGGCGGGCCCGAAAACCGGAATCGTTCACCTTGGATTGGGCGCATTTTTCCGTGCCCACGGTGCGATCTATATCAAAGAGGCGATGGCGCATTCCGGTGGCGACTGGGGTATCGTGGGTGTTAGCCTTCGATCGCCAGCGGTGCGGGACCGACTTGCACCTCAGGACTATCTCTACACTGCCGTTGAAATGTCTGAACACGGGCTTAATCCACAAGTCATCGATGTCATCACCGACGTACTGGTCGCGCCTGAAAATCCGGCGGCGGTTTTGCACGCGATGACGGCCGAAACCACCCGGATCGTAAGCTTGACCATCACCGAAAAGGGCTATTGCCGTGGGGTTGGCAACGCGAAGCTAGACCTCGAACACCCCGATATTGAGCACGATTTGACCCATGCGCTGCCACGCTCTGCGGTGGGCTACATTGTTCGCGCGCTGGATATTCGGCGTAAGCGTGGCCTTCGCCCATTTACGGTGTTGTCGCTGGACAATCTTCCTGAAAACGGACGCCTCATTCAGCAGATCGTTATCGAACTGGCTGGCCAAGTTGATACGGAGCTTGCGCAGTGGATCAAAATCGAATGTATGTTTCCGTCAACGATGGTGGATCGAATTGTTCCGGCGACAACCAAAAATATCGTTACGCGGCTGAATTCCGAGGCTTCTATTCATGATCCGGCGGTCGTTATTCACGAGCCATTCCGCCAGTGGGTGATTGAGGACCAGTTTGTTGACAACGCAAGGCCCGACCTAGAGGCCGTCGGCGCGCAACTGGTGGATGACGTCGAACCTTTTGAGCATATGAAGTTGCGTATGTTGAACGGCACCCATTCAGCACTGGCTTATGTCGGCAGCTTGGCGGGTCATGTTTCTGTTGCCGATGCAATGAGCGACGCGGCGATCGCGGCCTTTCTTGAGGATATGTGGCAAAGCGAAATTATCCCTTCGCTGCAAGCTCCGGAAGGCACCGACGTTGGCCAATACGCTGATGCCCTAAAAGGGCGCTATCGCAACCCTGAAATCCGACACCTGCTGGAACAGATTGCAATGGATGGCAGTCAGAAATTACCGCAACGCATTCTTGATCCGCTTTTCGAAAACCTGCTCGCTGGGCGGCCATACACGAAATTGCTTACCGTCGTGGCTGCATGGTTCAGGTTTTTGCAGTCCAAAACCGATGGGTTGAAAATCAACGATCCATTGTCGTCAGATCTTATGGCCGTGCTCCAAACCTATTCAGGTGATCATCAACTGGTGGCTGATTTTTTGGCCATAAGTCCGGTGTTTGGTAATTATCCGACAGATCAAATTGCAGACGACTTGCTGAACTGCTTTCAGGCCTTGGACGCACAAAACATTGAAAATTCACTAAAGGAGGCGCTTTCATGAAGGAAACTTGGCGATGGTACGGCGAGAAACTTGATAAGATTACGCTGTTTGAAATCCGTCAAACCGGGGCGTCGGGCATTGTTACAGCACTGCACGAAGTCCCCTATGGCATGGTCTGGAGTCGCGAAAAAATCGCCGCGCGCCGTGACCTAATCCGTGCCGCTGGGTTGGATTGGACCGCGTGTGAAAGCTTGCCGATCCACGAGGACATCAAACGCGGCTCCGGTGACTTAGCCGACCTTTTTGCGAACTATCGGCAATCATTGTCAAATTTGGCAGCCGAGGGCATTCATACGATCTGCTACAACTTCATGCCAATTTTGGATTGGACGCGCACGGACTTGACCGCGCCGGTCGCAGGTGGTGGCACTTGCTTGCGTTTCGATGCAACCAAAATGGCGGCCTTTGAAATCCACATGCTGGGGCGCGTCGCAGCCGAGGCTGATTATTCCGAAACTGTGATCAAAGGTGCGGCCGACTGGTTCAAAGCCTCGGATGAAAGCCAGCGGGCAACGCTTTTAAAATCGATCATGGCGGGGATGCCCGGTGCGTTTGATCGCTATGATATCGCCGGACTGCAACGCGCGCTCGACACCTACAAAGACATAAGTGCGCCGGATATCCAAACCAATTTTAAACGCTTTCTGGATGAGGTTATTCCGACTGCAGAAGACTTAGGAATGCGACTTTGTGTTCATCCTGATGATCCGCCACGCGACATTCTGGGCTTGCCACGCGTTGTCTCTAACGCGACAGATATCGACTGGATACTGTCCGCGTATGATTCATCTGCCAATGGTCTGACCCTTTGTACCGGCTCGCTCGGCGCTAACCCAGACAATGACGTGCCAGCCATCGCCCGCCGCCACGCCGCTCGCATCCACTTTGCCCACCTCAGAAATGTGAGGAAAGAACCGGATGGATCATTTGAGGAAGCGGCACATCTTGAAGGCGACACCAACATGGTTGCCGTTTGCAACGCGCTGTTGGATGAAGAACACGCACGTCGGGCGGAAGGGCGAAGCGACCATGAAATACCCTTCCGACCTGATCACGGCCATGAACTGCTGTCCGATGCTGATCGAAAAACCGTCCCCGGTTATCCCGTTATTGGGCGGTTACGGGGGCTTGCCGAAATTCGCGGTGTTATTCATGCGCTGGACCAAGATCCG
>CAXMUJ010000171.1:0-2886 GCA_964196455.1 uncultured Myxococcota bacterium | reverse complement strand
GTCGACAATGTCGATCTGCTCAATCGAGGATGTCGCGGCCGAAACAACCAAACCGTTCTGGTTTCAGATCTATATGATGAAAGACCGCGATTTCATGGAGAGCCTGATCAGTCGCGCCAAGGCCGCCAAGTGCTCGGCGCTGGTGCTGACACTGGACTTGCAATTGCTGGGCCAGCGGCACAAGGACATCAAAAACGCCATGACCGCCCCGCCCCGCCTGACCATCGCCAATATCTTGAATATCGCGACCAAACCGCACTGGGCCTTTGGTATGTTGGGGGCAAAACGTCGTAGTTTTGGCAATATTCAGGGCTATGCTGGCGACGGCGAGGATATGAGCAGTCTGGCATCCTGGATCGGCGGGCAATTTGATCTGTCGCTAACTTGGCAGGACGTGAAATGGGTGCGTGACCGCTGGGACGGGCCACTGATCATCAAAGGCATTCTGGACGCACAAGACGCACGCCATGCGGTGGATGTTGGCGCACAGGCGATTACGGTATCCAATCATGGCGGCCGACAGCTGGACGGCGCGGTGTCATCAATCCGCATGCTGTCCGAGATCGTCGAGGCGGTTGGCGATCAGATCGAGGTCCATTTCGACAGCGGCATCCGGTCGGGGCAAGACGTGCTCAAGGCTGTGGCCATGGGGGCTAAGGGCACCATGATCGGGCGGGCCTGGGTCTATGGGCTGGGGGCGAACGGCCAGGCCGGAGTGACCAAAGTGCTCGACATCATTCACAAGGAACTGGAGACGACAATGGGGCTGGTCGGTGCACGACAGCTTGATCATCTGAACCGCAAACAATTGTTGATCCCGGCAGATTTTCGTGGGAAGTGGGAATAGCAAAACACCACATCGGATGAGACACTACGTGACCAAATTCACGATTTTGACAACCGCACTTTTTATACTCGCCTGTGCGAGCCCTGTGGCAGCTGACGATCCCAAAGGCGGGCCGTCCGAGCAACAAAAGCAAATGCTGCAAACATTGACGACCAAATTCTTTGAATTCAATCTGTCTGGCGACTATGCAAGCCAATACACCATGTTCTCGTTGCCACTGGCAGAAATGCTCTCGTT
This sequence comes from uncultured Myxococcota bacterium, assembly GCA_964196455.1. GTDB lineage: Bacteria > Pseudomonadota > Alphaproteobacteria > Rhodobacterales > Rhodobacteraceae > Amylibacter. The sequence continues at coordinate 1,802 of CAXMUJ010000171.1, read as the reverse complement.
TCAGCGCTATGAACGGCTCCAAAGTGATATCGTCCAACGCACGGATACACCCGTAAAACTAAATCCGGTAGAAATCTCGTGGTATCCAAATGAGAACCTGTTCGCGGCCGTAGATTTTGCTGGAAAATCTGACACGAAACCCGTCGTTGTTTGCGGATACCTTGTCTGGGAGTTCGCATCCGAAATCGAAGTCGGGTTGGCGCGCGTAGAACAGAATATTGTTGACCTTACACTGCTGGCCGAAGTCGCCGCCGACAAACGGATCGATTATCTGCAAGAGTTTCGCTGCAATGCTTTAGTGATGCGGTCCATTTTGGCCCTTTCCAACTAGGGTAGAATCTCCTATATGGCAGACTTCACGCGGTCCTACACCCTTGGAGGAGGCCGCTTAGCTATATCCTAGGAGAATTATCATGGCTCGGAAATTACCCGATCTAAACGTCACAGTACGCGAGGGGACAGGCAAGGGGGCCGCCCGCCAAGCACGTCGTGACGGTCTTGTACCTGGTGTTGTTTACGGTGGCGGCGGTGACCCGCAACCAATCACCATCCCCTTCAACATCCTGTTGAAAAAGCTCAAAGACGGCGGTTTTATGTCGACTTTGTTCAACCTGAAAATCGAAGGTCAGGAAGACGTGCGCGTCATCTGTCGTGCGGTTGAACGCCACATTGTCAAAGATTTGCCGACACATATCGACCTGATGCGCCTGAAGCGCGACAGCCGGATCAACTTGTCGATCCCCGTCGAGTTCATCAACGAAGAGACATCTGTTGGTCTGAAACGTGGTGGTACGTTGACAACTGTGCGTCAGGACGTTGAACTGATGGTTACCGCTGGCAACATCCCCAACAGCATCATTGTTGACCTCGAAAACATGGATATCGGCGACGTTGCCAATATTTCCGATGTTGAAATGCCCGAAGGCGCGCGTCCGATCATCACAGATCGTGACTTTGTTATTGCCAACATTACAGAGCCTAGCAGCCTGAAATCGGAAGGCGAAGACGAAGACGAGGACGGCGAAGACGGCGAAGTCGAAGCCGAAGGCGAAGCAGGCGAAACCGAAGAAGCATAAACTTCGATTGCCAAGATTTCCGAACGCCCGCGGCCTTGCTGCGGGCGTTTTTATTTGGCCAAAGTTGCCAAGCGCCGACATAGCGCCTAAAACACGGTCAACACGCGTATCATAAAACCGGATTTGGGCATGAAACTCTTTGTAGGACTGGGAAATCCCGGTGCGAAATATGAAAACACCCGCCACAATCTGGGTTTTATGGCTGTGGACAGGATTGCGGCCGATCACGGGTTTGGCGCTTGGAAGTCCAAGTTTCAGGCAAGTCTATCAGAGGGCCGTCTGGGCCGCGAAAAAGTGATATTGTTAAAGCCGCAGACTTATATGAACCTGTCAGGTCAGGCCGTCGGCGAAGCCATGCGTTTTTATAAGCTGACATTGGAAGACATCGTTGTATTTCACGACGAGATTGATCTGGCCCCGTCGAAATGCCGCGTCAAACAAGGCGGCGGCCACGCTGGAAATAACGGGCTGCGATCGCTGCACCAACACATCGGGCCGGAGTTCACCCGCGTGCGGCTGGGCATCGGTCATCCGGGCCGAAAAGAAGCAGTCGCAGGCTATGTTCTGCACGCTTTTGCCAAATCTGACCAAGACTGGGTCGAGGATCTGTTAACAGGCATCGCCAATGGCGCGCCGCATTTGGCCGAAGGCGCCAAAGACAGGTTCATGAACGCGGTGGCACTGCGCACGGCCCCGGCCCGATCATCGACATCCCCGCGATCCTCA
>CAXMUJ010000170.1:0-19993 GCA_964196455.1 uncultured Myxococcota bacterium | reverse complement strand
AGCAGCGTTGCCAGCCGAGCGGAAACTTTCCTTGTGCCGTTCGCCCGGTTCGCAAACCTTGACCCCGATGTCGACGATACCCGGTGCCAGACATTTGCCGTTGCAGTCGATAACGGTTGCACCTGTGGCGTCGGGAGTTCCTTCATAGGAAACTTCGGCAATCACCCCGTCGCGGACCAGCAACGATCCGATGCGGTCGGTCGCGGCCTCGGGGTCAATAATGCGGGCGTTGGTGAAGAGGGTAGTGGTCATACCATCACCCCAGCGTTTTGGCGTTCCGCCGCCCGCGCCTGCATCAACAGGTCCATCGCGGCCATGCGCACGGCCACGCCCATCTCGACTTGCTCTTGAATGACACTGCGGTTGATGTCGTCGGCAATGTCACCGTCGATCTCGACGCCGCGGTTCATCGGGCCGGGGTGCATGACAATGGCGTCGGGTTTGGCGTTGGCCAGCTTTTCTGCGTTCAGCCCCCAGCGGTGGTAATACTCGCGTTCAGACGGGATAAAGCCGCCGTCCATACGCTCGCGTTGCAGACGCAGCATCATCACCACATCGACGTCTTTCAGGCCCTCGGCCATGTCATCATAGACCTCGACCCCGAACTGGTCGATGCCCGCAGGCATCAGGGTTTTTGGCCCAACCAGACGAATGCGGTTTTCCAGTTTGCCCAGCAGAAAGATATTGGACCGCGCCACACGCGAATGAGCGATATCGCCGCAAATCGCGACGTTCAGCCGGTGCAGGCGGCCCTTGGCACGGCGAATGGTCAGCGCGTCCAGCAGGGCTTGGGTCGGGTGTTCGTGGCGGCCGTCGCCGGCATTCAGCACCGCGCATTTGACCTTTTGTGCCAGCAAATCCACAGCACCTGAATGCGGATGGCGCACGACCAACAGGTCGGGGTTCATCGCGTTCAATGTCAGGGCGGTGTCGATCAGGGTTTCGCCCTTGGAAATGCTCGAGGCCTGCATGGCCATGGACATGACGTCAGCCCCCAGCCGCTTGCCCGCGATCTCGAAGCTTGCTTGTGTGCGGGTCGAGTTCTCAAAAAACATATTAACTTGGGTCAGACCAGACAGGGCATCCGAATGCTTGTGCGACTTACGATTGAAGTCGACATATTTGTCAGCAAGGTCAAGGATGGTCTCAATATCTGGACGCGAGAGCTGTTCGATACCAAGAAGGTGTCTTGCCGAAAAAGCCATGGGTCCTCTTTCATTGATTTCTGGGCTTATATCAGAGGCAAAACAGGAAACAAGGGATTTACGAAGCTCTTTGGTGTTTCTATCCTGCGGTCAACGAAGGGAATCTAATGCAGAACTTGCCGGATATGATCGCTGCCCGTGCTGCGCTGGAGTGGCAGCGGGATATGGGCGTCGACGAGGTCATGTCCGAGACGCCGGTCAACCGCTATGCCTTGCCCAAAACCTTGCCGAAAATGGGCAAGTCGTCCAATATTAAGCCGGTATCCTTCGCACCGAATATTTTGCCGGTTGAGGACAGCGGTGCAGATATCGCCACCCTGATGGCGGGGCGCGCCGAAACACTGGATGATTTGCGAAGTGCCTTGGCCGTGTTTGAGCATTGCGCCCTGAAAAAAGGGGCCCGTAATCTGGTGTTTGCCGACGGCAATCCGGCGGCACGGATTATGGTAATCGGCGAGGCACCGAGCCGCGACGAAGACCGCGAAGGCAGGCCGTTTGTCGGGCAGGCGGGGCTGTTGCTGGATAAAATGTTTGCGGCAATTGGTCTGGCACGCGATGCGCAAAGCGACCGTGATGCGCTCTATATCACCAATGTGATGCCGTGGCGGCCGCCGCAAAATCGCGACCCATCCCCGCAGGAGATGGCGATGATGCTGCCGTTTCTGGTCCGTCATGTGGCCTTGGCCGATCCTGATTATCTGGTTTTGATGGGCAACATTGCCTGTCAGGCCGTCTTGGGCCGCAAGGGCGTATCGCGGCTGCGCGGAAACTGGGTGACGGCCTTGGGCAAACCGGCCATGCCGATGTTTCATCCAGCGGCCCTGTTGCAGGACGGATTGAAGAAACGCGATGCCTGGGCCGATTTGTTGTCTTTGCAGGCCAAGTTGGAGCAATAGATATGGCGGGATCAAAACTGGATAGGCCATTTTTGCCGGTGCACATCGCGGTTCTGACGGTGTCGGACAGTCGCAAACTGGGCGATGACCGATCCGGCGATATATTGGTCGCGCGATTACAAGCCGCAGGTCATATATTGGAAAACCGCGCACTCGTAACCGATGACCGCGCGGATATTACCGCACAGTTGCGTGTTTGGTGCAATGACCCGAACATCGACGTTGTTATCAGCACCGGCGGCACCGGTTTGACCGGGCGCGATGTGACCGTAGAGGCACACCGGGATGTCTATGAAAAAGAAATTGACGCTTTTGGCACGGTTTTCACGCTCATTTCCATGCAAAAGATCGGCACCTCGGCGGTGCAGTCGCGCGCCTGTGGCGGCGTGGCAAATGGCACCTATCTGTTCGCTTTGCCCGGCAGCCCGGGCGCCTGCAAGGATGGCTGGGACGAGATACTTGTGAAACAGCTGGATGCGCGGCACGGCCCGTGTAATTTTGTCGAGATTATGCCGCGTTTGATTGAACATATCCGTCGGACATAACCGGTTGTGTTACCCGCCGATAGTTTGCCCGATTGCGAGGAAAAAGTTGCCGTTTGCCGACGGAAAGCTATTCTTGGTACGTAGTACCAGTGTTAACCCGCCCTGATCTGATTGGATTTTGAATGCGTTTTCTCTCTCGTGGCCTGTTTGGCATGTGTCTGATGATGGTGACACTGGCCTTGTTGGGGCTGGCGGGAAACATGTTTTTTCAGGCACTACAGGAAAAGCAAGCGCAGGAAGATCGCAAAAGACCGACACGCGAGCGGGTCTTTAGCGTCGAGGTGGCGTTGGTGAAATTGCAAACGGTTCGTCCGATTATCGAAACCTTTGGCGAAGTGGTCAGCGGCCAAACTTTGGAAGTTCGCGCAACTGCCAGCGGTGCTGTTGTCCAGCTGGATCCTGATTTTCGTAACGGTGGTGCGGTAACGGCGGGCCGATTGTTGTTTCAAATCGATCCTGCGGCGACCCGGTCCAGTCTGAGATTGCTGGAAACGGAACTGGCCGAGGCGCAGGCAGAGTTGGCCGAGGCCGGCGAATCCCTGACGATTGCCGCCGATGAACAAATTGCGGCGGAACGACAGGCGCAACTGCGCCAGCAGGCCTTGCAGCGGCAACTGTCCCTCAAAGAGCGCGGCGTTGGCACTGCTGCCGCGATCGAGACCGCTGAATTGGCGCTCAGCAGTGCTGATCAGGCGATTTTGGGCAAACGACAGGCCGTGGCCAACGCCAAAGCCAAGATCAGCCGGGCCAAAAGCACCCTGAGCCGCGTAAAAATTAACGTCACCGAGGCAGAGCGCAAACTTGCCGACACATCGGTTTATGCCAAGTTCGACGGCGTGCTCAGCGATGTTTCTGTGGTTTTGGGCGGATTGGTCAGCGCCAATGAGCGCGTTGGACAGCTGATTGACCCCAGCGAACTGGAAGTCCTGTTTCGCGTTTCAAATGACGAGTTTGCCAGTATCACAGCCGCACAGGGCGGCGTTAAGGGGGCTGATGTCTCGTTGTCGTTTGCCGGGCAAGATGATGCGATCCAGGGAACCGTGTCGCGGGTCAGTGCCGCAGTTGGTGATGGTCAAACCGGGCGTGAAATATTCGCAGCCCTTGATCCACTGGCGGGCGCGATTTTGCGCCCCGGTGATTTTGTTGGTGTCGCGCTGAAAGAGCCGGCACTGTCCGGTGTTGCGGTGATCCCGGCCACGGCCGTCACCACAGCGGGGGATGTTTTATTGGTGGGGGCCGACCTGCGTCTGGTCCCGGAACAGGTCAGGATTTTCCGAAAACAGGGCAATCAGGTCTTGGTAGATGGGCGCGCCATCGAGGGCCGGCAACTGGTTCTCAAACGGACACCGCAGCTGGGAATGGGGATAAAGGTTGATCCCAAAAGCCCCGGAGGACTGGCAATTGAAGACGAGATGCAAGTCCAGCTGACACCGGAACAACAGGCTCGGATACTGGCTGCGCTGGCAACCAACAAGCGCATTCCGGCAGGTGCCAAAGACCGCATAATTGCACAGGTCAAATCCGGCGAAATTCCCAAGGCTATGGCCGATCGTCTGGACGGTATGCAAGGCGGTGGAGATAGCAACGCGGCCGCACCCAACACCGCAGCTCCTGCCGCCGGTGCGGCCGGTGGCACCGTCAGCCTGTCGGACAGCGAACGCCAGCGATTGCTGGCCGCTATTGCGGACAATTCTGATCTGCCCGATGCGGCCAAGGCGCGTATGGTTGAACGCCTGTCACAGCCGGATCTGAGCAAAGAAGCGTTTGACCGGATCAACGCCCGGATCGGGGGTTAGGCCATGGCAATGCGCAGCCTGCCACCATCTGCTGGCGGTATCTTGTCATATTTTACCCGCCACCGGACGGCTGCAAATCTGTTGCTGATTGTGATGATCGTCGCCGGGGTCTTTGCAGCTACTCAAATCAGAGCGCAGTTTTTCCCCGATGTCATTATCGACCGTGTCACCGTGATAGTGAAATGGGACGGTGCCGGACCAGAAGACGTCGACGGTGCGATTGTGTCGCTGATTGAGCCGGCGCTCTTGTCGGTCGAGGGGGTTTCTGCCTCGAACACCAGGTCAACCGAGGGACGGGCGCGGTTCTCGTTGGAATTCGAGCCCGGCTGGGACATGGGGCGTGCGGCCGAGGATGTAAAAACAGCGGTCGATGCTGTTACCGGCCTGCCGGACGGGGTGGATGCGCCAACTGTGACGCGTGGCGTCTGGCGCGACCGGGTTACGGATGTGGTGATATCGGGTCCGGTATCCGCCGATCAGTTGGGGCGGTTTGCCGACGAGTTTTCCGCCCGCCTGTTTCGCCAGGGCGTCACCCGCGTTACGATCCGCGGCGTTGATGCACCCGATGTGACCGTCTCGGCCAGCGAGCTGTCGTTGATCCGCAATGATGTGACATTGTCCGAGATTTCCGACGCCATCGGACAAGAGGCCGAGGCCGACCCCGCCGGTGACGTTGGTGACGGCTCTGCGCGCATCCGCACCGGTATTGCCAAACGGTCGCCAGAACAGATCGAGCAGATTGTTGTGCGCTCCAATCCGGACGGATCCAAGCTCTTGGTCGGGGATGTCGCCGACGTCACCATAGAGGCGATCAATGCACGCAGGTCGTATTATGTCGGCGACAATCTGGCGGTGTCGATCCGTGTGGACCGTGCGGATCAGGGCGATGCGATTGAAATGCAGTCAACGGTACAGCGCGTCGCCGACGAGATGCAACTGGTGCTGCCGGGCGGGGTCAAGATCGAGCTGATCCGAACCCGGGCCCAGGCGATTACTGATCGGTTGGACATTCTGGTGGACAACGGCATTGTCGGTCTGGGGCTGGTCATACTATTGCTGTTTTTGTTTTTGAATGCGCGGACGGCCTTTTGGGTTGCCGCCGGTATTCCGGCTGCGATGTTTGCGGCAATCGGGCTGATGTATGCGATGGGGCTGACACTGAACATGGTGTCGCTGTTTGGACTGATCATCACGCTGGGGATCGTTGTGGATGACGCCATTGTGGTCGGGGAACACGCAGATTTTCGCGCCCGACGTCTGGCAGAGGACCCGGTGACCGCCGCGGAAACTGCCGCAATCCGTATGGCTCCACCGGTGTTTTCGGCCACAATAACCACGGTTATTGCCTTCTTTGGGCTGACGCTTGTTGGCGGGCGTTTCGGGAGCTTGATCATCGATATTCCAACCACGGTTATTCTGGTCTTGCTGGCGTCATTGGCCGAGTGTTTCCTGATTTTGCCACATCATATGAGCCACGCGCTGACCACTGTCGGGCAACGCAAGTGGTATGATGCGCCCAGCCATTATTTTAACGTGGGTTTCAAATGGTTTCGGGACAAGCTGTTCCGGCGCTTTATGACGTGGGTTCTGCTGCTGCGTTATCCGATCCTGGCCGGCGCGGTTGTCATTTTGTCGACACAGGCGGTTCTGTTTATCAATGGCGACGTGCGCTGGCGCTTTTTCAATGCACCGGAACAGTCGTCGGTTTCGGGAAATATCGCCATGTTGTCAGGTGCCACGCGCGATGACACGCTGGATATGGTGCGTGAAATGCAACGTGCGGTGACCCTGACAGCCAAGAAATTCGAGGATGAACACGGCGTAAATCCCGTTGTATTCACACTGGCCGAAGTTGGCGGCTCGACGGGACGCGGGCTGGCCGGTGCAGACAGCAAAGATCGCGATTTGTTGGGATCAATCGCTGTGGAGCTGGTGGATGCGGACGCGCGACCCTACAGCTCGGCGGCGTTTGTCTCCGCGCTTCAGGATGCAGTGCGCAGACATCCCTTGCTGGAAACCATCAGCTTTCGCGGCTTTCGGTATGGCCCCGGCGGCGATGCGCTGGACGTTCAGTTTTTTGGCGCTGACAGCACCGTGCTCAAAGCCGCATCAGAAGACTTAAAGGCGGCGGTCGCGGTCTTTGGGGAAGTGTCGGCAGTCGAAGACAATCTGGCCTATGACAAAGAAGAATTGATCCTTGAACTTACCCCTCAAGGTCGCGCGCTTGGGTTTAGTATAGACGGGATCGGACGCGAATTGCGCAATCGGCTGGGCGGCATTACGGCGGCGTCCTTTCCGGTTGGTGTGCGAACAGCCGACGTTATTGTCGGGCTGACCGACGCCGACACAGGCGCGGATTTTCTGGAAACGACGCGGCTTCGTACAAATGCCGGTGAATATGTGCCACTGTCCGACATTGTAACGGTAAGCACAAAGGCCGGATTTTCCACGGTTCTGCGTGAAAACGGTTTGCGGGTTTTATCCGTCACCGGCGACATCTCGGAAGACAGCTCGGAACGGGCGGCTTTGATTATGGCGGAATTGCAAGACAAGATACTGCCCAAGATCGCCGCCGATCACGGCGTTGAGTGGCGCCTGGCAGGGCTGGCCGAACAGGAACGTGAATTTTTGACCGACGCGGCGGTCGGGTTTGGTCTGTGTCTGCTGGGGATATATCTGACGCTGACCTGGATTTTCGCGAGTTGGACACGTCCGATGGTTGTCATGTCGGTCATTCCGTTTGGCCTTATCGGGGCGATTTTCGGCCATTGGGTCTGGGACGTGCCATTGTCGATTTTTTCGGTTGTGGGCATTATCGGAATGAGCGGCATTATCATCAACGATTCAATTGTACTGGTGACGACGGTGGATCAATATTCCCGGAAACGTGGTCTGGTTCCGGCGATTGTCGATGCGACCTGTGACCGGTTGCGGCCCGTCCTGTTGACGACGCTGACAACGGTGTTGGGCATGCTGCCATTGCTGTACGAGAGTTCGCGACAAGCACAGTTTTTGAAACCGACAGTGATTACGCTGGTCTATGGATTGGGGTTCGGGTTTCTGCTGGTTTTGTTGGTGGTTCCATCACTGTTGGTGGTGCAAAAGGATATCGGGCGGCTGATGACGTCGTATCGGCGCGGCATGCTTGGCCGGCGGACGCCGGTGCGCGAACGCATGGTGTTTGGGCTCGCCACACTCGGGGCTGGCGGTGTTTTGGCGGCGACTGTCGGATACCTGATTGCGCAACAGCACGTGGCGCCTTGGGTGGCCGGGCTGACCGGTGCCATGGCACAGACGTCACCCGGGCTGGCGTCTTTGGTGGTTATGATCGCAGGCGTTCTGGTCGTTGCAACAATTGCATTGCTTGCAAACGCCCTGGCGCGTCGGGGCCTGCGCGGCTCTTAGCTTGCCGGGCAGCCTTGAATGTCAATTGCCAGCGCTTTGTCAAACAGTGTCAGTCGCAACTGGCTGCGGTCCAGAATGACAGGCGCATCAGACACCGCAAACAGTGTCGACGACACGATCAGATCTCGCCCGCTCAGCTGGGTTTGTGCACCGTCAATCCAAAAGTCGGCGTTGGGATATTCGACAACCGCCAGTGTGTGATCCGACAGAGCCGTTGCAGTGCGCAATTTCGCGCGAAATTCAAACCCGTCTTGTGACGGTTTCAACGAACAGGTGACCGTGCGCACGCCGGCACTGGCACCACTTTGCGGTCGGTCGGCCAGCGCCGCCCGAATAACCGCAACATCCGCCTCCGTTGTTTTGGACAATACCGCATCTATCCGCGAGGTTGCAGGCAGGCAGACATTGGAACAGACGCCAAACTCGACATCGGCGTTAATTACAATGTCTTGGGCACCCGACTTGGGTGTGAACTCGATCGGCAGAACCAATTCGTCTTTGTAGCCGATGGTTGTCACACCGGCGTTGGTATAGATATGGGGTGTCGGCCAGTGAAACCGAATGGAGTCTATATTCTTTGATCCCGACCAGTCAAAACGGGCCGGAATGCCGACGCCGCCTGGTGAGCGCCAATAGGTTTTCCATCCCTTGTCCAGCCGGATCCGAACCGCGGCCATATGCCGACCATTGTCCATGCGCCAGCCACGCAACAGCTCGAAACTTTGCAGACCCAGCGAGGGTCCGCTTTGTGCCGACGCCGAGTGTACAGCGCCGAACAGGCCCAAGGCCAGTACAACAGTACACGAAAGGGAACTTATGAATTTCATCGGATGGTCCTGCAATTTCAAATCAAACCTATCGCTCCGGAGGCTAAAGAGAAAGTCACATTCTAGCGAGAGATGTGTCATTGGTCCCAAGCATCCCTTGCATCTTGACGCAGAAGTATCAACTATCAACCCATGGACCCTGATGCTAAAAACCACCTGGATGGAAAGTTGCTGATTGCTATGCCCGGCATCGGCGATCATCGGTTTGACCGGTCTGTAGTATACTTATGCGCCCATTCCGAAGACGGGGCGATGGGTCTGATAGTCAACAAACCGGCCGGGGATTTGCAGTTCGCTGAATTGCTGAAACAATTGGGTATCACCACAACGGGACAATCCATTCAAGTGCCGGTGCACATCGGCGGTCCGGTCGAAAACAGCCGTGGATTCGTATTGCACAGCACCGACTACGGCACCAGCGAGACGACGTTGGAAGTTAACGTCGATTTTGGCATGACCGCGACACGCGATATCCTCGCCGATATCTCGCGCGGGGTCGGGCCGGACAGCTGTTTGTTGGCGCTTGGCTATTCCGGATGGGGGCCGGGTCAGCTCGAAGACGAAATACGGTCTAACGGATGGCTGGTTTGCGACGCAACAGCCGAGATCGTATTTTCCCACGATCACGGGCAAAAATGGAAAATGGCTTTGGATGAGTTGGGAATTGACCCGCGCCTGTTGTCCTCGACCGGTGGCTCGGCCTAGCCGCGCGGTGCCGCCGCCCGTTTCAACCGATCATTTATCGCCAATCCCAGGCCGCGCATCGGTATTTCGCTTACAGCTATTGTCGTCGCTCCGGTGTCCCGGGCCATGGCATCCGCGCGCCGCAGATCGGCAAACAGGTTTGCGGCGGCCTCGATCAGGTTTCCGGCACGCGACAAGTTCAGATCAGCCGCAGTTGCTTTGGGACCAAAGCCGATGAAAACCTCTGTCGCCTGTGCTGTATTGGCATTCAACCGAACCGCAACCGAAGGCGCATAGTGCGAGGCAAGCTGCCCCGGCGATTGTGGCGTCGCACTTTCGCCAGCGGCGATGACCGGTTCGCCCAAACAAGCCGATAATTCTTCACGGGTAATACCGCCATCGCGCAGAACTGTGACCTGTGCGCCATCGACGCGTACAATTGTGCTCTCGACGCCTACAGGACAGGGTCCTCCGTCTAGAACCGCATCGATTTTATTGCCAAGCCCGTGCAGGACATGGTCGGCGGTGGTCGGGCTGATCTGGCCGGACGGATTGGCAGACGGCGCCGCCACAGGTCCACCACATGCAATCAAAAACTGATGCGCCAGAACGTGTTCAGGTACGCGCAGCGCAACGGTTGGCAGTCCTGCAGTGACCAGTTCGGACAGGCCGGCATCGGGATTGACCGGCACAACGATCGACAAAGGGCCGGGCCAGAACGCGTCGGCCAGCTTGCGCGACAGCGGATCAAAATGCGCGATCTGTAGCGCCATGCCCACATTTGGCACATGCACAATCAACGGGTTGAAACTGGGCCGACCTTTGGCGTCATAGACCGAGGCAACGGCGATGCCGTTGCGCGCGTCGACCCCCAGACCGTAGACCGTTTCTGTCGGAAAAGAGACAATCCCGCCCGCCTGCAGACATGCAGCAGCAGCGGCGATACCCTCGCTGTCTGTTCCCAGTCGCTTGGCCAAAGGTCTGGTCATGGTTTCGTCCTGTCAGGTTGCGAATGACGTAGTGTCGATGTTGCCGGTGTCACAGGCTGTTGCTAGCCTCTGACGTGGCCCGTCATAACGCGCCTTACCAATTGATTAAACCCACATTTTTTGAGGTGAATATGACCTACCGGGCACCGGTCGCTGAAATGGAATTCCTGCTGACCCATGTTTTGGGGTTTTCGCAGCTGTGCGAAACCGAGCGATTTGCCGAGGTGACAGCTGAAACCGCGCAGGTGGTTTTGACAGAAGTTGCCCGTCTGGCAGAGGATGTTCTGGTGCCGTTAAACCGCGTTGGCGACCTCAACCCCGCCGTGCTCGACAATGGCGTTGTGCGCACATCACCAGGTTTCAAAGAGGCGTTTGCCGCTTTGGCCGACGGCGGCTGGATTGGTATCAATGCTGATCCCGACTATGGTGGAATGGGCCTGTCGATGACGTTGTTGAGTTGCGTCGGCGAAATTGTCGCGGCATCGAATATGGCGTTGGGGTTAAACCCGCTCTTGACGCAGGGGCAAATCGAAGCGCTGGAGAAACACGCCAGCGCCGAGATAAAAGCGCTGTATTTGCCGAAACTGGCATCGGGGCAATGGACCGGTACGATGAACCTGACCGAACCGCAGGCCGGCACTGATGTGGGGGCGCTGCGCAGCCGTGCGGTGGCACGCGGCGACGGCACCTATGCGATTTCGGGGCAAAAGATTTTCATTACCTGGGGCGATCATGATGTTGCGGAAAATATCTGCCATCTGGTTCTGGCCCGACTGCCTGAAAGCCTCGCCGGAACCAAGGGTATTTCGTTGTTTATTGTTCCAAAGTTTCTGCCGGACGACACCGGCAACCCCGGTGCCGCAAATGAGTTGCGCGCGATTTCGCTGGAGCACAAGATGGGCGTTCACGGCTCGCCCACTGCGGTGATGGACTTCGACGGCGCAACCGGTTGGTTGGTAGGGGTTGAAAATGGCGGCATGGCGGCGATGTTCACAATGATGAACAACGCCCGGGTGTCGGTTGGGGTGCAAGGCGTCGGTATCGCCGAGGCGGCCTATCAAAAAGCGTTGAAATTCGCACGCGAACGCAAGCAAGGTCGAACACCAACCGGTGACGGGCAGGGCGCAATCATTGACCACGCGGATGTGCGGCGCATGTTGCTGACAATGCGCACGCGCACACTGGCCGCCCGCGCCTTGTGTCTGGATACATCGATCAGTCTGGATATGGCGCAGGCTACAGGGTTGCAGCACTGGGCCGATCGCGCGGCCTTTTTGACGCCGATGGCCAAGGCCTTTGGCTCCGATGTGGGCTGCGAAGTGGCTGATTTGGGCTTGCAAGTGCATGGTGGCATGGGATTTATCGAGGAAACCGGTGCGGCGCAGTTGTATCGCGATGTGCGGATCACACCGATTTATGAGGGCACGAACGGCATCCAAGCGATGGACCTTGTCGCCCGCAAGCTGGCTGATGGCGGTGTGATGGCGCAAACAATACTGGCAGAGGTCGCCGAGGTATTTTTGACACTGTCTGCGCAAAGACCTGCGCTGGCCGAGACGTTGGCCGAGGCGCACAAGCAGGTGAGCGCGGCCACCGACTGGATGTTGGCGCAAAGCGATCTGAATGACCGTTTCGCCGGATCCGTGCCATACTTGCGGGCATTTTCGATCCTGTTGGGGGCGAAATATTTGGCGCAGGCAGCAGCGGCGGAGCCCGTGACCGCAGACAGGGTTGCGTTGCTGGAGGTCTACATCTGTTACGAAATCTCGCAGGTGTCTGGACTATGCAAAGCGGCTTGTTGTGGTGCACAACTGCTGTATTCTGCCGATGAAGAGACGCTATTTGGTCAGGATACATAAATGGTCGGAAATATCAGTTTCCCGAGGGAAACACCGCCGGCCCAGGGTCAGGCAATAGAGGTTGCAGACGGCATTTTGTGGATACGTCTGCCGCTGCCGATGGCGCTGGATCACGTCAACGTCTATGCCGTGGCCGATGGCGACGGTTGGTGCATTGTCGACACCGGCTATTATAGCAAACGCAGTGTGGGTCTGTGGCAAGAGCTGTTGGCCGGCGTTTTGGGCGGCCGGCCGGTGACGCGGGTTCTGCTAACGCATCATCATCCTGACCATGTTGGTATGGTGGGTTGGTTCCAAAGCAATTTGGGGGCTGAATTGATGACGTCGCGCACGGCGTGGCTCTATGCCCGGATGCTGACGTTGGACGTACAAGAGGTCTGGCCTGATGAAACTGTTGCCTTTTATCGGGCCGGCGGAATGGACCCTGCGATGCTGGCGCGGCGCGTGGCCCAGCGACCCCGCAATGTCGCCGATGTTGTGCACCCCATGCCACTGGGATTTCGCCGGTTGCGCGATGGTGACGTGATCAAAATCGGGCACCGGACATGGGATATCCGTCGCGGCGACGGCCACGCACCGGAACATCTGACACTGTGGTCACGCGACGATGCGGTAGTGATTGCCGGTGACCAGATATTGCCGGGTATATCCTCTAATGTCGGGGTTTACCCGACCGAACCAGAGGCCGATCCGATGGCAGACTGGCTGGCCTCGTGTGACCGGTTGGCGACGTTTGCCACGGATGACCAGCTGGTGTTGCCGGGTCACAAGCTGCCGTTTTACGGGCTGCCTGCGCGACTGGCGCAACTGGCGGGCAATCAACGGGCCGGGCTGGACCGGTTGGTTGATTTTCTGGAAACGCCCAAAACCGCGGTTGAGTGTTTCCCGCTGCTGTTCAAACGCAAGATTGTCGACGCGAATTTTGGCATGGCGATGGTGGAATCGATTGCCCATTTGAATCACCTGTTGTTTGCCGATAAGCTGATCCGCGAAACAAACAGTGACGGGGTCGCTCTATGGCGAAAAAAGTAAAAGTAACCATGGGCGGGCAAATCCGCACGACCGCAGAAGCCGCAGAAGCCGCCGCCCTGCCCGAGGCCTATGCCGTGCGCGTCAATCCCAAGGGCGAGCGTGTGTCCGTACATGAACCTTGTCTCGAAAAGCTGCCCAAAGTGCCGTTGGAGCAAAAGTCTCCTGCGGAATGGGCCTATGAGCGTATCGTGCTCTATATCAAAAAGTTCGAAGAAGAACTGGATAACGATCACGAAGTTGGCATGGGTTTTGTCGGTAGCGATGTCGGATCACTGCGCATTCAGGGGATGGGCTATTTCGCACCGGACATGGTGACCTTTTACGGTGAAAGCCCCGAAGGTGCCAAAATGCAGCTGGTCCAACATGTCAATCAGTTGAGTGTCATGCTGGTGTCCGAACCCAAGGCGAAAAAAGAAGAGGCGCCGGTGCGCATCGGGTTTCAGCTGGCCGCCGATCTGGAAGAAAAAGCACCTGACAAATAGGAATACGGACCTCAATGCGCCACAGATGGCCGCAGGGGGCGGCGCGGCGCTTTTCAAGCGGCCAAATTTGTGGGATAGAGGGCTTGGGAAACTCAATAGGAGTCATAAAATGGCTGACAATTACGAACACGGTACAATGGATGTTGCAGACAAAGAAGTAACCTTTGACGGCTTTTTGCGCTGGGCTGTGCGCGTCATCGTTGCCTCGATTGCTGTTTTGATCTTTCTGGCGATCTTTAATTCTTAAGATATCAGAGTCGTCAGTGAGGGTGTTGTAGTGGGTGTATTGCGTTTTTTGGGTGTTGTTTTGCTTCTGGCCGGCCTGTCGGCTTGCGGGACAAAACCGGTTTACGACGGCGCCGCCGAAGTCGCCAAAGCCAGCTATACACATGCAGCCCCGCCGTCTCTGACGCTGATCACAATGATCAGCAACAAAACCGGTTCCGGCGGCCACAGCTCGTTGATGATAAACTCTGATCAACGGACAATGTACGATCCTGCCGGTCGCTATTTCAATTCGACCATCGCCGAACAGAACGACCTGTTATACGGCATCACGCCGGATAATTTGCAACGCTATGTCTCGTTTCATGCCCGTGAAACCCACCATGTGGTTTTGCAAACCGTAGAGGTAAGCCCGCAAGTCGCGCGTCAGGCGTTTCAACTGGCCAAAAACCGCGGCACGTCCTGGGATGCGATGTGTTCCACAAACGTGACCCAAATCTTGCGCCGTGTGCAGGGATTTGAGAGCCTGAAAGGCAGTGCCTTCCCAGCCAAATTGATGCAGCGGTTTGGTGAGTTGCAGGGCGTGAAAACCGAAAAGGTTTTTGAGTACGACAGCCACAAGACTGATCCGAAAGAGTTCGAGCGCAACTAGAGCATCGAAGTGGTTAATCGAAGTAGTTAATCGAAGTCGGCATCGGATCGCGGTGGTGCCTTACTCTGAATTTTCAGGAAACACCGGCTGTCGGGGGCCGGTGTTTCCTAAACTCTATTTCACTGCGAAAGAGAGTTTAACTGTGACGCGGTAAGCCTCGACTTTACCGTCCTTGATGCTAACGGATTGGTCTTTGACCCAAGCTGATGCAACGCCGTCGACGGATTTTGAAGCCCGCTCTACGGCTTGCGCAGTTGCGTCTTCCCAGGATTTCTTGGATTCTGCCATCACTTCGATGACTTTCATGACACTCATTACTTTTCTCCCCAGTGGTTGATGTTCAATGCAAGTAAGACCGTCCTCAGAAAATACAAGACGCCTAAGCGGGTCGATCCAAAATTATGGACGAACAGTTGACAACTGTGTGCGTCCCAAGGTCCTATGAAATTATGATACCTTCAAGACTGATTATTGTAGTGCTGTTTTCCATGCTGTGTGTTTCGTCAACACAGGCCATGGACCGTGTCGCTTTGGTGATCGGGAATACCAACTATGCGTCGGTGCCACAGTTGGAAAATCCGGCGAATGATGCCACCGCATTGGCCCAGAAGTTGGGTAAGTTGGGGTTTGACGTGACATTGGCACAGGATCTGGACTATCGGGCCTTTGGCCGGTCGCTGGGGGCCTTTTCAACCAAGGCGGGTCAAGCCGATATCGCACTGATTTATTTTGCCGGACACGGGATCGAGCTGTCTGGCCAGAATTACCTGATACCGGTGGACGCAGAGCTCAAAAACAACTTTGAGGCCAAGTTTGAGACAATCGCGCTTAGTACCCTGACCGAGACGGTCTCTTCCGCAGGGACGCTGGGTATGGTTTTGGTCGATGCCTGTCGCGACAACCCGTTCCTGAACTCAATGGAGTTTTCAGGCGGCACCCGTTCCGTTTCCCGCGGTCTGGCGCCGGTGGACGTGAAATCCAAGGGCCTGCTGGTCAGTTTTGCGGCGCAATCGGGCAGCACGGCGGACGACGGCGATGGTGACCACAGCCCCTACGCGCAGGCGTTGCTGAATGTACTGGACCAACCACAGTTAGAAGTGGGTCGTATGTTCCGCAAGCTGCGCTCCGAAGTGCGGGCGACGACCAACGGGCAGCAGATACCGATGGAGCGGATGCAATTGCCCGACGAGGATATCTTTTTGAACTTGGCTGCATTGGATCAGAAATCGTCAAGTGAGGTGCCTGCCATTGCCAGTGACACCAGTCAAAATCCGGAAATTGTGTTCTGGAACAGTATAAAGGACAGCGGCGACCCGGCGATGTATCAAGCGTATCTTTCGCAGTATCCCAATGGCATTTTTGCCAGTATTGCGGCGATCAAATTCTCGTCACTCTCCGCAAAGAAGGAGCCGGCCAAACAGAGCGAAACCAAGGACCTTGGCATCATAGACTTGCAAGTTGGGAATGGTTCGATAGCGACTGCAGGCCAGACGTTTTCCGTACATTACACCGGCACTTTCGAAAACGGTGACGTGTTTGATTCGTCTGTTGAGCGAAACATGCCGTTCGATGGTGTTCTGTCTGAATATGGCAAGCAGGGAGGTGTCATCATCGGCTTTAATGACGGCATTCTAGGAATGCGCGTAGGCGGCAAGCGCCGCATTACAATTCCGCCGCATCTGGGATATGGGTCGACAGCCAGAGGCAATATCCCTGAAAATTCCACGCTGATTTTTGAAGTGGAGTTGTTGACTCTTAAAAACCGTCCACCAGATATAAACACCAGCCATATTCTGGCTGAGACGAAACAAGCGGCTATTGCCATAATTGCTGAGCTTGAGGCCGGTGCGGAATTCGCTGAGTTGGCTAAAAATAAATCGACAGGGCCAAGTTCGGTAAACGGAGGCGATTTGGGTTGGTCATCGTTTGGTGATTTTGTAGCACCATTCGAAGACGCTGCGCGGTCACTAAAGGTGAGTGAAATTTCTGGCCCTGTCAAAACCCAGTTCGGTTGGCATGTCATTCGTTTGAACGGACTACGCGATGGTTCCGTTACAAGATAGGTTCGGCAGGTTTCCATAAAAACCTGCGACAACAACTTGGCCAACGGCGTTTTCGCGCGCGAAAATTTAATACAAGCTACCCCAGAAAAGCAAAACCCCCGACCAGGTCGAGGGTTTAACAAAGCAGGGCCGAGGCCCCGTAAATTCGCAATGTCCTAGACTAGAGCATACCTTCGCGTTGCAATTTCTTGCGTGCGAGTTTGCGAGCCCGACGTACAGCTTCGGCCTTTTCACGAGCGCGTTTAACGGAGGGTTTTTCGTAATGTTGCTTAAGCTTCATTTCACGAAATACGCCTTCACGCTGTAGTTTTTTCTTCAGAGCGCGGAGCGCCTGATCAACATTATTATCGCGAACTTGTACCTGCATGTGGTGTCACCACCTTTCTAGAGTTAGAGTTGCAGAATTGCAGGAAATGGCCGTATAGCAGGGGTCAGGGTTTATGTCCAGTCAGGGTGGAGAAGGAAATCACATGAGTGACACACGCAAATCTGAGTCCGATCATATTGAAATCGCACGTGAAAAACTGTTAACGGCGGCGCTGGATCATGTGGTTTTTGACGGCTGGAGCGCGACAACGTTGACCGCGGCCATTCGGGATTCGGGTTTGGATGCCGGACTGGCCGCACAGGCCTTGCCCCGGGGGGCGATTGATCTGGCTTTGGCCTTCCACCGATCAGGGGATCGGGCAATGTTGGCGGCGCTGACCGACAAAGACTGGGGCGATGTACGATTTCGCGATCGCATTTCCGGCGCGGTGCGCATCCGGCTAGAGCAGTTGGCTGATCGTAAAGAAGAAGTCCGCCGCGCCGCGTCGTTATTTGCCGTACCGACCAATATCGCTGATGGTGGGGCTGCAATTTGGGGCACCGCAGATCATATCTGGACCGCACTGGGCGATACATCCGAGGATGTGAACTGGTACTCTAAGCGCACGACCCTGTCGGCGGTGTATTCGGCGACGGTTCTCTATTGGCTGGGGGACGACAGCGCGGGGCATCAGGCAACCTGGGAGTTTCTGGATCGCCGTATCGACAATGTAATGGGGATCGAAAAGGCCAAGGCCAAAATGCGCCAAGTCCCGATTGCGCGGGATTTGATGGCGGCACAGGCGCGGTTTTTCGAGTGGGTCAAGGCGCCCAAACAAGACGCACCGGACGACTTGCCCGGGCGCACGAAACCTTGACGGGCTTGCGAACGTACACGAACCCAACTAGGACAAGTCCCAACAATTTTCAAACATAAGGAATGGTGCAATGGCACTCAGCAACAACGTCGTCACATGGTACGAAGGCGAATGGCATCGCGGCAACACCCCGATCATTGGTGCTGCGGATCATGCGGCGTGGCTGGGCAGTCAGGTGTTTGATGGGGCGCGTCAGTTCGAGACCGTGCGCCCCGACTTGATGTTGAACTGTCACCGCATTGTCCATTCGGCCAGCGTGATGGGCATGGTGTCGCCGGTGACCGCAGAAGAGGTTTTTCACCTGACCGAAGAGGGCTGCAAGATGTTCGCGCCCGATGCCGCGTTGTATTTGCGCCCGATGATGTGGGCCAAAGAAGGCACGCCGGGTATCATCGACATCGATGCCGACAGCACCGGATTTGCCATTTGTATCGAAGAGCTGCCAATGCCGTCGATCGGGACGTTCAGCCTGACGGTTTCCGACTATCGTCGCCCGCGCCCTGATATGGCGCTGACCACGGCCAAGGCTGCGTCACTTTATGCGCACAATGGCCGGATTATGGCCGATGCACGCAAGCGCGGATACAGCAATGCGCTGTCGCTGGATATTGACGGAAACGTTGCCGAAACCGCCTCGACGAATGTGTTTGCCGTGCGCGATGGCGACGTGTTCACACCAGTGCCCAATGGCACCTTTCTGGATGGGCTGAACCGCCAACGGGTGATCAAACTGCTGCGCGCTGACGGTGTCAAAGTAACCGAGGCCTCTATGAGTTTGGACGATTTTGCCCAAGCCGACGAGATTTTCTGTACCGGCAACATTGCCAAGGTGATGCCCGTTGCAAAATATCAGGACCGGATCATGCCGGACTGCCCGCTGACCAAGCGTGCGCGGGCTTTGTATTGGGATTTCGCCCACTCGCGGTTTGACAAACAGAACGTGGCCTGACCGATGCGGGTGATCGAAATAGCGCAGGCCGGCGGGCCAGAGGTTCTGGTCGCGGCCACGCGCGATGTGCCGACGCCGGACTATTGTCAGGTCTTGATCCGGGTTGCGGCGGCGGGTGTAAACCGGCCCGATTGCCTGCAACGGGCGGGGAAATACAATCCACCTGCGGGGGCCAGCGATCTGCCGGGGCTGGAGGCTTCGGGCTGGATCGAGGCCGTGGGCGCCGGCGTGTCCAAATGGGCGGTGGGTGACGCGGTTTGTGCCCTGTTGCCCGGTGGTGGTTATGCCGAGTTTGTGCTGACGCATCAGGATCATGTTCTACCGGTGCCAAAAGATATGGATATGATCGGCGCGGCGGCGCTGTGCGAGACCTACTTTACCGTCTATTCCAACGTGTTTTTGCGCGGACGATTGCAGGCAGGCGAGAGCTTTTTGGTGCATGGCGGCAGCAGCGGCATCGGCACCACGGCCATTCAGTTGGCCCAGGCCTTTGGCGCCCGGGTGTTCGCCACGGCTGGAACGGCGGAAAAATGCGCCGCCTGCGTGGCGCTGGGGGCTGAACAGGCGATAAACTACCGCGACGCGGATTTTGTCGAGGTGGTAAAAAACGCCACCGGTGGGCGCGGCGTTGATGTCATTCTGGATATGGTGTCGGGCGCCTATGTGCCGCGCAATCTGCACGCACTGGCCACCGACGGACGGCTGGTGATTATCGCAGGTCTGGGCGGGCCCAAGGCCGAAGTTAATTTTTCCGCGATGATGATGCGCCGCCAAACGATAACCGGTTCCACATTGCGCCCGCAAAGCGATCAGGCCAAGGCACAGATCACCGAGGCCTTGTTGAAAAATGTCTGGCCGCTGTTGGACGCCGGTCGGATCGGTCCGGTAATGGATCAAGTATTTGATCTCGAGGATGCATCAGCAGCGCATGCACGGATGGAACAAGGCGATCATATCGGCAAGATTGTGTTGCGGGTTGGGTCGCCAAATAAGCAGTCGCGAAATCGCTGGTCTGAGCCCTCTTTGACCGATGGTTTAACAAGCGCATCTTGGCAGTAAGGGCGGAAGGACTAAGCCGCTCGCGCGGCAATGGCGCTCGTTGCTGCGGTTGCGTGCTGATCTGAACCTTTGATTTTGTGAATGGGCGATCTTGTTGGACGATTGGGTCTTTCTCAATCCACAAACAGGAGGTTCCCATGA
>CAXMUJ010000169.1:0-5033 GCA_964196455.1 uncultured Myxococcota bacterium | reverse complement strand
AGGACCAATTTCAAGCTCAACCGCACCGCCGCTCTCGCCGAGTGGCGTGAACTTGGCGCGGCATAAAAGGTTGCTCAATAGCCTTGCAGAGACTGGTTCGCATTCGTCTGACACCACCCACCCTATTGATCACTACGTGATTACCAATGGCCTTGATTTCGGACGCAGGCCCCTCTGCTGGTCAACGCAGTGTGACCGGCGTGCCGTGTCGTAAGATGTCGTTGGGATATAAGATGACCGTCTCACCGGCGATTAATCCGCCGTTGATCCGCACGGATGTATCGTTGATCTGGTCGATCTCGACTTCACGCAGCGTTGCCTGCCCCCCCTCGACAACAAAGACGGCCCAATTTCCATCAGACCGAAACAGCGCCCCTATGGGAGCTTGCAATACGTCCGGTGCAGACCAGACTACGAGTCTGACTAATACGTGATAGCCATGGCCAAGATCCGGCTGGACACTCTCCATATCCAACACTGCGTTGACCCGCTGCTCCTCTATTCCCAATGAGGACACTTCGGTAAAGGCGGCGGGATCGATGCGGCGTACAGTGGCCGTCAGATCGGCATCCCCGCCCCAATCACTTATGATCGCGCGGGAACCGGGCCTGATTTGCGGCGCATCGGTGGACAGCAGATCAACGACGATTTCCAACTTGGCGGGATCGCCTATTTCCATAATTGGGGTGCCTTGTGAAATTGCCTGTTCGCTGCGCGCTAAAACCCTAAGGACGACACCGTCTACGGGCGAAGTCAGGCGAATACAGCATTCAGGATCGCGCGAAACGCTGGGCAAGTTACTGGGCTGACGCAACCGTTCCAGTGCGCTCGTCAATTCGGCGTTCCGCAGGTCAATAAAGGCCTTGGTTCTGGCAACTTGGGCCTGTTGCAACATCAAGGCGTTGTCCGCCTGTTCCAATGCACGTTCAGACAGAACGTTGGTCTTGGCCAGTTGTACGGAACGTCGATAGTCCGACTGTGCCAATTTCAATGACTGTTCGGCCAAAGTATGCTCGACCTGCGCCAATGCCACAGCGGATCTGGCGGCCTGCGCGACAGCAGTCTGCTCTGCCAAAGCGCGTTCGTCCAGAAACGGTGGATCGGGCGGGTGAATAGAGGCAATGACCGTTTCATTGGCCGCAACGGAGGCGCCGTTGTCCAAGGTTGTGCGATCAAGATGTCCTGCAATCGGCGAAGAAACCGTGTAGACATTCTTGACCCGCGCGACACCCTGTTCGGTGATAGTTACCTGCATCGGCCCTGACGCGACAATTTCCGTATCTACCAATTCGGGTTTGCTGCGCATCGCCGCATAGAACCCGGAGAAAATCACAACCGCAGTAACAATTAGCCCTATACGGAACATACCTATTTTCATGTCTTCACTCCCGTGTTTTCAACACTCTGATAAGATCCAGCCGATTTATGCGCCTCCACACCACAAGCGCCGTAACACCGGCGGCGCCCAGAACAACAAGACTGGCCCAAGCATATGTTTTTGTCTCTACAACCAGCGGGATGCGGAACAGATCGCTTTCGAAGCCGTTCACAACACTCCACGCAAAAATATATCCCAGCAACCATCCCAGCGGCTGGGCCAGCAAGACAATAATACCCAATTCGAATAACAGCACCTTTGACACTTCGGTCGGCGTGAAACCGAATACGCGCAGGCTGGCCATCTCGCGGGCCCGTTCGGACAGTTGAATGCGCGCAGAATTATAGACCACACCAAACGTTATCGTGACCGCCAATGCCACATAAAGCATTGTCATTGTGACAATGTTTTCTTCTATTGTGTCTCTGAATTTCTGGCGAGAGATGTCTTGCAACGTAATCGATGCAATAGCCGGCGTTTGCTTGATCTGTGTGTAAAGCTGCGTCAACTCTGTGTCATCAATTTTGAGGCGCGCGCCTGAAACAACGTGACCATCGCGCAGCAACCGGTTCAGATAGGACAGTCGGGTAAAGGCCGTTAAACCAACAAGGCTTTGAGCAAGACCAACAATCGGCACAGTCACGATGCGATCGCCCTGTCGGGTCAGTTCAACCTCTACCATGTCGCCGACGCGAACATTCAGCTTGTCCGCGACGCGACCGGACAAGATCAGACCGCTGCTTGGCGGATCCATTGGGAACAGGCCGTTGTCCAAAATGCGCGACAGTTGACCATTTTGCGGCACACCTACGAGCGCCATCCGCAACTCATGGTTCTGGTTTCGAAGCTTGACCTGGCTCGCCCGATAGGGTTCAGCTCTTATCACACCGGGCAGGGCAGCAATCTGTGCCAACGACGACGCATTCCGATCCGCAGCAAACGTCAAAGTCGCATCCTGTCGGTCGGTTTGAAAAAAGATGATATCGATCATCTCGTCGATGGAATCATAGGAAAACAACGCCGTCACCAACAGAGCAACAGACGAGGCTGTGCCAATAGTGGTCAATGCGGATCGGATCGGCCGTCGGATCAATTGCCGCAAGGACATTACGGTCAATTGCGACAGAACCCGCAGCCGCAACAGGTTCAGTTTGAACAGCTTGTGATAAATTTCTGGCGCAGGAGGCCGCATGGCGACAGCAGGTGGCAGTGTGGTAAGAGACCAAATTGTCTTAGCCGCCCCCAACAGCGCCGCGGCAACAGTGACGGCTCCTGCGATTGCATACAGGTCCAGACTGCGCGTAAAAATCAGAAACGGAAACGAGAAAAAATTGGCATAAAGCCGCGTCAATCCGCGTCCGAGCCACAGACCGGCCCCCGATCCGATCACCAATCCCAACAGCGCTATCGCGATCACCAGTTTAGCATAGTGGCCCCCGATTGCCACATTGCTGTAACCCATCGCCTTGAATAAACCGATATGTTCACGTTCCAGCGCAACCAGTCGGGACAGGATCATATTGACCAGAAATGCCGAGACAAACAGGAAAATCGGTGGGATTACTTTGGCCATTGTGTTGAGCTGCGTAAGCTCTGCGTCCAGAAAGGCGTTAGATGTCTGATCTTTGCGCGCGTAGGCGCCCGCACCTCCAAACCCCGTCAAGAGGTCATCCAGTGACGTAAGTATTGACCGGATGTCGGCACCGCGCAGCGTCGTCAGGCTCAGGTCATTAAAACTGTTCTGCATATCAAAAACACCGGCAAGAACCTGTTCCGACATGAAAAATATCCCAAATCGTCTGGGATCGGGCACCATGTCCCCGGGTCCGATCGTATAAATGAACTCCGGCGACAGGACGATGCCAACAATTGTCAACGACCGCTGGCGCCCGTTCAGGATCACATTGAACCGGTCACCCGGAGACAGATTGTGCGCGCTTGCAAATGTCTCGACTACGGCCACTTCGGTATCGCGGTTGGGGGCCGGAAGCCGCCCTTTGCGCAGATACAGCCGATTGACAGCCGCCTGCCTGTTGTCGGGCACAGATACGACCAGCGCCGAACCGGGCTCAACCATGCCAGAAATGTCCAAAATCACCGGCTTTACGATCCGCAATTCAGTGGCCAAAACGCCAGGGATGGCCGCAATTCTGGTTTTTAGATGAACCGGCGCACGCACGGCCGATGCAAAGATTGATCCGAAACGATACCGGTCGTAAAATGCGTCTCGCGTATCTTCCAACGAGCGACCGGCGCCCACAGCCAAAATTATTGTCGCGACACCGCAAGCCATAACAAGTGCGATCGCCAGCGCCTGTGGCCAGAGCCTGAACAAATCTCTCAGCAATTTGGTATCCATCGCACCTAGCATCACCACACCACCTCTGCTGGGGCGATCCGGTGGTCATTTATCTGCTCATCCGATATTCCACCGTCTACAAATGAAATCACCCGATGCGCAATTTTTTGGATGCCGGCGTTATGCGTGATCAAGGCGGTTGTGGTTCCAAGCTCGGTGTTGATCAGGCTCAAAGCTTCGAGAACCAGAATTCCGGTTTTGGAGTCTAATGCGCCGGTGGGTTCGTCGCACAGCATCACCTCGGGTCGTTTTGCGATTGCCCGCGCGATGGCAACACGTTGTTGTTCGCCACCCGACAGTTGTGCGGGAAAATGATTGACTCGATCTTGCAAACCGACAAGCGCCAAAGCATCATCAGCCCGCATCGGATTCTTGGCGATTTCCGTAACCAGTTCGACATTTTCACGCGCTGTCAGGCTGGGAATTAAATTGTAGAACTGAAAGACGAAGCCGATATGTTCCCTGCGATATCTGGTCAGTTGCCGTTGGCTACAGGCTGTCAATTCCTGGTCCCTGAAAAAGACCTGTCCCGACGTCGCGGTATCCAAGCCACCAACAATATTGAGAAACGTTGATTTACCGCTGCCAGAAGGGCCCAACAACACGGTCATTTCACCGGCTATTAGGTCGACTGTCACATCGTTTAGCGCACGCACCGCAACCTCGCCTGTCCGATAGATTTTGGACAAGTTCCGAATTGTGAAAATAGGCTGTTCCGCGTCAAACCTCTGTGTCATCATATAAGTTTAGATCAACGCAGCTTTTTTAGCATTGACCTGAGTCAATGCCGGTTCTGGACATAAGCACCGGCACGATCCAGATTGCCAATGCCCCTGGTCAAGCGCCGGCAGGTTCATGAAGGCCGATAACTTGAAAGTCGGCGTTGATCTAATGTCACTGGTCGGTGGATCGTAGGCTTATCAGCAGAGGAAAGTTGCGCTATTTCGATCATGCTACTGGCACAGACAACGGTTGGGGCGCGGCCACTTCAATCACCAAAACGGATGTTCGAGAGTGCTTTGGCTACTTTTGTCCGCACATCGGTCGGCGCTTCTTCCAGAGCAGCGAAAACTGCGCTTAGTTCCGCGCGGGCTCCATGCAACTGGTCAACCAAGGATATGACGATGCCTAATCCTTCTTCGTCTAAACTGAAGTTACGGTCGGCATTAACGGGCGTTTCGGCGCAGTCGGCATACCCGAATGGTTTCAACCCTTTATTAAGATGGCCGGTGTAATCGCACACCGGCGCACAGGAGAGCCTGATGGCCGAGTTAAGAGTTACATATTTCGATTTTG
>CAXMUJ010000168.1:0-1647 GCA_964196455.1 uncultured Myxococcota bacterium | reverse complement strand
GCGTGTCGTACATCCTTCAGATGGCGCACTTATCGAAGCTTTGAAAACAGCACAGGCGGGGGATACCCTCCGCCTGTCGCAAGGCACGTATTACGGGCCAATAGTAATAGAAATACCCCTGACGCTGATAGGCGAGGGGGCAACAATAGATGGCCAAGAAATAGGCTCGACAATAACAGTGAACGCACCGGACGTGACGGTGCGCGGCTTAACGGTTATCGGCTCTGGCTCTGGAGGCGGCGCGCTGGATGCGGGCATTACGCTGACCAAGCTGGCGGATAACGTGGTCGTTGAGGGCAACAAGGTTCTGGGCAATCTAATCGGTATCGATGTGCACGGCGCGAACGATGTGTTGGTAATTGGCAATATTATTGAGGGTCGACAGGGCCGGCGCATGAATGACCGCGGCAACGGCATATATATATGGAACGCACCGGGCACTAAGGTGATTGGCAACGACGTGCGCTGGGGCCGCGACGGAGTGTTTGTTAACACATCAAAGAACAACGAATTTTCTGACAACCGTTTTCGCGATCTACGGTTTGCCATGCACTATATGTACGCGAACAACAGCGTGGTTTCCGGGAATATTTCACAGGGAAATCATCTAGGGTACGCGATCATGTATTCCGATAACGTCCGGATTGAGGGGAACCTGTCATCGGGCGATCGCGATCACGGCATCATGATGAACTACACGAACAAAAGCACAGTGATCAACAATGTCATCGAGCAGGTTAACGATAAATGCTTGTTCATCTATAACGCCCACAAGAACAGTTTTGACGGCAACTGGTTTGAGGGCTGTAACATCGGCATCCACTTCACCGCCGGCTCCGAACACAACGAGATGCGCGGCAATGCGTTCATTGGCAATCGCACACAAGTTAAATACGTGGGTTCCAAATGGGTGGATTGGAGCGTGGATGGCAAAGGTAATTACTGGTCCGATCACGGTGCGTTCGATCTAAATAGTGACGGGATCGCGGACAGCGCGTATCGCCCCAACGACATTATGGATCACGTCCTTTGGACCCAACCCGCCGCGAAGGCCTTGTTGGGGTCGCCAGCGGTTCAACTTATACGCTGGTCGCAATCAACATTCCCTGCGATGCTGCCCGGCGGCGTCATAGATCGCGCACCCCTAATGCAACCGGTGCGCCCTGAAATTCCTGTCTGGAGAGAAATCCAATGACAACTTTATTAATCAACAACGTCTGCAAGAACTACGGCAATCTTGAAACCGTGCGTGACGTTAGCCTAAAAATCAGCGCCGGCGAACGCGTTGCACTGCTTGGCCATAATGGTGCCGGTAAAACCACATTGATGCGGATGATCCTTGGGCTAACACCAGCCTCGTCCGGTTCGATTAAAGTTCTTGGCACGACACCCGGTTCGCGCGCTGCCCGTAATTCCGTCGGTTTCCTGCCTGAAAGTGTGGCGTTCCACGGCGCTTTGACGGGACGCGAGCAACTCCGCCATTTTGCACGGTTGAAATCAACATCCTTGAAGACAGCCGATGATCTGCTTGAACGGGTTGGTTTAACTGACGCTGCTGACCGCAAAATCAGGACCTATTCCAAAGGTATGCGCCAACGCGTTGGGCTGGCACAGGCGCTGCTGGGGCAACCTAAACTAGCGCTGCTG
>CAXMUJ010000167.1:0-2253 GCA_964196455.1 uncultured Myxococcota bacterium | reverse complement strand
CAAGGATACCAAGCCTGCCGCTGGAAGTGGAACATCTGCGTCAGCATATGTTGCGATAAACGCACTCATTGAATGACCTCCAACTAATGCCTTCAATTCCGGGTATTTTTGCAGTCCAAACTCTAATGCTGCCCTCATCGTTGCCATAAGAACTTCGTTATCATCGACCGGCATATCACTGAACGGAATAAAATCTGGATCGGAAGAATACGGGTATTCGAACCGCAACGAGGCTATACGGAAACGGCCCAGTGCTTCACTCAACGCAGCAAGTAAGGGGATATTGATTGTCGATCCCGAACCATGGCCAAACACGAAAAGCGTGTCGGCATCAGCAGGAAGATTCAGTATTGCGGGCAATTCGGTGCCGAACGGGGTACTAAATAATGTAAGTTCAGTCATTTATGTCTCCGCTCTTGTTTTTCCTATCATACCCAAAATTTGAAAACGTTTATAGGTCTTTCAAAGCGGTCAGTAAGGGCTCTAACCGGTCATCCGACAATTTTGGTCAGATGACCGCTTTTGCGTGATTTTGAGGCCCTAAGGCAAACCAATGTGTCCATAAAGGCAAAGGTCTGCATCAAAAAGGCAAAACCTAGTGGTATTTTACAGCTAAACCGCGCAACCGCTGTCGAGGTTACGCGGCGGGCGATATTAAGCGCCGATAATGTTGTGTTGCGGCCCATAGGGGAAGCCGGTGATGTTCTCGCGACCATCGTCAGTTACGATCAGAATGTCATGTTCGCGGTAGCCACCGGCACCAGCGGTTCCCTCGGGAACCCAGATCATAGGCTCGATGGACACAACCATGCCCGGTTCCAGAACGGTATCGATATCCTCGCGCAGCTCCAACCCGGCTTCG
This sequence comes from uncultured Myxococcota bacterium, assembly GCA_964196455.1. Taxonomy (GTDB): domain Bacteria; phylum Pseudomonadota; class Alphaproteobacteria; order Rhodobacterales; family Rhodobacteraceae; genus Amylibacter. Next base: position 1,391 of record CAXMUJ010000167.1, on the reverse strand, counting down.
CGGCCATAGTAATGCGACAAGATGCCAAAGGAATGACCATAGCCGAATGAGCGGTATTGCAACAGGTCGGCCGTCGCAAACAGATCATTGATCTCGGCGCATATTTCAGAGCAGGAAATGCCGGGTTTGATCAAGGACAAGCCCAGTTCATGGGCGGCAACATTTGTCTGCCAGAGCTTGAGCGAGGCGGCATCGGGTTCGCCCAGAAACAGCGTGCGTTCCAGCGCCGTATAATACCCCGATATCATCGGGAATGTATTGAGGCTTAGGATGTCACCCTTTTGCAGTTTTCGCGTCGTTACCGGATTGTGTGCGCCATCGGTGTTGATACCGGACTGGAACCAGACCCAGCTGTCGCGGATCTCGCTATTTGGGTGGGCGCGGGCGATCTCGGTTTCCATGGCGTCACGGCCGGCCATGGCCACGTCAATTTCACGTGCACCTTCGCGGATTGCATCGAGCACGGCAGCACCTCCAACATCGGCAATCCGCGCACCCTCGCGGATCAGAGCCAGTTCCTCGGCGGACTTCATAAGGCGCGCTTGCATGGTTGCTGGCGCTATATCCACCACGTCGGGGGTCTGCAGAAAACTATCCAGAGTTTTGCGCGCACTGAGCGTCAGGTGATCGCCTTCGATGCCGATACGGCGCGCGCCGCCGATCAGTGATTTCACCGCCCGCCAATAGTTATCACGCTGCCAGTCGGTATAGATGACATTGTCGCCAAAACAACGCCGCCAAGGCTGTCCGGCGTCGATATTGGCGGACACGGTGGTGCAGGCGTCCTGCGTGACAACACAGGCATAGGGGCGGCCAAAGGAGCAGTAGAGAGAGCCCGAGTAATAGGCGATATTGTGCATTGATGTTAGCAGCACGGCCGGCAAATCCTGCTGTGCCATTATGCGCCGCAGACCGGCAATCCGGCGGCTGTATTCTGCGTCCGAGAATGGCAGCGGTGCTTTTTCGCCGTTGTGGCATGTGAAAAATTCGCGGCGGTTTGATGTGTGATCTTGTGGGGTCATAACAAGTCCTCGTCCAATCCGGGCGGTGACTTGGCACCCGAATAACTTCCCGGCGTTCAGGACGATCGGTGCATCAGTTGATGACCGGGGAATGGGTCAAACACAGCGACGCCATCACTGCTCATTCCACAGGTTCTGACTATCCAGTGACGCATTGCCTGTCAACGGTGGCTAGATTACATCCAGCGAAACCTTGACCCGATCCATGACGATGGATGTCTTGAACTTGCCGATGTTGGAGACACCAAAGAAATGCGTGTTGGTGAAGGCCTCGTATTCTTTGATGTCCTTGACCAGAACAACGAGAATGAAATCGGCCTCGCCGGTTGTGTAGTAGCATTGCTGCACCTGCGGCGCGGCCCGCATCCG
>CAXMUJ010000166.1:0-1538 GCA_964196455.1 uncultured Myxococcota bacterium | reverse complement strand
AAGCCACGAGCTGCGCGATATCTTCGCCGCCGCCCCCGTTGATCGCATACTGGTTGAAACCGACGCGCCCTATCTCGCCCCCCAAGCACACCGCGGCAAACGGAACGAGCCTGCCTACAGCGCCATCACGGCCAAAACCGGCGCCGAAGTATTCAACATGGAATACGCTGAATTTGCTGCCCAAACGACCGCCAATTTTGACAGACTATTCGCAAAAGCTGCGAAGTGGGGGGCAAAATAATGGCAACCCTTCGATATACAATTCTTGGATGCGGATCATCGGGCGGCGTTCCGCGCATCGGTGGATTATGGGGCGCATGCGACCCGAAAAACCCCAAAAACCATCGCCGCCGCTGTTCCATGCTTGTGGAAAGGGTCGAGAACGGGGAGACCACGCGCGTCCTGATCGACACCTCGCCAGATATGCGAATGCAGCTTCTCGATGCCAACATCGGCCATCTCGACGGTGTTATCTTCACACATGATCACGCGGATCACACCCATGGCATCGATGACCTCCGGATGGTCGTCTTCAACCGCCGCTCTCGCCTACCGGTCTATGCCGACACGCGCACGGCCGACGGTTTATTGGCACGCTTCAGTTACGCATTTATCCAACCACCAGGCAGCCAGTATCCACCGATACTGGACCTACAAGCCATCACGGACAGCACCGAAATCACGGGCGCAGGCGGCACAATTTGCCTTGAACCCTTTAAGGTAAAACACGGCCGCATAGACGCGCTCGGGTTTCGTATCGGTGATCTGGCCTACCTGCCCGACGCCGAAGAAATCTATGACCCCGCTTGGGAAAAACTGGACAATCTGAAAATCTGGGTCGTTGACGCGCTGCGCTACCTACCGCATTCCAGTCACGCGCACCTTGAACGAACGCTTGAATGGATTGAACGCGCCGCACCAGAACGCGCAATCATCACCAACATGCATATTGATCTGGATTATGACATCCTAAACGCCGAGACCGCCGACCACATCACCCCTGCCCATGACGGTATGGTCATTGAAATCGAAGTATGATCCTTCAACTTATCAATGTGGTCATGCCTGTATTTTTGGTTCTCGGGGCTGGATATATCGCGGTAAAACTCAATCTGTTCAAAAGCGCTGCCGTTGACGGTCTAATGACCTTTACTCAGGGTTTTGCGATCCCCTGCTTGTTATTTTTGAACATCATGCGCCTAGATTTCGCAGCCGTGTTTGACTGGCGATTGCTGGTATCGTTCTATGTTGGTGCCGTGCTCAGCTTCATAATTGCGATCTTTGGCGCACGCACCTTTTTCCGCCGCCGCCCTGGTGACTCCGTTGCCATTGGCTTTGCGGCAATGTTTTCCAACACAGTCCTACTCGGCCTCCCGATTATGGAGCGCGCATACGGTGCGGACTCGCTGGCCGCCAACTTCGCTATCATCTCGATCCATGCGCCTGTGATTTACCTGATCGGCGTCACCGTGATGGAAGCTTCACGCGCCGATGGCCGCGGTGTGGCAGGTACAGCCAACGCCGTCGTCAAAGCAATG
>CAXMUJ010000165.1:0-32369 GCA_964196455.1 uncultured Myxococcota bacterium | reverse complement strand
TGTTGCCGGCATGCCAATGATGAGCGTTGTCCGCGCCGCCCTGCCATTCCTGATGGTGCTCTTTGTTTTCCTGATTATCGTGACCTACGTGCCGTGGCTGTCGACGTATCTACCGACAAAATTCATGGGTCCCGAAATCATCATACAGTAAGTATTGCGCCACTGTATTTGCAAAAACCAGGGCCGCCGCATCCGAACAAGTGCGGTGGTCCATTTTTTGGGGGCGGCGCCAGATAGCGAGGTAACCCACGCATTTCTTGCCGCCGAAATATTCTGTCGCTAAATTTCGACGGTGATAAATTCCACATCGTCTGTACTGATTTTAACGCATGTAAGCCGCCCCGTAGCAAAGGCACCGGTGTCTATGTTGATCCGGCCTGACGAGGCATAGGGCTCTTCGGTTATCGTGTGGCCATGCACGACCCATTGCTCATCGGTTCTGAATTTCTTTTCAAACTGTTCGTGCCCCCATAAAAGAACGCGCGGCGACTGTGCATCCATCGGTTTGTCCGGGTCCGCCGCCGCATGCACGACATTGACGTTTCCGCTGTCAAACCTGAACGGTAAGTCACGCAGCCAGGTTTGGGTTTCCTTTGGCAAGGCTTCGGCGAAAACATCACGCGCAGCCAAAAGCACTTCGCCATTGGCCCGCTCGGTCACTTGGCGCAGGCCGAAACTCATCAAAGTTTGTAAGCCGCCGTACTGCAGCCATCGACCGCCCTTGTTGACAGGGTCGTCTATAAAGTCGAGCAACATCTTTTCGTGGTTGCCCATCAGGCAATAGGTTGACTGGGCTGGATCGACAACCATGTCTTTGACACGTGCCAGTACATTTGCGCTGTCTTCACCGCGGTCAACCACATCGCCAACAAAAACCAGATCGGACTCGGCTTCGCGGATCGGCACCAGCCGTTGCATCATCTTTTCCAGCAAGTCAGCACGCCCATGGACGTCGCCGACAACATAGACCGTCCGGTTGGGGCGGATCGGCGCTGTAAACATCGATGGACCATCAGAGCCGGTATCCGTTCCAAATATTTTCTTAAGAAATCTCATGCCTGCTTTGCTTCCCTGAACAGTTGCGGTTGCGCCACCAATGTCAGTGTTAAACGGAATTGGTGTCCCTGAAAACCGGAACTTGCGGTTCGCCCGATATCGGCGGCGTCAAGCGGTCGCGCAACAACGCCACCGGATGTGATCGCAGCGTCAGGCGCATAGAGACATAGTCCTCGACCACATGTTCGCCCTCGGTCATTTTCGGCAGATGAACCGCTGGCTCCTGCAGGCCCTCGCCCTCCAGTTCGCGGGCAAACAGCGGCAGCGGCACTGTGCCCTTGACCGCTTGAGCCTGCCACAGGGCCTCGCGCCGTGACAGGCCCAACGTGGCAAAGGCGTCTGCCTCGGCCAGAATGGTCAGGATCGGGGGCGGCGTTCCGGCACGGCGCCAGATATCCTCGACCTCGGTATAGCCGTTGCCACGGGCCGCACAGATCCAACCGGCCTCCTCCTCGCGCATTGCCTTGATTTGGCGGAACCCAAGGCGCAGCGCCAAACCGCCCCGGCCATCTGGTTCCAGAACATTGTCCCAGAAACTGGCATTCACACAAACGGGACGCACCTCGACATCATGGGCGCGAACGTCGCGCACGATCTGGGCTGGTGCATAAAACCCCATGGGCTGAGAGTTCAGCAGGGCACAGGCAAACACCGCCGGATGATGTTTCTTGACCCAGGCCGAGGCATAGACCAGCAAGGCAAAGCTGGCGGCGTGGCTTTCGGGGAAGCCGTATTCACCAAAACCCTCGATCTGGGAAAAACAGCGTTCGGCGAAATCCTGATCATAGCCGTTCTTTAACATGCCGGTGATAAATCGGTCGCGGAACAGATGGATGGTGCCGGTTTTCTTGAACGTGGCCAGCGCCCGGCGCAAACGGTCGGCCTCTTCTGGCGAAAATCCCGCGCCGATAATTGCGATCTGCATTGCCTGTTCCTGAAACAGCGGCACACCCAGCGTTTTACCCAGAACCGCGCCCAAATCATCGGAGGGAAACGTCACCTCCTCCTCGCCCCGCCTACGGCGCAGATAGGGGTGCACCATATCGCCCTGAATGGGCCCGGGACGCACAATCGCCACCTCGATCACCAGGTCATAAAAACAGCGCGGCCGCATACGGGGTAAAAAATTCATCTGAGCCCGGCTCTCGACCTGAAAAACGCCGATACTGTCGGCATCGCACAGCATGTCGTAAACCGCGGGATCCTCGGACGGCAGGGTCGCCAAATCATAGTCCACGGCAAAATGTTTCTGTAACAAATCAAAGGATTTGCGAATACAGGTCAGCATGCCCAGCGACAGCACGTCCACCTTTAGAATGCCCAGCGTGTCGATGTCGTCCTTGTCCCAACAAATAACGGTGCGATCCACCATCGCCGCGTTTTCGATCGGCACCAGCTCATCCAGCCGGCCCTCGGTCATGATAAATCCGCCGACATGCTGTGACAGATGTCGTGGAAAACCGATGACCTGTTCCACCAGATCCAGCGTTTGGCATAGGCGTCTGTCACTCGGGTCCAGCCCGATTTCGCGCAGCTGATCTTCGGGCATGCCGCCCTTACTGCCCCAACCCCACAGCTGCGACGACAGGGCCGCAATTGTATCGCCCGACAGGCCCATGGCCCGGCCGACCTCGCGGATTGCGCGTTTGCCGCGATAATGGATCACGGTCGCGCACAGGCCGGCGCGGTGGCGGCCATAGCGTTCATAGATATACTGGATCACCTCTTCGCGGCGCTCGTGCTCAAAGTCCACGTCGATGTCGGGTGGCTCGTCGCGGGCCTCGGACACGAAGCGCTCGAACACCATTGTGCCGATCTCGGGCGACACCGATGTGACGCCCAGCGCGAAACAGACTACCGAGTTCGCCGCCGATCCGCGCCCCTGACACAGGATGTTGCGCGACCGGGCGAAATCCACCACATCGTGCACGGTCAGAAAATAGGGCGCGTAGCCCAGCTTGCCAATCAGCGCCAGCTCATGTTCCAACATGTTCTGGACGCGCTCCGACACCCCTTCGGGATAGCGCCACGTCAGGCCCGCGCGCGCCAGACGATCCAGTCGCTCCTGCGGGGTCTCGCCGACGCTAACCTCGGACGGGTATTCATAGCGCAACGCGTCCAGCGAAAATTGGCATTTTTCGGCAATGTGTCCCGCGCGGTGCACAGCATCCTCGTGGCCTTTGAACAGGCGCAACATCTCGGCCTCGGATCGCATGTACCGTTCTGCATTGGTCTGGGCCAGCCGACCGATCTGATCAATGCGCAGCCCCTCGCGGACACAGGTCAAAACATCCGTTAGCTGGCGACGCGACCGGTCGTGCATCACCGGGCAAGCCGACGCCACAACCGGCACGCCCAAATCGCCCGCCTGGCCCAAGACACCTGTGAACCGCGCCGCATCCTGGCCGTCGTAATGCGGTGCCATAACCAGAAAGACCTGATCGGGAAAGGCCGCGACCAGCCGCCGGGCTCGGCGCATCCAACTTGGCATATCTGGCCTGGGATGGATCAGGATCATTTGTCCCGCGCCCCAGTCCAGCAAGTCATCCATATGGATCAGGCAGGTGCCCTTTTCGACCCGCTGCCGCCCGATCGACAGCAAACGGCACAACCGTCCCCACGCCGGCCTGTCCGTGGACAGCACCGTGGCCGACAGCCCCTCTGACGTGACTATCCGTACAGCGGGCAACAGACGGGGAATGGTCACAAAGCTGCCCGGTTTCTCGCGTTCTTCGCGGGCGACCTCGCGCAGTTCTGTATGCGCCCGCACGATCCCCGCAACCGAGTTTTCATCGGCCACAGCCAGGCCCGCCATGCCGAACCCGGCCGCTTGGCGTGCGTATTCCTGCGGGTGCGATCCCCCGGTCAGAAAGGAAAAGTTTGACGTGATGCACAGTTCAACAAAGGACATTGCATCAGTATATTCATGTTTTGTTCTTTTGTGGAGTCGGTTTTAGCGCCGCGTCAGTTGGCAGGAGGCAGCTCGCCTACCCCGGCAAAATGGCTTCGGGGAAACCAGTCTTTAAAGGCATCGACATCGGCGCGGTTTCCATCCAGAAACAACAGCCCGTCCGCAAGTGCAGTTTTCAATTTGCGGTGCCCCAACCACATTTCGATCAGGGTCTTTAGACTGGCCGCAATCCAAAGATTCACCTCGTATCCCGGATCCTTGCGGCACACATCAACTTCACCCGGCTCCAAAACCAACCAATATGACTCTTGGTCCACTGCGACCCCGTCCAGACTAAACTCCAACACCAAACGCGACGACAGGCCATCTGCATAAGGCTTGGTAAACTGGCGCAATTCCCAAAAAAATACATCAGGATCAAGGTTCTTGTCGGCCACAATTTCACGGCGCAACCATTTTTGCGCCCATGTGCCCATTGCATCCAGCGTCGGAAACAGCTCTTCGCCCGCTTCGGTCAAATTATACTCGAAACCACGGCCAACCGGGACGGCGGTCTTGGCAATCACATTCGCGGCTTCCAGATCCTTGAGCCGGCGTGACAACAGCGCCGGTGACATGCGTGGGACACTCGCCTGAATTTCATTGAACCGTCGCGCGCCACAAAACATGCCGCGCAGCACCAAGGGCGTCCAGCGCTCTGCCAGCACTTCAGCGGCCAAGAAGATCGGGCAATATTGTCCATATCCTTTGGTATCGGCCATGAAAAAAGGCTAGGCGAAACCACCTGTTATTGCAACTTCACATACTGAAGTTGCAATAAATGCTGCAAATCAGGACACTGAGCCCATCCAAGCAACCCACGGGGAAACGACTATGACACTCGACCTGCAAGCCATCCTTGCCGAACACGGACCGGCCATCGGAAAAGACGCCGCCGATCGCGACGCCAACGACGGGTTCATCGGCCCGAACTATGACATTCTGCGCGCGGCCAAAATCTTCTCGGCGCAAATACCTGCAGAATACGGCGGCGGCGGTGCGCCTCATGCCGAAATGTGTGAATTTATTCGCGGCTTGGCGCATCATTGCCCGTCCACAGCCCTGGCATTGGCCATGCATCAGCATCTGGTCGCAGCAGCCGTCGCCAATGATCGCGCCGGGCGGCCCGGGCGGGCGTTGCTGGACAAAGTGGCAGCCAGCGAATTGATCCTGATCAGCACCGGAGCCAATGACTGGCTCGACTCCAACGGGTCCGCCGAAGCGGTCGAGGGCGGCTATCGCGTTACTGCGTTCAAACCCTTTGCCAGCGGATCGCCCAAGGGCAATGTACTGGTGACTTCGGCCGCATATGACGGGCCTGACGGGCCAGAAGTGTTGCACTTCCCCATTCCGCTCAATGCCGAGGGTGTGACCATCTTGAATGACTGGAGCACTATCGGCATGCGCGCCACCGGATCACAAACCGTCAAGCTGGAAAACGTGTTTGTTCCGGACGCTGCGATTGCGTTGCGCAGGCCACGCGGGGTGTTTCATATGGCGTTCGCTGTGATCACCACGGTGGCGCTGCCGCTGATCATGTCAGCCTATGTCGGCACCGCCGAAGCCGCCGCCAAGATTGCCCGCGATCGCGCCAAAGGCCGCGTCGGTGATCCTGTGACCCCCTATCTGATAGGCGAGATGGAGAACCTTTTGACCACCGCCCAGATCGCACACGCCGATATGATCCGGATCGCCAATAATTTTGACTTCGCCCCGTCGATCCAGATGGCCAGCGACGTGCTGTCACGCAAGACAATCTGTGCCAACGCGGTTATTGCCACGGCTGAAAAGGCTTTGGAAGCAACCGGCGGTGCCGGTTTCTATCGCAAGACCGGTCTGGAACGGTTGCTGCGCGACGCGCATGCGGCACAGTTCCATCCGCTGCCCGAAAAACGGCAACAGTTGTTTACCGGCCGCACGACCATGGGGTTGGACCCCGTCTACGACGTGGCTTGAACAGGAGGCTGACATGGCATTTGACCAAACACCGAACACCCCGCTGCGCCAAAGTTTCATCGACGCCATGAGCCGTGTGGCCAGTGCCGTTCATGTGGTAACAACCCAAGGGCCCGATGGTCGGGCCGGCGTGACAGTGACCGCCATGTCGTCGGTCACCGCCGATGGCCCGACACCGCAATTGTTAATCTGCTTGCACAAGGATGGCGCGACCTGTGCCAAAGTTCTGCGCAACCGCCAGTTTTGTGTGAACCTGTTGCGCGCGGATCAACACGATCTAGCCGATCTGTTCGCGGGTCGGGACCGGTCTCGCACCGGGCGCGCTCAATCGGCGCGCAACTGGGTCCCGATGGACGTTGGGGCTCCGCGTTTACCGGATCCCTTGGCAGCCTTTGGGTGTCGTATCCGCCAAGTTGAACTGGTCGGCACGCATTACGTTATTATAGCCACGGTCGAAGATGTTTTTGTCGCGGATCCGGATGCGGCGCTGATCTATGCCGACCGGTTGTATGCCACTGCGGCTAAACAGGCCGCATAGCCGCTGAACTGTGGGTCAATTGGGGCGGTCTTCCAACACGGTGATCTGATCTGCGCTGCAGTGGCCCGCTTGCAAGCACGACTGCAACAGGTCCAGCTCTTGGGATGTTGGTGCGATCTTGAAATCTCCGCCACACGGACCAGCGCGCAGGCGATAACCGGCATCGGTCTGTTCAACAAATACGAGCATCGGGTCTATGGTTGCCGGAAAGCTGCCACACCAGGACGCCAGACAGATCTCGTCAACGACAACATCCAAGACCTGTGTCGGTGACAGGCCTGCCAAACCAAACGTTTGGCCGGTAAATCGCGCTGGCACCTCGTGCGGGATACCGATATCCAGCACTGGTTGCTCTGCGCCGCCTGTGGTTTCGGGTTTCGGCCGTTTCGGGATGCGCTTGCCGGTTTGCTCCAACTGTCCCAACGCCATAACATAGGCACGGTCAGAGTCGCTCAGATCGTTAAAGGTCCGCGCAATATTGGGCCGCAAACAGGACAGGGCTTGTGCAGGGCCCACTGCCAGAACGATCGACAAAAGGCATGCGCTCAGACCCAAGGACTTCAATCGACTTGTTCCTTGAATTCGCGGATCACCTGAGCATAAGTACGCCGCTTGAACGGGACAATCCGGTTCAGTAATTCCTCGGGTTGCAACCAGCACCACCTGCTGAATTCGGGGTGTTTGGTTTGAATGTTGATCATATCGTCGTCGCCGGTAAACCGCATCAGAAACCAAAGCTGTTTTTGCCCGCGATAGCGGCCATTCCACAGGCGTGGCACCAGATGATACGGCAACTCGTAGGGAATCCAATTCTGGGTTTCCGCCACTATTTCGACCGCGTGCGGTGGGATACCCGTCTCTTCTTCCAGTTCGCGCAGCGCAGCATCCCGCGGAGCCTCGTCCTTTTCAATGCCGCCCTGCGGCATTTGCCAGGCATCATAGCTGCTGTCGAAACGCTGACCTGCGAAAACGCCGCCAAGTTTATTGCACACCATAATCCCGACACAAGGCCGGTAAGGTAACGCAAGAATTTCATCTTCGGTCATTGGTGTCTCCGCGCAGATACTGTGCACTGTAGTTGCCTATTTTGAACCGTTCAGAACCGACAGTCCTTTGAGCACATCCAGAGCATAGGCCAGTTGATAATCCTGATCCCGCAACTTGGCGGCTTCTTTCTGTGCGAGGCGCTCGCTCTCCAACTGCTTGCGTTCGTCTTCGGTCAGGCTGTCATTGCTCAACGATCCGCGCAGGTCAGCCTCGAAGCGTTGGTTGGCGTCGTTCTCTTCCTGATCTTCAGGGGTCAGCGGCGGCCGCTGTTCCACCAACAGATCCGGAGACACGCCCAGCGCCTGAATGGATCGGCCCGACGGCGTATAGTACCGCGCCGTGGTCAACCGGATGGCCCCGTCGCCCTGCAAAGGCATAATCGTTTGCACGGACCCCTTGCCAAAACTGCGGGTACCAATGATCACTGCGCGTCGATGATCCTGCAATGCGCCTGCAACAATTTCCGACGCCGATGCTGAGCCTCCATTGATCAAGACCACGACCGGTTTGCCCTGAGCCAAATCGCCAGGTGTTGCATTAAATCGGTCGCTGTCGTCGTCGTTGCGGCCACGGGTCGAGACAATCTCGCCCTTGTCCAGAAACGCGTCGGACACAAGGATCGCCTGATTGAGCAAGCCGCCCGGATTGTTGCGAAGATCAATGATAAAGCCATTAACTTTGTCGATACCGCCCAGTTCCTCGACCTTTTCATTCAGCCCGTCTTGCAGGTTGCGGTGGGTTTGATCGGTAAAAGACGATACCCGCAGAACAACTACTTCTGCCTCGATCCGGGTCCGAACTGCGCGAATTTTGATAATGTCGCGCACAATCACAATGTCGAACGGCTCTTCCAGTCCTTCACGCACAACGGTAATGACAATTTCTGCACCAACCGGTCCGCGCATTTTTTCAACAGCCTCGTCCAACGTCAGACCCAACGTGCTCTCGCCATCTACTTTGGTGATAAAGTCACCGGCTTCGACGCCGGCTTCGGCTGCCGGTGTTTCGTCGATCGGAGACACTACTTTGACAAAGCCGTTCTCTTGCGTCACCTCGATACCCAGCCCGCCAAATTCGCCACGGGTCTGCACCTGCATCGACGTGAAATCCTCAGGCGGAAGATAGCTAGAATGCGGATCAAGCGAGGTCAGCATACCGTTGATCGCACTTTCTATCAGGTCACCTTCGTCAACGTCTTCAACATAGGCCGACCGGATACGTTCAAAAATATCCCCGAACAGATCAAGCTGTTCATAGGTTGATTTGACTCTCTTGGTTTCCTGCGCAATCAGAGGTTCAGCAAATTGCGCTGTTAAAAAAACGCCGCTCAGCGTTCCAACTGTCGCTGCCAAAATCAATTTTTTCATTGAGTCTTCCTAATTTTTGCTGAACGCGAACCAATTCGCAGGATCCGCTGGTGTTCCGTTTTCTCTGATCTCTATATAAAGCGTTTCTTGTTCAATTGTACCACTGCCTTCTGAGGCCTCGATTAAAAATTCCTCTGCAACCGGGTTATTTCCGCCCAACAGGCCAATTGGCGCACCTTGGTCAAGAATCTGTCCTATGTCACCATAGACTTGATCCAGCCCCGCCAAAACTATTAAATAACCTACTTCGGGTTCCAGTATCATAACATTTCCGTAATCCAAAAATGGACCGGCATAACGAACAGTGGAGGCCCACGGTGCGGTAATCAGCGACAAGGGTCGTGTACTGAGCACAATCCCCGGACGTTTCAGGCCCGCCGCGTCCACTTTGTTGAAGGCGTGCAAAATGGTACCTTCGGTTGGCAGGGGTATTGTTCCGGCGGCATCGGCAAAGCCAATTGGCCGCTCTGTGCCGGGGGCGTCTGTATCTGCCTTCAGGGCTTCGGCAAAGCTGCGCAGTGTCTTACTATTGTCTGCCAGAATTTGCACCTGCACCGGATCGTCAATGAACTTGGTCGGCAAGTCAACGCGCGAACTAATCGCCTGAGACAGGCTGACCCGTGCTTGTTGCACGCCGTTCAGACCCCGTTCTAGGCTTTGTGCGGCAGAGCGTTGAAACGCCTGCAATGCTGCAAGTTCTGTCAGTTGCAGGCGCAACTCTTCGGCTTTTTCATGCAATATCGGTGACACTTCGGACATCATCATACCCGACCGCGCCGTTCCAAGCGGACCTGTAGGGTGGATCAACAACAGCGGCGTCGTGGCCCGTTCCAGGGTTTGCAATACGCCCAGCAGACGGCTGAGCTGTTCGCGGCGCACGTCGAAATCAATCGTCAGAACCCGCTCACGGATCGCAGCCGTGCGCAGGCCCTCGCGCATCGCACCCAGACCATCCTCATAGGCGCGCACAACTTCGGTAAGGGCCGCGACGCGTCCCTTGCCACCCTCGGCAACATCCAGCAAAACCTGAGCAGCCTCCAATGCTTCTATTGCTTGTTCGGCTTGGGTCAACGCCGCGACTTGCGGCGAGGCCGCGCCAGCTGCAAAACTTGCCAGCACACATCCAAATATGAAACGCTTGATCACTGTCATCAAGTCAACAAACTCCTGCCCGTCATTTCAGCGGGTTGCGGCAGGCCCATCAGCGCCAGTAATGTGGGTGCCAAATCGCCCAGTCGGCCGCCGGATCGCAACGAGACCCCTTGCCCTGCGCCCATCAGAATGACCGGCACCAAGTTGGTCGTATGCGCCGTATGCGGTCCTCCGGTATCTAGATCAATCATCATTTCGCAATTCCCGTGATCGGCACAGACGATCATCGCACCGGATTTAGCATTTACCGCGCTTGCAACTTGACCAAGACCTTGGTCTACGGCTTCGCAAGCCGCCATTGCCGCCGCCAAATCGCCAGTGTGTCCCACCATATCGGGATTGGCAAAATTGACCACAATCAGATCATAAGTATCGCTGTTGATAGCCGCCACCAGATGTTCGGCCACTTCTGGCTCGGACATTTCCGGCTGTAAATCATAGGTTGCGACTTTGGGACTGGGCGCAAGATAGCGATCCTCGTGGAGATTTGGAACTTCTATCCCACCGTTGAAAAAGAAAGTTACATGCGGATATTTTTCGGTCTCGGCAATGCGAAACTGGGTCTTGCCATGTTTTGCCACCCACGCGCCCAGCGTATTGTTCAAGACCTGGTCGACAAATAAACAATCCATATAGGTGCTGTGGTGAACCGAATATTCGGCCATGCCACTGACTATCGCCAAATTTGGCCGTGCACCGGTTTCAAAAGCGTCAAAATCGGGTTCCGCAATCGCAGCCATGATTTCGCGGGCACGATCAGCCCTGAAGTTCAAGCATAGCACGCCGTCACCATCGGCCATTCCACTGTAGTCGGCAAGTGTGGTTGCTGGCAGAAACTCGTCGGTGACGCCTGCGGCATAGGCGGCATCGATCGCGGCGCGCGCCGACGGGGCTGTTGCTGCCTCACCGGTGACCATGGCACTGTACGCTTGCTGCACGCGATCCCATCTATTGTCCCGATCCAGAGCAAAATAGCGCCCGGCAATGGTCGCAATTTCCACGCCTACCGGCAGACCGCTTTCCAGCCGCGATAAATACCCAAGTGCTGATTTTGGTGCGACGTCCCGCCCGTCGCCAAATGCGTGGATCACTGTCGGAATGCCGGCATCAGACATGGCCTTGGCCGTGGCAATCATATGGTCGATGTGGCTGTGGACACCGCCGTCCGACAGAATGCCGCATAAATGTGCCGTGCCGCCGGTTTCGCGTAGCGCGTTCACAAACCGTACAATACCGGGCAATGTTGCGTATTCGCCGCGCTCAATCGTGCCTTCGATGCGCCGCAAGTCCATTTCAACCACGCGTCCTGCGCCGATATTCATATGTCCAACTTCGGAATTCCCCATTTGTCCAACGGGCAGGCCGACATCGGGTCCAAAGGTGATCAGGATGTCATTGGGGCAGCTGTCTATCAGCGCATCAAAATTGGGTGTCTTTGCCAACAGTGGCGCATTGCCCTGTGTCTCTTCGGTTACGCCCCATCCGTCCAGAATACACAGAACTACGGGTCGAATTTCGGACATTTTCATTCCTAGGTTGGTCTGACAGGATGCGTTATAGCTGTCTTAGAACGCCATGCTGTGCAGTGCAACCTTCAGACGCGATGATATGGGCTTCCGGCCAAAATTGACGCGGCACGATATAGTTGTTCCGACAGCATCACGCGCGCCAACATATGTGGCCAGACCATCTTGCCAAACGACAGGGCGAAATCAGCCTGATCACGAAACGCTTTGGTCAGACCATCCGCCCCACCGATAATGAGTGCCAAATCCTGACATCCGTTATCCCGCCACTGTGCCAAGTGTCCGGCAAAATCCGGCGAGGTCACGACACTTCCGCGCTCGTCCATCACCACGATGGTAGCTCCCTTGGGAACCGCCTTGGACAACAACTCGGCCTCGGCGGCTTGGCCACCGCCCTTTCGGTCTTCAACTTCGACGATAGTCACAGGACCAAGACCCATGTTGCGGCCTGACTTTTCAAACCGGTCGATGTAATCGGCCAGCAGGTCTTTTTCAGGTCCGTTGCGCATGCGGCCAACAACACACAGATGCAGCCGCATAGTGAATTATGCTCCGGTCTCGGAAATGGGCTGTAGCCACATTTTTTCCAACTGGTAGAACTCGCGCACTTCGGGACGGAAGACATGCACAATCACATCTCCGGCATCGACCAGCACCCAGTCACCGGCACCCTTGCCTTCGATTTTGACCGAAATAGCAAACGCATCTTTCAACCGTTGCGCCAGCTTTTCGGCAATCGCACCAACCTGACGGGTCGACCGTCCGGTTGCCACGACCATGTGATCCGCTATTGCAGATTTACCGGCGAGATCAATCGATATGATGTCCTCGGCTTTGTCGTCTTCTAACGAGTTCAAAATCAGATCGAGCATCGACATGCTCGGAATGTTATTTTGCGATGCAGATGGCATCGATTTGACAGGATCGCTCAGAACCGCGTCCTCCTGGTTGGGCGTCGCACTCCGACGCTGAGTTATGGAAACCGTAGCAAAGGATTCGATTTCGGACAAGTCCGACGCCTTAACAGCGAATCCTATGCTACAGGGGTTGCGCGCTTAAGAACGCACAAGCTTTTCATAGTCAAGAGCAACCGAACGTGTTAGGGTCCCAACTTCGAAATTATAATCGCCAATTTGGCCAACAGGTGTCACTTCGGCGGCTGTTCCGGTCAACCAGCACTGCTCAAAGCTTTCCAGCTCATCCGGCATGATGCGGCGCTCAATGACATTTATGCCCTTATCCTCGAGCATACCGATCACTGTTTGGCGCGTCAGACCGTTTAAAAAACAATCCGGTTTCGGTGTATGAACCTCGCCGTCTTTAACAAAAAAGATATTCGCCCCCGTCGCCTCGGCGATATAGCCGCGATAGTCGAACATCATTGCATCGGAACAGCCTTTGGCCTCTGCTGCATGTTTGGACATGGTGCAAATCATATAGAGCCCCGCCGCTTTGGCCTGGTGCGGAATGGTTTCAGGGCTGGGCCGTTTCCACTTGGCAATATCAAGCTTGGCGCCCTTCATTTTGGCGTCGCCATAGTAATTGCCCCATTCCCAGACCGCGATTGCCAGATGAACCGGGTTGCGCTCGGACGCGACACCCATGTCTTCGCCTGCGCCGCGCCAGGCGACCGGACGAACGTAGGCATCAGTCAAGTTATTTGCAGCCAAAGCTTCAATCTTGGCAGCCTCGATCTCGTCCACTGTAAAGGGGATGTCGAAGTCCAGACAATTGGCGGAAAAACGCAACCGTTCCGAATGGGCGCGGCTTTTGAAAATCTTGCCGTTATAGCACCGCTCGCCTTCGAACACGGACGAAGCATAATGCAGCGCATGGGTCAGAATATGTACATTTGCATCGCGCCACGGCACCAGCTTGCCATCCATCCAGATTTGACCATCACGATCATCATAACTAGCACCCATCGTCATTTCCTTTTCTGCACCTGCGCAACATAATTACTCAAATCGCGCCAAATTAGACATATATTTCCACCAAACAGTGTTTTTGCTAGCATTTGATTCTTGGAAAGTCAACAATACTGACGTAAATTGGTTGAGAGAACAGAATTTTTGGAAAGGTCAGGCAATGCAGGATAATTCAGGATCGGACACAATTGGCGACAGCCTGTTGTTTTTAACCGATGATCAGCTGCTACAAGGGATCGAGTTGATGTTTTTCGCCTATCGCGGTTTCACTTCTGATCCGGACAAAATTCTGTCCAATCATACATACGGACGGGCACATCATCGCGCCATTCACTTCGTCAACCGGCATCCCGGGATTACAGTGAACGCTTTGCTGGATATTCTTGGCGTCACCAAACAGTCGTTAAACAGAGTGTTGCGCCAATTGATCAAGGACAATCTGATCGACAGCCGCGTCGGCAAGTCCGATCGTCGCGAACGCAACCTCTTTCTGACAGCAGATGGGACCGCGTTGGAAAGGCAATTGTCCGAGGCCCAGCGCAGCCGTATGCGTACAGCCTACAAAGCTGCAGGCCCGAACGCGGTCCAAGGTTTTCGCCGTGTTCTTGAAAATATCATAGACCCGAACATGCAGTCTTATGTTAAGAAGCTGATAAGCGGGTAAATTATAGGGCCAAGTATGCAACAAGATTCCCATATTCTCATCGTCGATGACGACGAACGCATCCGCACATTGCTTCAGAAATTTCTGAGCCGGCACGGGTATTGGGCGACCGGCGCACGCGATGCCGCCCATGCGAGACGATTATTAGAAGGCTTGGAGTTTGACCTGATTGTGCTGGACGTGATGATGCCGGGCGAGGACGGGATTACATTGACCACATCTTTGCGCGAAGCTGGTCTGACCACACCTATCTTGCTGCTTACAGCCAAAGCAGAAGCCCACGAGCGCATTATCGGACTGGAGTCCGGTGCCGACGATTATTTGACAAAGCCCTTCGAGCCCAAAGAGCTGGTTTTGCGGATCAATTCCATTTTGCGCCGGGTGCCTGTTGATGTGCCTGACAATGAACCACCAAAGACCCTGCAAATGGGCGACGCACGGTACGATCTGACACGCGGTGAATTATGGCGCGGCAACGATATCGTGCGGCTGACAGCCACCGAATCAACTTTAATGCGTATTTTCTCGGCTGTGCCGCACACGCCGGTCAGTCGCGCAAAACTGGTCGATGAGCTTGGTCGCGGCGATGGCAAGGCCCAAGAGCGGGCCGTCGACGTGCAGATTACGCGTCTGCGTCGGAAAATCGAGTCGGATCCGAAAAACCCGAGGTATCTGCAAACTGTCCGTGGCGCCGGATACATGCTGGCCCCCGACTAGGTGCGGCGCTTATGACGACAGCATTATTTACCCATTCCGATTGTCTCGACCATGTTACCCCGTCGGGACATCCCGAACAGGTTGCACGACTGCAAGCGATCCAACAGGCGTTGCGTGCACCTGAATTCGCCTCGCTAGACCGCCACGACGCCAGATCTGGCACTGTTGGGGATATCTTGCTGGCTCACCCACAAGGCTATTTTGACCGGATTGCCGCCGCTTTGCCGGACGCTGGCAACACAACGCTCGACGGTGATACCTATTTGTCGGCCGGCAGTTTGGCCGCGGCGCTGCGCGGTGTTGGTGCCGTGACAGAGGCCGTTGATCTGGTCCTGTCGGGCAAGGTCAAAAATGCGTTTTGTGCGACCCGCCCCCCCGGCCACCACGCCGAAACCGAAACGGCCATGGGGTTTTGCCTGTTTGGCAATGTTTCAATCGCGGCCAAACACGCTATCCAGCGGTGCGGGCTTTCCCGGGTTGCGATCCTCGATTTCGATGTCCATCACGGCAATGGAACCCAGGATTTGGTCTGGGACGACCCGGGCATTTTTTTCGCGTCGACCCACCAGATGCCGCTCTATCCGGGCAGCGGAAACGTCACGGAAACCGGCGCGTCCGGCAATGTGATGAATGTTCCGCTGGGCGCGGGTACCGATGGCGCCGGACTTGTTGCGGCATTTGTGGACACGATACTGCCGGCCGTCAGGACCTTTGAGCCCGAATTGATCATTTTGTCGGCGGGTTTCGACGCCCACCGCGCTGATCCACTGGCAAACCTGATGGTTGAAACTGCCGACTTTGCCACCCTGACAGAAATTATCTGTCAGTTTGCGTCAGAAGCTTGCGATGGGCGGGTGGTGTCGGTACTGGAAGGTGGCTATGATCTGGCTGCGCTGGCAGATGCTGTCGCAGCCCATGTAACTGTCTTGATGGAGCAGGCCCAATGACCCAAAAACCCGTGTCTGAAATGAGCTTCGAAGAAGCAATGGCCGAGCTTGAAGGCTTGGTGAGCAAATTGGAAAGCTCGCAAGTGGCCTTGGATGATTCGATCCGGCTCTATGACCGTGGTGCCGAATTGAAGCGCCACTGCGAAGCCAAGCTGAAATCGGCAGAGGAAAAAGTCGCGCAAATAACCTTGGGCGCAGACGGAGTTCCAGACGGAACGAAACCAGTCAAAGGTTAGTCGCAAAGTGCACGCATCGTTCAAATCTTTGTTGACGGATAATGCCCGCCTGATCGAGGCGACGCTGGACCATGTTTTACCGCCAACAGATCACAATCAGCTGGCAAAGCCGATGCGCTATGCGGTCCTGAATGGCGGCAAACGACTGCGCGGGTTTCTGGCGCTGGAAAGCGCGCGACTGTTTGGCATCCATGATCCGCAATCCCTGCGCATTGCCGCAGCGATCGAATGTCTACACGCCTACTCGCTGGTGCATGATGACCTGCCTTGTATGGACGACGATGATCTGCGCCGGGGTCAGCCGACGGTCCATGTTAAATGGGGCGACGCAACGGCGGTTTTGGTCGGCGACGCTTTGCAAGCTCTGGCGTTCGAAATACTGGCGGATGCCCAAACTTCAACCGACGCCCATGTGCGGCTGGAACTGCTCTCGACCTTGGCGGTAGCGGCGGGTGCCAAGGGCATGGTGCTGGGTCAGGTACAGGATATTGCGGCTGAAACTGCCGGTGTGCCGCTGTCGCTCGGTCAAATCACAGAACTGCAAGCCAACAAGACCGGTGCGCTGATCGCGTGGTCGGCGGTTTCGGGGGCGGTGCTAGCACGATCCGATACAAATGCGCTGTTGGGCTACGCCCGCGCACTGGGGCTTGCCTTTCAAATTCAGGACGACATTCTGGATGTCGAAGGCAACGCGGCAACGGCTGGCAAGCGCCTGAACAAGGATGCCGCCGCCGGAAAAGCCACATTTGTTTCACTGTTGGGATTGGATGCCGCCAAAAAACAGGCCAATTCACTGGTGGAGCAAGCCTGTGATATGCTATCGGCGTATGGCGACGCTGCGGCGCCAATGCGGCAAGTTGCGCGATATGTTGTAGATCGGGACAAATAGCCCCGGGTGACCAAAGGACAAAACGTGGCGGATAATTTGCCAAAAACACCTCTGTTGGATCGAGTGACCGGACCCGATGATCTGCGGCGCCTGACGGACGCAGACCTGCGCCGTGTTGCCGATGAATTGCGCGCAGCTACGATACATACGGTATCGCAAACCGGCGGACATCTAGGAGCCGGTCTGGGCGTTGTCGAGCTGTCCGTTGCCTTGCACGCGGTTTTCGATACGCCCCGCGATCGCCTGATCTGGGACGTAAGCCATCAATCCTATCCACACAAAATCCTGACAGGCAGACGCTCTGAAATGCGAACACTGCGCAAGGGTGGCGGGCTATCCGGTTTCACAAAACGCAGCGAAAGCGCTTATGACCCGTTTGGTGCGGCGCACAGTTCAACGTCGATTTCTGCGGCGCTGGGGTTCAAAGTGGCGCATGATCTGGGCGGCGCACCGGAACCGGCACTGGGCGATGCAATCGCTGTGATCGGCGACGGGTCGATGTCGGCCGGCATGGCATACGAGGCGATGAACAACGCGGGCCATCTGGACAAGCGCATGTTTGTGATCCTCAACGACAACGAAATGTCGATCGCACCACCCGTTGGCGCAATGTCGTCCTATCTGTCAAAACTCTATGCGGGCGAGCCCTTCCAAGAGCTCAAAGCCGCCGCCAAAGGTGCTGTGTCTTTGTTACCGGAGCCGTTTCAGGACGGGGCCAAACGGGCACGCGATATGGTCAAGCACATGACCGTGGGCGGCACATTGTTCGAGCAGTTGGGGTTCAGTTATGTCGGTCCCATCGATGGGCATGATATGGAACAGTTGTTGAACGTCTTGCGCACAGTACAACAGCGCGCCACCGGTCCGATGCTTGTCCATGTGCTGACCCAAAAGGGCAAAGGCTATGCCCCTGCCGAAGCATCGGTCGACAAATACCACGGCGTCTCCAAATTCGATGTCGTTTCCGGCAAGCAACACAAAACCCCGTCCAATGCGCCCAGCTATACTCGGGTTTTTGCCGAAAGCCTGATCGCAGAGGCCGCCCTGGATGACAAAATCACGGCGGTCACAGCCGCCATGCCTGATGGCACTGGTCTAAATCTGTTTGCGGAGCGTTTTCCCAACCGATGTTTTGACGTTGGTATCGCCGAGCAACACGCGGTGACATTCTGTGCGGGCATGGCCGCAGGCGGGCTAAAGCCGTTTTGCACGCTCTATTCGACGTTTCTGCAACGCGGTTACGATCAGGTTGTGCACGATGTCGCGATCCAGAAACTGCCGGTTCGGTTTGCCATTGATCGCGCCGGATTGGTCGGTGCCGATGGCGCAACCCACGCTGGCAGTTTTGACACGGCGTTTTTGGCGAACTTGCCGAATTTTGTCGTCATGGCCGCCGCCGACGAGGCAGAACTGGTGCATATGGTGGCCACAGCAGCATCGATCAACGACCGGCCTTGCGCCTTTCGCTTTCCACGCGGCGAAGGCATCGGCGTCGAGCTGCCAGAGCGCGGTGTACCGCTGGACATTGGCAAGGGCCGCGTCATCCAGAACGGCGAGCGGGTTGCGATCCTGTCCTTTGGTACGCGATTGGCAGAATGCCGCAAAGCTGCCGAAAATCTGGAGACAAAGGGTCTGCGCCCAACGATTGCCGACGCCCGGTTTGCCAAGCCGCTGGACCACACTCTGATCCGGGAACTGGCCCAG
This sequence comes from uncultured Myxococcota bacterium, assembly GCA_964196455.1. Taxonomy (GTDB): domain Bacteria; phylum Pseudomonadota; class Alphaproteobacteria; order Rhodobacterales; family Rhodobacteraceae; genus Amylibacter. The sequence goes on along the minus strand of CAXMUJ010000165.1, from coordinate 13,692 downwards.
AACCACGAAGTGCTGATCACCATCGAAGAGGGTGCAATTGGCGGCTTTGGTTCACATGTCATCCAGTTTCTGGCCGAAGAAGGTCTGCTGGAAACCGGTCTGAAATTCAGGTCTATGGTTCTGCCCGATATATTCATTGATCACGACAGCCCCGACGAAATGTACAAAACCGCTGGATTGACTGCGGCGGATATCGAGGCAAAAATCTTGCAGACCCTTGGCGTTGCCAGCGTAACCACGCGTCGGGCATAAACCTATGCTGCGCCAAAATCCGGTTCTGAGCTATCGTTGGTGCGTGTTTGCCATCGCACTTGCATTCTGGCTGTATCAGTTTGCAACGAATGACCGCGACAGCGTCGGCTGGCAGTTTCGATACCTGACCCACTGGGCCCTGACAATGAGCGTCATATCCGCGTGGTTCATGCTGCGCCTGTCGCGCGGTGTCAGCGCCGCCCGACACGAGGTTTTTGCCTCGGTCACTGTGGTTGTCAACATCATGGTCGTCTTCCTGTACTGGAAGATTTACCTGACCGATCCCACCCAGTTTTACGTCGATGGCAAAGTGACCAATCCTTGGCATCAGGAATACTATTTCCACGTGTTCGGACCAGTGTTGCAGTGGATTGACGCATTTTTCGTTCTGGGCGCATTTGGTCCAATGAAACGAATTACTATCGGGGTTTTCGCGGTCGTGGCATCGTATCTTGCATGGATGGAATTGATCGTCCAGCCATTCAACTTTGATCGCGCCGGGTCGGTAACCAGTGGCCTGCCTTACCGGTTTTTGAACAATATGGAATTTACCGAGCGTGCCGGGTTTTATGCCCAGTGGACGTTGGGTGCTGTGATATTTCTGGGGCTTTGCTGGGCTGCCGCGCGCGGTATCGCGTGGCTTAACCGGACCGTGTAAACAGTCCCACCATTTCCACATGTGCCGACCACCGGAACTGGTCCACGACCTGCAGCCAGTTCAGCCGGAACCCTGCCTCAATCAGATGGCTTGCATCGCGAGCAAATGTCGTCGGATTGCAGGAAACAAAGGCGATGCGATCAACCTGGCTTTTGGCAATTTCGTGAATCTGCGCTTGTGCGCCCGCGCGCGGTGGGTCAATCACGACAGCCTCGATACCCTTTAGCTCTGCGGCCATCAGAGGTCGTCGAAACAGATCCCGTGTAACACCGTCAATTTTATGTAGCCCGCCCGCGCCGCGCCAGCCCTGTAGCATCGCTTGGGTCATGTCATCATCACCTTCAACGGCCAGCACTTCCGCATGCTCGGACAAAGGCAGGGCAAAGGTGCCACAGCCCGAAAACAGATCCGCAATCTTGAGTGCTCCACCAACCGCCTCGGTCACAGCGGCTAGCAAGGCACGTTCGCCATCCTCGGTCGCTTGTAAAAAAGCACCGGGAGGAGGAACAACCCGGGCATTACCCATCTTGTGATACGGCGGCGACATCTGCACTACGACATCGCCGTTCCACGTAACCCGAGAAAATTTATGCGCTGTTGCGATCTGCCCCAGTTCGGCGACCTGCTGCGGTGTAAGAGGTTTGGCGTCCGCAACATCGACATCGGCACCATTTAACGTGTCCGTAACCGTCAGGCGAAGCTCGGCCTTGCGCGACGCGCCCAATAATATTAGCGCTCGCAAGCCAGCACCAGCCGCCCAAAGCTGCGGCGTGACCAAGGCGCATTCCTGCAAGTCGATCAGCGCGTTTGACCCGCGTTGATGAAATCCCAGAACCGTACCCGACTTGCTGCGCCGCCCGGTAAATGTCGCCCGCCGCCGACTGCGCGGCGCTGATGTGATGATCGGGCGAAACTCGGTTTCGATATCGGACATGGCAAGCGTGGTTTTGACCTGCTGCACCTTCCAGTTTGCCAAAACTTCGTCTCGCGCATGCTGGGCAACACAGCCACCACAGGATTTGAAATGTTTACAGGCCGGTTTGATCCGGTCCACAGAGGGTGTCAGGATACGCGGCTTTTCGACCCGGTTTCCCGACACGTCGCCGTCTATCAACTCGCCCGGCAAGGCAAACGCCACAAAGACGTCTTGTCCATTTAACCGTGCAACACCGTCGCCCAGATGTCCCAGCGACCCGATAGTAAGCTCGACCATTTTAACCCCAAAAATTTACAGTTATTGCCGGCAAAGCCGAAAACACCGCCAAAGTCTGAAAATCAACTCAGGCCGTTGCGACCGGAATAGACCCAAAGGATGCAGATAAACAAGCCTATTCCAGATTGTGGATGGACCACGTTTAAAAATCCGATTTGGCAATGGAGGCGACCGACAACAGCAAAAGCGCGGCCATAGACACATTGAAAATGCGCAACCGCACCGGTGTCTGCAAAAACCGCTGCATTTGGCCGCCAAACACCGTCCAGCCAAAAGACGAGGTCCAGGCCCAGAACAAAGACACCAGAGTGATAACAACCGCATTGGAAAACGCCTGCCCGACAGTGATATATTGGCTGGCGATACTAATCGCAACGACCCAACCTTTGGGATTGACCCATTGAAACAGAAAGCTCTCGACAAAGGTAAACGGCCTGTCGCGGCGGCGTGTTTTCCCTGGCCTGCCGGATGTTGCTATTTTCCATGCAAGCCAAATCAGGACAGCGATGCCAATCCAGCGCAGGATCTCTCGGAAAAGCGGCGAGTAGGTGAAAAGCGGCCCAAGCCCCATGGCGATACCGAGAAACAGCATGCTAAAACCTATGCCGATACCAGCAACATGCGGCAGCGTTCTTCGAATTCCAAACAGCGCACCGGAATTGGCCACCAATGCGTTATTCGGGCCCGGTGTCCAAGACGCAACAAACATCAGCATTAGCAGAGAGATAAATTGATCATAAGCCATCGAGCAAAGACTCTCGTGTTAATTTAAATCCTGATACTATCCATTTACTTTCTAATCCTTTAAGAGCAGAACCTAATTCTTTACCTGAATATAATTCCATCAGGTCAATCGCCCGAACCGGAAACTCTGCGGTCGCGCCCTTTTCTATGTCAGAAGCCGCGTTGAACGCCAAGGCGTCGTCTCCGCGCCGCGCCGCGCGCAAAACTGCGACATCCATTGCGACATTGGCACCGGTGTAATAGGCGACTTTATCTAGACTCTGATCAGTCTGGTAATACTGTGCAATTTTATTGATATACAACGCGTCCTTATTGCTCAGCCTTAAATCTTTGCCGGCCTGTTGTGGCATCAGCCAAACCAGCCGTCGACGCCACTCGGTAGCCAATCCAAGACTTGTCTCCAGGCCCACAACATCACCCAGCCCACGCGTTTGTGCGCCTGACAAAACCTGTGCCAAAACACCTGTCCGGTCCATCGCAACCACGCTTTGCACCGGATCGGGGGCCGACAATAGTTTGCGCATTTCCGACCCTATCCGCTCTTTGGACAATTGGCCCAACCCGGCTATTCCGGCGGCACAGGCAGCCAGAGCCACCGCATCCGGCCCACGTTCGGCATCACCGTACCATGCATGAAATCGAAAAAATCGTAATATGCGCAGATAATCTTCGGCGATCCTGAGCGCCGCGTCGTCAATGAACCGGACCCGTCTGTCCAGCAAGTCGCCCAAACCGCCCAGCGGGTCGATCACTTGGCCGCTTGCATCGGAATACAGCGCATTCATCGTAAAATCGCGCCTTTTGGCGTCCTGTTCTATGCGGGTGGAGAATTCGACGGTGGCGCGGCGACCATCGGTCGTCACGTCCTTGCGAAAGGTAGTAACTTCATAGGATTTTCCTTCCGAGACAAGCGTGACCGTGCCGTGCTGAATGCCCGTTGGCACTGCGCGAAGACCGGCCTCTTTGGCCAAAGTCATGACTTGTTCGGGCAAGGCATCCGTTGCAATATCAATGTCGGATACGGCGGTATGAATGATCGCGTTTCGCACACAGCCACCAACGAAGTAGGCCTGTGCGCCCCGCGCTGTTAGGGCCGCCATTACCCGCGACGTCGCCTGGCTTTGTAACCACTCCTCAGAAATCCGCATTGGAAGTATCCACTATGCTTGCCAGTTGTCGCAAAATTCGCGCCGTGGCACCCCAAATATAGTAGGGCCCCACTGGCACCGCATAGTACCTGCGAACCCGGCCCTGCCACAGCCGATCGTGAACGACAAAGTTGTCAGACTGAATGACATGGGACAAGGGAACCTCGAACACTTCGGCGACTTCGCCGGCATCGATGCGCCACTTGCTGTCGGCTGGCACCTGCCCCAAGAAAGGATAGACGTCGAATTGCGTGACAGTTTCATGGCTCGGTAGCTCGCCGAAAATCCGCACACCATCGGACGTCAACCCGATTTCCTCCTCGGCCTCGCGCAGCGCTGCGGCCTTTGGGGACGCATCGCTGGCCTCGACTTTGCCGCCCGGAAAAGCAATTTGGCCCGGATGATATTTTAGCGTCGCAGATCGTTTGGTCAGGATCAAATGCAACCCGTCTACCCGTTGTACAATTGGCACCAGAACCGCCGCGGGGCGTTTTTTTACGTTGACCGGACGCCAAGCAACTGGGTTCAGATCGAAATCCGAAGACGGCCCAACAGTGCGTTGCCGGGCAAGCGCACGTTCCAGGGTCACAAAGTCGGGGCCGGTTTTCATCATGTCACTTGATGCCGTACCGACCCCAAAATCGCAAGTATATCGTCGCGTTTATTCAGCCTCGAACCCGACCGTTGCCGGATCAAGCTTATAGTGGGCGCCGCAGAACTGACAATCTGCAGTCACGAGATTGTTGTCTGTAACCATCGTTGAAATGTCCTTGGCCGAATAGATCGACAATGACTGGCGAACTTTTTCCTCGCTGCACGAACAGCCAAAACGAATCATTTGCGGCTCAAAAATCCTTGGACGTTCTTCGTGAAAGAGGCGGTGCAACAGCTGCGGCGGCGTCACCAAGGGGCCAATCAATTCTGTCAGCTCGACAGTCTCCAACAAAGTGACCGCGCGGTTCCAGTTTTCTCCGGCGTCCCCTTGCAAGAGATCATCGGCACCCAACAACGCCTCGTCGGAAGCTGGCGCCTCTTGGGTCCCTGCGGCCTCGCCCGCCTTGGGCAGGTGCTGCAACATCACACCGCCAGCCCGCCAATGGGGGCGCTGGCCCGGCTCTGTTATCTCGGCGACTTGGACCTCGAACTTGGTCGGCAGCTGTTCAGACTGTGCAAAATATGTTTCTGCACAATGGCTGAGTGATCCACCGGCCAGCGGCGTAATGCCCTGATAGGGCTGCATATCAGGCCCTTGATCAATCAGGATTGCAAACATGCCCTTACCGATTTTGTCAAATGTTCGGGCGGATGATGCCGCAACCGCATCCGCGTCGAAACTGGCATAGGCACGGATACGGGCGGGCGCGCCGTCTTCACCGGGGCCAAAGTAATCTGTTGCAATAATTCGTATTGGTCCGTCGCCGCGAATTTGCACAGACAGTTTCCAGCGCAATTTGATCGACTGCCCGATCAAGGTTGTGATGGCAACAGCCTCGGCAACCAGGCCACAGACCTCGGAGGGGTAATTGTGCTGTCGCAGCACTTCTTTCAGTGTAGTATCAAGCCGGGTAACGCGGCCACGGATATCCGAACGGTCAAGCTGAAACGGCAGAACGGTTTCTTCCCACTCGATCTGGCTTTCTATCTGGCTCATGATTTTAAATTCCTATAGTTTGAGCACCAGATAGTGCTGTTGGACGCCGGTTGCAATTGCCGCGTTCATATACTGACAAGGGAACAGAATGCAAAGATTTGGCGCACCGGCAAAGAGCACGCAAAAATATATCGATCGGGCGGGCGCCTATGCGGTGCTGCCGCGCGGCCGACAGATGCTGCTGACCTATCAAGCCCATCCGTTTTTCGAACTGCAACTGCCCGGCGGTGGTATTGATCCCGGCGAAAGTCCCCTTCAGGCACTGCATCGGGAAGTCTACGAAGAGACCGGCTGGTCCATTCGCGTTATCCGCAAACTGAGCCTCTACCAACAGTACACTTTTATGCCGGAGTACGACATTTGGGCGCGGAAAATCTGTCATATCTATCTTGCGGCACCGGTGCTGTGCAAAGGTGCGCCGACCGAGGCCACGCACCGGGCAGTCTGGATGGACGGCAAGCAGGCCGCGCATGAGTTGGCCAGCGAAGCCGATCGACATTTTGCGATGTGGACCACGCGCAATACTTGACCGCGCTGCGGCTAATTGCCGGCAGTCACGGCCAAGGGCGTCTGTGGGTCTGGCGGGTGCGTTTTTGGTTTGACAGCCCCGTATGCAAACAATCCCGATGGGGCACCTCTGTGTGTCGACCAAACAATTCAATAATGCCCAGTTCGATCAGGTTGCGCGCCGCTGGTGTCAATGCCGGTCTGTTTGCCAATGTGCGCCACCATTTTGAGCACGAATTTTTTCTCAACCCCAAAGCTCGGTCGCTATTTCATCGTTTGCGTGTTGTATTCGAATAGAATTGCAGAGACATCATCGCCAAGGCTGTCGCTTTCGGCAAAGGCAGTCAGCTCCCAAACGAGATCATTGATTAGCTCCAGCCCTGTGCCCTTGGCGTGCTTCTTAAGCAGACGCTCAAGACCCGCATCGTCCAGCAAATCCCCATCGGGGTTTTCACATTCGGTAATGCCATCGGTATACAACATCAGTTTTTGACCGGGTTGCAGGGTGAATTCGGTGCGTTCAAACTGAACATCCGGTATCAGTCCAACCGGTGGCCCGCCGACCCCCATAAAGTTAACAGTGCCATCCTCGTCAAAAACGACGGGATGCGGGTGGCCCGCCTGAACCATTGAAACCTTTCCACTACGCAAATTGATATCGGCAAATGCCAGCGTAAAATATAGATCGGTGTCAATTTCTGCCAGCATGCGTTCATTCAGGATATGAGCTACGTATTCGGGTGGCCTGTGCAGATAGCCGCGGCCGCTGCATGGCTCGAACGCGACATTCTGCGCCTTGCTATGCGCGCTCATGTACCCGGCAAGTCGTGCAGTCAAAAGCGCAGACGAGACGCCGTGCCCCGAGACGTCAATCGAATATATCCCCAAGTGATCATCCGAGAACTTAAAAAACCCGGCCAGATCGCCGCCGACATGTCCGGACGATTTCAGATGCAACGCTACTTTTCCACTCGGAAAACGGCGTTCGCGGATCGGAATTAACGAGTGCTGCAATTTTTCAGCCTCTCGCAAATCCATGTTAATGCTCTCGTACAGCTGGCGCACTTCGCACAGCGCCTTTTCGGTCTTTTTGTTTTGGAGATACAGCTGGTTTTGCATATCCAATAGCCGCAACCCCGCCTGAATTCGCGCCCGCAACTCGGCCGAGTTGACCGGTTTTGACAGAAAATCATCCGCGCCTATGTCCAACCCCTTGGCGACATCATTCTTTTCGGATTTTGAGGTCAGCAGGATGAAATATCCGTATTTCTCGCGGTCCAGCTTTCTAAAAGCCTCGCAAAACTCTAGCCCATTCATCTCGGGCATGATCCAGTCACTCAGCACGATATCCACGTGTGTGGTCTTGCAAATCTCCAGCGCCGTCACGCCGGTTTCAGCCTCCAGCACCACAAACCCCCAACAGCTCAGGTGCGCCGAGACGATGCGACGTTGAACTTTACTGTCATCCACAACCAGCACTGTAGTTTTTTCTACAGGTACGATTTCAGCTTTTAACTTTGCTTGTTGTTTGGCCATCAAATTCGCACACCCACTATGATACAAGATCCAATCCCATTGCCAGATGGGACAGCCACACCTTGTGCGACAGAGCTTAATTATTAGTGAAACCTACTGGCCGGAATTACAGCAAGGGTAACCGTTTATTAGGGCGCCAGAGCGTAGCTTCACCGAGACCAAGGAATCGGGCAGATGAAAGCACTCAAACAATTCTACTTCTCCGAATTCGAAAACCGGGTTCCAGAGCCGCCCCTGCCGATTAACCGCCGGATCGAGCTTTTTTGGCAGATTGCTGCGATGGCCGCCATCGGACGCGCGGCTGCCTCTGGCGGTTGTCCAACCCTTGACGCGTGTCGACCTGCAACATGACAGCCTTGCCACTTTGTGATGGCCGCACTAATGCCGTTGCCACAGCCAACACACACGGTATCATTCTTAAGGCGATACAATACCGCGCCAACGGACCCTTAGTGACTTCGCCGTTTAAAAAACAGGAAAAATGAGATGATAGATTGGAAACAGGTCGTACAACTGGAAGAGGACGTCGGACAAGAAGACTTCGCCGAGGTCGTTACGCTGTTTCTGGACGAAGTAGACACGGCAATCGAGCCCCTTAAAACGCCCAAAGACGTTCCCTTGGACACAATTGAGTCGGTCATGCACTTTCTAAAAGGCAGCGCTTATAGTCTGGGGTTTAAGGTATTCGGCGACTATTGTTCTCTGGGCGAGAAAATGGCAAAGTCCGGCAGCGCCGCAAAGGTTGATCTGTTGCAGGCCGTCACGCTCTATGAGCAGTCCCGCGCTCATTTTCTGAGAGAGGCCAGTCAGCATTGCAGCTTTGACGCGGCCGCCTAGCGTTCTCGCGACAGAAAACCAGCCGCCGCCACCATAAAGCCGCGCGGGTCTTCGGAATGGAGCCAATGCCCAACACCGGCAACAGTTTCAATTGAAGATTGAGGGAACAAACTCAATATCAGGGCGTGGTTCGACGACTGGACATAATCCGATCGCTCTCCGCGCAAGAACAAAGTGGGGCGGATAAACTGGCCCTTCACCTCTGGAAAGCCGACAATTTGGTCCATATTTTTGGCCAGAGCATCCAAATTCAACGCCCAGCGATTGCCCTCGTCTGCCAAAATGAAACTCTGAGACAAAAACGCCCGCACGCCGGGCTCGGAAATCGTGGCGGCCAAATAGGTGTCAACTTGTGACCGCCGCGTGATGCTGTCTAGTGGAACAGATTGCATGGCCTCGATATTAGACACTTGTGAATGGCTGTATCCAACCGGCGCGATATCAGCAATGATCAGCCGCTCGACCAGATCGCCGCGATCCAGCGCCAATACCATCGCCGCCTTGCCACCCATGGAATGGCCCAAAACATCACAAGGCGCCCCAATACCCTCAATGACCGCAGCCAGATCACCGGCCAGATCAATGTAGCTGTTGTTGCTGCTGTGAAAGCTGCTGCCGTGGTTGCGCATGTCGACGGTTACGACCTGGCGATCGCGGGCAAAATGTCTGGCTATTGCGCGCCAATTGCGCCCTGACCCGAACAAGCCATGAACAATCAACAGCGTTGGATGTTCGCTGTTCTCACCAAAATATTGGCGTTCTAGTAGCTTGCTCATATTAAAAACTGCGACAATATATCGTCATCGGTGATATCCTTGTAGGCAAGACCCTCTGCATCCATCCGCGACATCAGCTCGGAAAATCCGTTCGTTGATCGGGTTTCAATCCCCAGCAATACCGAGCCGAAATTGCGCGCCGACTTTTTCAAATACTCAAAGCGCGATATATCGTCGTCCGGCCCCAAAAGGTTCAAAAAATCGCGCAGCGCACCGGGGCGTTGCGGCATTTGCAGTATAAAGTATTTTTTGCGCCCCTCGAAACGCAAAGCCCGCTCTTTAACGTCAGGCAACCGCTCAAAATCAAAATTGCCACCGGACGTAATGCAAACTACGCGCTTGCCTTTGATCCTATCGGCCAAATCTTTCAGCGCATCAACTGTCAGCGCGCCTGCTGGCTCCAACACAATGCCTTCGATATTCAGCATCTCGATCATTGTCGCACAAAGCCGGTTTTCAGGGACACCCAGACAGATGTCCGGTGACATAAATTGCAAAATTTCAAAGTTTCTGTCGCCGATCCGCGCCACGGCTGCACCATCGACGAAATTGTCAACAATCGGCAGGGTTTGCAGCGCGCCGGCAGTCAGCGCCTCGAACAGGCTACGTCCACCGTCGGGCTCCACAAAGATAAATTCCGGTTGATGCGGCTGGGAGGCAAAATATTTTATCAGTGCCGAGGACAGCCCGCCACCGCCCACAGGTACAACGATAATATCTGGCAGCGGGTCCAGCTGCGCCATCAACTCTACCGCAACCGAGGCTTGGCCCTCGATGATGTCATCCGCATCATAGGGCGGCAGAAAACAGCCTTGGTTTTCGGCGCTATAGCCCTGAGCCGCCGTCAAAGTCTCGTCAAAATAATCACCGGTCAGCACAATTTCCACATTTGATCCGCCAAAGGTTTTGGTTTTGACGATCTTCTGTTCGGGGGTTGTCACCGGCATGAATATGACGCCTTGCACACCGAAATGGTGACAGGCAAAGGCCATGCCCTGCGCGTGATTGCCAGCAGATGCACAGACAAAAACCCGGTGATCTGGATCCGTCAGCAACGCTTTGCGCATGGCGTTAAACGCACCGCGAATTTTATAGGACCGCACCGGTGACAGGTCTTCGCGCTTTAGAAAAATCTCGGCGTCATAGGCCAGTGACAGATGCTGGTTCTTTTGCAGCGGTGTCGCCGGAAACAAGGCCCGCATGTTCTGAGTCGCGGCCAGCGCGGCATCGGTAAAACTGGTCATGTCAGCCCTTGAGATTACTTCAATATTTGTGCCTGATCACGGGTGTAAGTGGCTTTGATGGGTCTATCAACCTTTTAACCGCCGCCAATGGCGTAAACCACACGGTACAATAGGGGTAATCGGGTCGCAGGGCCTTGCCCATGAGTGAAAAACCAAATACACCGCCGGTCATAAATCCCTGACGAACGGAGCCGAAAATGTCTGCACCCAAGAAAGTTGTTCTTGCCTATTCTGGCGGTCTGGACACGTCGATCATTCTGAAGTGGCTCGAAATTGAGTATGGCTGCGAAGTCGTCACATTTACTGCAGATCTGGGTCAAGGCGAAGAGCTGGAGCCGGCCCGCAAAAAGGCCGAGCTGTTGGGCGTGAAGCCCGAAAACATCTATATTGAGGATGTGCGCGAAGAGTTTGTCCGCGATTTCGTTTTCCCGATGTTCCGCGCCAATGCGGTGTACGAGGGTCTGTACCTATTGGGCACAGCCATCGCGCGGCCGCTGATTTCAAAGCGTCTGGTCGAGATTGCCGCCGAAACCAATGCTGATGCTGTGGCCCACGGTGCCACCGGCAAGGGCAACGATCAGGTCCGGTTCGAGCTGTCGTCCTACGCGCTAAACCCTGACATCAAGGTCATCGCCCCATGGCGTGAATGGGATCTTTCCAGCCGAACCAAGTTGTTGGAATTTGCCGAGGCACACCAGATCCCCATCGCCAAGGACAAGCGCGGCGAAGCACCGTTTTCGGTCGATGCCAACATGCTGCACACGTCATCCGAGGGCAAAGTTCTGGAAGATCCTGCGCAAGAGGCACCCGATTACGTCTATCAGCGCACAGTCCATCCCGAAGATGCGCCCGAAACGCCCGAACATATCGAGATCACCTATGCCGGTGGCGACCCCGTTGCCCTGAACGGCAAAGACCTGTCACCTGCCGAAATGCTGACTGCGCTGAATGGTCTGGGTGGCAAACACGGCATTGGCCGGCTTGATCTGGTTGAGGGTCGGTTTGTTGGCATGAAATCGCGCGGCATTTACGAAACCCCCGGCGGTACGATTATGCTCGAAGCCCATCGCGGCATCGAAAGCATCACGCTGGACCGGGGTGCGGCCCATCTTAAAGACGAGCTGATGCCGAAATACGCAGAGCTTATCTACAACGGGTTTTGGTTCAGCCCGGAACGCGAAATGCTGCAAGCCCTGATCGACCAGAGCCAGTTGCACGTAAACGGCACTGTCCGGCTGAAATTATACAAAGGTATGGTTCAAACTGTTGGTCGCTGGTCCGATGACAGCCTCTATTCCGAAGCCCACGTCACATTCGAAGACGATGCTGGTGCTTATGATCAGGCCGACGCGGCCGGTTTTATCAAGATCAATGCTCTGCGTCTGAAATTGCTGGCGGCGCGCGCGCGTCGGCAAAAGTGACCATATGGCTCCGCTTACGGGCGGAGCCGGTGTTGCGCCAGTGCCTCGAAATGAGGCATAGCGGCCTCTAATACGGGGCGCAAATGTTCGGGCAGGTCTGGCAATGGCCCTTCTGCTCCGGCAAACTCGGTGCTTTGCCAAACCGCGTTGTACCAATGCGGCGCCCAGACACCATCATCCGCATGACCGCCTTGCGGCCACGACAGCATCGCGGCATCGAATGCCAAGCCCACAGCATTGCACAGTGCGCGCATCATCTGCTCGGGGCTTTGCCGAATGTCGGCGCTGTCGATCACCACGGGCCGCCGTCCGGTTTGATCTGCGATCCCGGCAAACAGCTCTGCCAGTTGCACCGCAGCAATATCGCTCAGGCTCGGGTTTTCGGCTTTGGCATGGTAGCTGGCAATAACCCTGGCAGGATGGCGGACCAAAAACACATGGTTCACGTCGTCCATCCAGCTGCGGTCAAACGTCGGCAATATATGATGCGCCATGTGCTTTTGGTAAAAAACCGGCTTTTTGTTCGGGATCGGTTTTGCAGCGCAGAGTTCGCCGATAACTTGGGGATCTTGCTCCCCTGCTGCCAGTATTTCCGACTGCATCGGGTGCACAACATCGCCGTGGTGCAAATAAGCTGCGTAAAACGGCTCGTCCCAAACGGCGCAATCCGCACGCGCGGCAAAACTGTACATCAACGCCGTTGACAGGTTTCGTGGCCCCGACCACATAGCAATGCGCATCCCGAAATCCTACTTCAAAGTTAGTCCAAGACATGACATTGACATGATTCTCACGAAAGTTTCAAATGCCATTGATCAACGTTTCTGTCACAAGCGTACAAGAAACAAGCAACATGGAACCAGCTATGATCAAAATCTTCCTTATTTCAGTGACACTGATGCTGTCGGCAAACCTGGCGCATGCCAAGGACATTCAGACCGCAATATTCGCTGGCGGCTGCTTCTGGTGCGTCGAGTCAGATTTTGAGAGCGTCAAAGGCGTCACCGAAGCCGTATCAGGATATACAGGTGGCAAATCAGTTAACCCGACTTACAAACAGGTCTCCAAAGGCGGCACAGGTCATTATGAGGCGGTCAAAATCACCTATGATGCCGACGTTGTCAGCTATGACACGCTGGTCGATATCTTTTTCCGCAGTGTCGATCCGGTCGACGACGGCGGCCAGTTCTGCGACCGCGGTCACAGCTATAAAACTGCGATCTTCTATGCCGATGATGCCCAAAAATCCGCCGCACAGGCTGCTAAATCCGGATTTGACGCATCAGGCGCCCTGCCCAAGAAAATCGTGACGCCGATCCTGGCGGCAGTGAAATTCTACAACGCCGAGGACTATCACCAGGATTATTACAAAAGCGACAAGATCGTCATCACCCGCTTTGGTCCGGTCAGCAAAGCCAAAGCCTACAAGAAATACCGCACCGGCTGTGGACGCGACAAGCGGGTCAAACAGCTTTGGGGAAAACAGGCCTTTGTCGCCACGCACTAGGCGTAGCACAGGGCTCGCCGGCATACGGTGGGTTTAGTATCACTCATTGGTCCAAACCCCCCGTCTTCCAGACGGGAGTGCTTCAGCACGAAAGAATCGTCTATAGTTTTATCCTCCAGAAAGATGAGCCGCCCGTAGGGACTTAAGGCTCATCTTTCTGGAGGATAAAACTATGCAATATGACAAGGGCAAGCATTG
>CAXMUJ010000164.1:0-2407 GCA_964196455.1 uncultured Myxococcota bacterium | reverse complement strand
AGAGCCAGATGTTTGAGAACGAAGGCATTGAGCTCAGCGGCTCGCTTCTGGCCTCATGGGTTGGTAAATGCACCAAGCTGCTGGAACGGGTATCAGACGCAATCCGCGATCATGTGCTGGCAGGTCAAGCCATCTTCATGGACGACACCACCGTCCGGCTTTTACAGAAGGGCAAAGGCAAGGGGCGCAACAAGACCAAAACCGCGCGACTGTGGGTCTATGCCAGGGATGAGAGACCCTGGGGCAGTGCGTCGCCGCCTGCCGCTTGGTATCAGTTCTCCACCAGCCGTGGTGCCGAGCACCCCAGCCGGTTCTGTCGCAAATTTGGATTGGGAACGGATCACTCGTATTGCCGGACATAGTTATCCAGCGAGTGCCTCGAATTGTTGGAATGCAGATTGGCCAGAGAGGTCGAATTGCCGTTTGCGGATCATGTGCGCAACTTCGAGGCCTTCCAGAGTTGCAGAAGCTGATCTGAAGGACTTGAAGCCCTTCATTTGTCGTGTCAGCTTCTTGATGAACCTGTGGTCCTGTTCAATGATGTTGTTGAGATATTTGACCTGAAGGATTTCAATCAGCCAGTACCACCCGTTCAAAATCAGCAGGCAGTTCATGTTCTGTAGCCCGGCGAGATTCGCCCCGCTTTTGTCGATGACCACTCTGTCAGGGAAACCGTTGTTTCCGATTGCGCGCGTGAAGAATGCGGTTGCGGCTGCTTCATCACGATGCTCCGATAGCATGAAATCAAGGGTTTTTCCGAACTTGTCGATGGCTCGGTAATAATACGTCCACTTGCCTTTCACCTTGATGTAAGTCTCATCCATCCGCCAGGAAACGGCTGTCGGTCGCTTCTTGGCCTGGGCGTTTGTGGCGATCAGCGGCGAATATTTCACGACCCAGCGGTTCAGGGTCGCGTGATCAACGGCCACACCACGCTCCGCTAAAATCTCTTCCAGATCGCGATATGACACGGCATACCGGACGTAGAAAAACACTGCGTGGACGATCACAGCTTTTGGATAATGCGCGCCTTTAAAATCAACCATCGTTTCGCCCGTTTCCTTTGCTTCGTCCGAGGGAAAACCAGTGCTACATTTCCATCTCAGAAAAAAGACCCAAAAACTTTGCGACAGAGCCGGCAAGATTGATCATCATCATACCCGGCGCAGGCGCTACGGGGGGCTGGTTTTTGCGGTACAGGTTGCGCAGGAACTGGATTGTGTTTTCGTCCAATACGGCATCGGCGACGCCCGGCTGTCGATTGAAATGGACAAAATAGAAGTCGGGGCCCATGAATTGCTCCATCATCTCGATCCAAGGTTTTTCCCAACGTTCTTGGTAAGGCACGCTCAGGTTTATCAGTTTATTTACGCGGTTTGGATGCAACAATGTCAGCCCCCAAACGACCATTGCGCCCCAGTCATGGCCGACAAAGGTGGCGTCGTCGTATCCGTAGTGATCCAGAAGCCCTACAAGATCACCCGTCAAATGTGCGATGTCATAATCTGTGACTTCGCTTGGGCGGGCTGAGTTGCCGTACCCCCGCTGGTTTGGGACAATGACGTGGTAGCCCGCTGCGACAAGAGCGGAGACCTGATAACGCCATGAATAGGCATGCTCCGGCCAGCCGTGGCACAGAACAATCGGATTTCCTGCATTGTGCTGGCCCGCTTCAAAAACTTCGAGTTTTATGTCGTTGGTGGCTATCAGGGTCGGCTTGGGAAAGTCGGTTGGGTTAGACATGTTCTGTTCCTTTATCACTTTTTGGGATGTGTCAGACACTTTCAAAATCGCCTTGCTGACATGCATTGCCATTGACTAATATCTAATGGTGCCAAATACTGGCACCATTGAATGGTAGCCTCGCAACACGAACATTCGCCTCCGACATGACGCCATCGTGCGCAGCCTTCGCCGCAACGGGACCTCGACAATCGCCGAGTTGGCGCAGGACGTCGGCGCATCGCGGCGCACGGTGCTGCGTGACATTAGTGCGCTGCGCGATGAAGGGTTTGTCATTCATTCGGAACCGGGTCGCGGGGGTGGTTTGCAACTCGACCCGCAATCGGTTCAGACCAACGCCCGGCTCTCTGTCGCGGAGGTCTTTGCGCTTTTGATCAGCGTGGCGTCCATGCGCACAGCCGGAAACTTGCCCTTTTCCGGTCTCGCAGACGCCGGACTTGCCAAGATCGAGAAAGCCTTGCCGTCGGATAAGGTGCGCGACCTGCGCCGGTTTCTGGATTGCTTGTACGTCGGGACGCTCGCTCCGCAGGTCGATATATCGGATATGGGAACGATGGACCCCGCGTTGCTACCCGCATTTGAACCGGCGTTTATTGGACGGTTCCAACTGCGGTTCCAATATCGTGACGCGAAAGGGGCCGTCACGATATTGGAACCGCAGTTG
>CAXMUJ010000163.1:0-10878 GCA_964196455.1 uncultured Myxococcota bacterium | reverse complement strand
AACCACCACCAGCTGAAGCTGGTGGGATCAACAGAGGCAGTTGAAACTGCCTTTTCTTAACTGAGCGCCTCCGGCGCACCTTTGAATTTCTTTGTCCGTCTGGAAGACGGAGGGTTTAAACCAAATGGTGGAAACTAAAATATGAAATAAATGTGATCAGATTAAGGCAACCTTGCATGCGCCTCCGCAAATACAAGTGTAGCAGGGGCTTTGCCTGGCGTTTCTGAAAATATTCGTGGAAACCACGGGCCGGACGCTCTAGGTATTTAGGGCCGGCACAGCTTAGCCACCAAATTACAAGATCACGCCAAAGGAAATACTGATGACCCGATCGAATCCCTTCTTTTCCGCGTGGGACGCTCCGTTTTCCTTGCCACCGTTTGATTTGATAACAGATGGT
The DNA here is from genome assembly GCA_964196455.1 of uncultured Myxococcota bacterium. Lineage (GTDB taxonomy): Bacteria > Pseudomonadota > Alphaproteobacteria > Rhodobacterales > Rhodobacteraceae > Amylibacter. The sequence continues at coordinate 10,478 of CAXMUJ010000163.1, read as the reverse complement.
GACTTTCCATACGCGTTTGACGCGGCATTCAAACAGTCGCGTACCGCCATAAACGCGATCGCGGATGATCCGGCCCCGGTCGACTTTGCCAATACGATAGAGGCAATGGAGCGTGCGGATGCGCTGATGGATCGTGTCAGCGGCGTTTTCTTTAACCTTGTCGGCAGCAACTCCAATCCAACGCTCGAGGCGCTTCAGCGGGACCTGTCACCGCGCTTTGCCGAATTCTCTTCTGAAACGATGATGAATGAAGAGCTGTTTGCCCGGGTTGATCAGTTGCACTCTGCGCGCGCCGATCTGGACCTGACAGACGAGCAGATGCGCGTGCTGACCCTGTACCACCGTATGTTTGTGCGCGCCGGTGCACAGCTCAAAGGCCAAGACCGGGGCCAATTGGCAGATGTCACAAAACGTCTTGCCACTTTGGGCACATCTTTCACCCAAAACCTGTTGTCCGACGAGCGCGCGTGGACGATGGTTCTGCAAGAGGCCGATCTGGATGGCTGTCCCGAATTTCTAAAATCCGCAGCACAAGAAGCCGCCCGCGAACGCGGCATCGAGGGCTATGTCATCACCCTGTCGCGATCCCTGATCGTGCCGTTTTTGCAATTCTCGCCACGTCGTGATCTGCGTGAAACCGCGTTTAGAGCGTGGAGCAAGCGCGGCGAAAACGGCGGCGACACCGACAATCTGGATATTGTCCGTGAAACACTTGAGCTGCGGTCAGACCGCGCCACGCTTTTGGGCTATGACACGTTTGCCGATTTCAAACTGGCAACGGAAATGGCCAAAACACCGGCCGCTGTGCGCGACCTGTTGATGGCGGTTTGGGAGCCTGCCAAACGGGCCGCCAATGCCGACGCACAAAAGCTGACCGAGATGCTGCACACAGACGGGTTAAACGGCGATCTGGAACCTTGGGATTGGCGATACTATTCCGAAGCCCGGCGGCTGGCGGAACACGATCTGGACGAGGCAGAACTAAAACCCTACTTCCAGCTGGACCAAATGATCGAAGCCTCGTTTGACTGTGCTTCGCGTCTGTTTGGCCTGACATTCACCGCTTTGGACGTCCCGCTGTATCACCCGGATGCCCGCGCCTGGGAGGTCAAAAAGGGCGATCGCCATATTGCTGTGTTTATCGGCGACTATTTCGCGCGGGCATCCAAACGCTCTGGTGCGTGGTGCTCGCGGTTTCGCGCTCAATCGGCACTGGATGGCGAGGTTCGCCCGATCACTGTCAATGTGTGCAACTTTGCCAAGGCCCCCAAAGGGCAGCCGTGTCTTTTGACATTTGATGATGCCCTGACCCTGTTTCACGAATTTGGCCATGCGTTGCATTCCATGCTGTCAGACGTGACTTATGGGTTTATTTCCGGCACCTCTGTGGCACGGGATTTTGTCGAGCTGCCCAGTCAGCTCTATGAGCATTGGTTGTCGGTTCCCGAAGTGCTGGAAAAATACGCACGTCATGCGCAAACCGGACAGGCCATGCCCAAGGATTTGCTGGATCGTCTGTTGGCGGCAAAAAACTATGATCAGGGGTTTTCCACAGTCGAATATACCGCCAGCGCGCTGGTCGATCTGGCTTTTCACACCTCTCGGCCTCCGGCGGACCCGATGCAAATGCAATCACAGGTCCTGGCCGGTCTGGACATGCCGCGCGCGATCACGATGCGCCACGCCACGCCGCAGTTTGCCCATGTGTTTTCCGGCGACGGCTATTCCAGCGGCTATTATTCCTACATGTGGTCCGAGGTCATGGATGCCGACGCCTTTGCCGCCTTTACCGAAACCGGCGACCCGTTCAGCCCGGAAATCGCGCGCAAATTGCACGATCACATCTATTCGGTGGGTGGATCACAAGAAGCAGATCAGCTGTATTTGGCGTTTCGCGGGTCCCTGCCCAAGGTAGAGGCCCTGTTGAGGGGTCGCGGTCTGGAAGAGGTCGCCTGACGGGGCGGCTTACTCCCGGATTTCGTCAGACCCGACACCCCAGACCGTTTCCTTGCGGATCCAGCCTTTGACGCGTCCGGAAAAAACGCGACACCATTCCAACGAGCACTCATCCAGACGCGCGATGGCGCCGCGTTCGGCAAAGGCCTTGGTCGCCGAGGCGTCATTCGGCTGGAGCCGCATATTGGTTTTTTCGATCAGGAACGTCACTGTGCGCACGCCGGACAAAAGCGAATAGTGCATCCAGCCGCCTTGGCCTTCAACATCTTGAACCCGCCGCCAATGCCCGTATTCTCCGGTAATCATCAGCGGCATATCTTCGTGCTTAAAAACCCAATCCACGCGGTGGGTCAGGCTGGGCCCACGGCGGGCGTTGCCCTCGGCCGCTTTCATCGAAACGAATCGAGGCAATGGCAAGTTGGTCACGGGTCCTTTGTCGGCCGCCCGGGCCATTTCCGACCCAAGTCCACAAGTCATCAACCAGCATAAAGCCGCGAAAACGCACTTTATCAATGAATTTACCTGCATCTCGACCTTTTTGGGGCTATTATAATGATCTGGAAAAAAGTCCAGAATACTGCTTGCCCTCTTGCAGGTGAATTTGGCAAAATGCCAGCAACTAATCTAGCCCCGGATCACAAACTATGGTGCAATCTCGACTAAGTGTTGTCGTCACGCGACGCTTATCCCAAAAAGTAGAGGACCGCTTGTCAGAGCTGTTCGACGTCACTTTGAACAAAAGTGATGCACCGTTTTCGCGCGCGGATTTGCTCGCAGCAATGACGTCTGCCGATGTTTTGGTGCCAACACTGAACGACAAGATCGACGCCGAACTTCTGACAGCAGCCAAGGGCAAACTGCGCCTGATCGCCAACTATGGCGCCGGCTATGACAACATTGATATCAAAGCTGCACATGCCAACGGGATCATCGTCAGCAATTCACCCGCCAACCGCGCCGGTGACACCGCTGATATGGCAATCACATTAATGCTCAGCGTCATGCGCCGCTTCAAAGAAGGCTCTGCCTCGTTGCAATCTGGGGAATGGCAGGGCTGGTCGCCGTCGTCCTTTTTAGGGGCGCGTGTCGGCGGCAAAAAGCTTGGTATCCTCGGGCTTGGCCGGATCGGGATCGAGGTCGCACGTCGCGCCCGGGCCTTTGGCATGGATGTCAATTACTATAATCGAAAACCGGTGCACCCCGATCGCGAAACCGAACTGGACGCCACCTATTGGAACAGTTTGGACGAAATGCTGGCCGCAGTTGATGTTCTGACAATCAGTTGTCCGCTGACACCTGAAACAGTTCATATTATCAACGAGCGCCGATTGTCGCTGATGAAACCAACGGCCTTTATTGTCAACACATCACGCGGAAGTCTGATCGACGAAGAGGCATTGACCAATGCGATCGACGCCGGAAATCTGGCAGGCGCGGGTTTGGATGTTCAGGAACGAAGCCCACACCTGAACACCCGTTTGCGCGATATGCCCAATGTCATGCTGTTGCCGCATATGGCCTCGGCCACATTGGAAAGTCGCACCGAAATGGGCGAAACCGTGATTGTGAATATCAAGACATTCGAGGACGGCCATAACCCGCCGAACCGCGTTGTACCGTCGTTGAAATAACCGCATTTTGCTGCCCATGTTCGGTGCCGTGTCCGGTGGTTTATTTCCGGGTTTTCTTTTGGATCTGGCGGATGGTTTTACCCAGCAGTTTGCCCTTTGATTTCCGCTCGGCAAAGGTCGAGGAGTTGAATTGATCTTCTGCCACCAGTTTTTGCCAGCGAGCAACCCGAACAGGTTCAATTGTGCCCTGTTCTATTGCCGCCAACACAGCACAGCCGGGTTCACTGGCATGGGCGCAATCGTTAAAGCGGCACTGCGCCGAAAGCGCCTGAAGATCGGCAAAGACATTCTCTAGTCCGGACGCCGTATCGGTCAATTGCAGCTCGCGCATTCCCGGTGTGTCCAGAATTGTGCATGTGTCGGGCAAGATCAGCAATTCGCGGCGCGTCGTCGTGTGCCGCCCTTTTGCGTCTGCCTCGCGCACAGATTGAGTGTCCGCCAACTGGTGACCTGCAAGTGCATTTACCAGCGTCGATTTTCCTACACCCGACGATCCCAGAAAAGCAATGGTTTGGCCCGGTTCACACCAGGGCGCCAGCAATGCCTTGGGCGCGTCGCCCCGCGCGTCAACCGCCAGAACCTCTACCCGGTCCGAAATGGTTTGCGCCTCGGTGATATACTTGTCTGGCGATTTGCATAGATCGGTCTTGGTCAAAATGATGACCGGCGTGATGCCTGCCTCAAAGACCAAAGCGATATATCGCTCCAGCCGCGCCACGTTAAAATCCCGATTGCACGACGATACAACAAACACAGTATCAATATTCGCAGCGATCAGTTGAACCTGCAATTCCGTACCCGCAGCCCGTCGTTTGACCAGGCTTTTACGATCCAACAACCGGCTGTCCCGTGGTTTTTGCTGGTCGAGCAATATCCAGTCACCAACCGTGACGTCAGCACGCGGCGGGATTGTGGTTTTTAGCGTCTCTCCGATAACATGCAGACCGCTGCGGTGTACTTCGGTTACCCGAACCGGCGGCGTTTCCAACAGTTGGTCAACATCTGTTTGTTGGGCAAAAAATGCCTGCCAGCCAAGCATTTGAAGGATCGAGAGCTTTGGCTTGGCCGGACCGTCATCTGGGGCTTTTGGCAGGAATTGTGAATAATCCCGGGTCATGGGTTTGAACTTTCATGTCTCGCCCCGAATGTGGTCAGGGGCTTGTATCGATACCATAAACAAGCGAACACCGTCGCGCCAGCCATACAATGGCGGCGGTTTCAACCGATACATTTGCAAGAGAAGGCATCTGCCCCAGACCAATGGGGCGTGAACTCTCCATAGAAACAGGAAATTGGCATCAGGCTTTCACTGACGGCTCAAAGCAACCAATATCGGGCCGCCTATGCCTAAAAAATCCCCTGACAAATAACCATCACAACCAGAGATGCGATCCAGTACCCGGCATCGACGTTGCGGGCATAGGTCGAATTGTTGCGAAACGCACCGCCGGCATAGCCCAGAACCGTAAAGGCCACGGTGCCAAGTATCACGGTTAGCAAAGCATTGTTTGCAGCGGTAACGCCGACAAACCAGCTCATTAAAAATAGACCTGCAAGCATTGTTACCATCGCGGCCATAGGCATTTTGTCGGCTTTTGCCATATCAACTCCGACGCCTGTGGCCCATTTCGCACCAAAAAGCCTTTCCGAATACCAAACCCAGCCAACAAGAAAAGAAATAACAGTCCCGGCAATGACACCGATCCAGCTGACGCCTGCGAAAATTTCCTGCATATTTGTCTCCTTTAAAATCAACCCGTGTTTAACAAATAAGTTAATTAATGGCAAGTCAGGTCAGAATTGGGCCCGCTGAGGGCTTACAAACTGTGCAGTCGGGATTGCGTTTCAATTTGATTATGCGATTTTGGCTCTCTAAAGCGTCGTAGATCAGCATTTGGCCACGCAGGGGCGTGCCCGAACGTGTGACTATTTTAATCACCTCGGCTGCCATCATTGCCCCGATTACACCCGGAAGAGCCCCCATAACACCCGCCTCGGCACAGGTAGGAGCCTGACCCTGTGACGGCGATTGCGCAAAAATACAATGAAAACAGGGACCACCACTGGCCGGATCAAAAATACTGACTTGACCTTCCCACTGGCTGATTGCGCCCCAAACCATCGGAACCGCGGCCGCGACACAGGCAGCATTGATCATCTGGCGGCTTGCAAATGTGTCAGTTCCGTCCACCACCAGATCGAAATCGGCGACAAGATCGGTGGCTATGTCGTCGGTCAAGCGACGGTGAAACGGCAATACAGTAACAAAAGGGTTCAAATCCTTGAGCCTCTTTTGTGCAGCAAATACCTTTGGCATATCTAAATGGCCTTCGCCGAACAGTACTTGGCGTTGCAAGTTGGACAGGCTGACCTGATCGTCGTCGATCACACCTATTGTCCCGACGCCCGCTGCCGCCAAGTACTGCAACACTGGCGAGCCGAGGCCACCGGCGCCAACAACCAGAACCCGCGCATTTCTCAGCCGTTTCTGACCGGCACCGCCGACTTCGCGCAGCACGATATGACGGGCATAGCGATCCAGTTCAGTGTCAGACAGCGTGTTGCCCGGCGGCGTCGGCCCAGCGTCCGGTTGACGAGCTTGCGCCGCGCGACGCATCCGGCCCAACATGTGGAAATACAGCAAAACGGCAAAGGTTATCGCCGCTGTCAGCAACAAGCTGGTGACACTTGGCATGGCTATTTCTGACCCGTTGAACCGAAACCGCCAGTGCCGCGGTCGGTATCATCCAGTGTTTCTGTCATGACCCAAGCGGCCCGCACAACCGGCGCAAACAGAATTTGGGCAATCCGGTCGCCATGGGCAATGTGAAACTCGGTCGCTCCGAGATTAATCAATATGACGCCCAGCGGCCCACGATAATCACTGTCAATCGTTCCCGGAGCATTCGCCAATGTCACGCCGTATTTAAAAGCCAGGCCAGATCGCGGCCTGATCTGGGCCTCATAGCCCATTGGGATGCCCAACGACAGACCCGTTGGCACAAGCGCGCGCCCACCCGCTGCCAACATCAGACCGGCCTCGCGGTCTGCGGGTGCAAGATTGGCTCGCAAATCCATTCCCGCCGCCCCGCCGGTTTCGTAAGTTGGCAACAAAATGGTTCGATCTGCACCCGATAAATAGACAACCCGAACCGAGATATCGGCGGCTTCAGTCATTGTTTTACCCCCAGCGCGTCAGCTATTTTTGCGGCCAACTTGCGCGCAACATCGTTCTTGGTCATACGCGGCCAATCTTCTGCACCGGCGGCCGTGATCACCGTGACGTCGTTGTGCGAGCCGCCCATAATGCCGGTTTCCGGCGACACATCATTTGCCAATATCCAGTCACAACCCTTGCGCAAACGTTTGGCGGTTGCATTGCCGATGACATCTTCTGTCTCGGCGGCAAAGCCGACAACCAAGGCGGGTCTGCCTTGTTTTTGCTGTGAAATTGTTGCCAGAATATCGGGATTTTCGGCAAATTCGAGGCCGGGAAATTTTCCTGAACCGTCCTTTTTAATTTTCTGAGCTGTTTGATTTTTGACCCGCCAATCCGCGACTGCCGCGGCAAATACCGCCGCATCTGCAGGGTGTGCATCCTGTACCGCCGCCATCATCTGTTCGGCGGTCTTGACAGGTACGATTTTGCACCCTTCGGGGTGCGGTGCGGTTGCGGGTCCGGTCACAAACGTGACCTGCGCGCCCAGCGCCACCAGCGCTTGTGCAATCGCCGTGCCCTGTGAACCTGACGACCGATTGGCGATATAGCGCACGGGGTCTATCGGTTCATGCGTCGGTCCCGAGGTCACAATGACATGTTTACCGCGCAACGGACCGCCAACAAGCGCATCCGTTATCGCGCCGACAATCGCCATGGGTTCGGCCATCCGCCCGGGCCCATACTCGCCACAAGCCATGTCGCCCTCGTCGGGACCAATGACCAAAACACCGTCGTTCTTTAGCGTGGCCAGATTGCGCTGCGTCGCCCGATGCTGCCACATCCGGACATTCATCGCCGGTGCCAGTAATACTGGCTTGTCCGTGGCCAACAGCAGCGTCGTGGCCAAATCGCCTGCTAGACCTGTCGCCATTTTTGCCATCAAGTCCGCCGTTGCCGGTGCCACAACCAACAGGTCCGCTGCGCGCGACAGTTGGATATGTCCCATTTCTGCCTCATCCGTCAGATCGAACAAGTCCTGATAAACCTTGCTACCAGAGAGGGCCGCAACGGAAAGCGGTGTTACAAATTCGCAGGCTGCGCGTGTCATGACAGGCACCACCTGGGCACCTCGTTCGCGCAATCGCCGGATCAGTTCCAGCGATTTATAGGCGGCAATGCCACCTCCGATAACCAAAAGGATTTTTCGTCCATGCAACATCGGCGCACCCTGTTCATCTGTTTTCACCCGACAGGTGTAAGCCCGCCAACCCCAAAGGGCAAGCGGGCCAAAACCTTGGAAGGTTTGGTGTGATCAGAGGGTCGCCATCAATTGCGCCGCGCGACCTGTGTTGGCCTCCAGCCGTTTGCGCAGCTTTGTCAGAGCCGCACTTTCAACTTGCCGGATACGTTCTTTGGACAGACCCAGTTCTGTGCCAATACTCTCCAGCGTGCGCGGATCTTCGATCAGTTTACGCTGGGCCACGATATAACGCTCGCGGTCGCTCAGGGCTTGCATCGCTTCGTCCAGCCATGCGCGCACCTGATCCAGATCATGGCTGTGTTGCACAATTTCAGCAGCCTGCGGGCTCTCGTCTTGCAGAGTATCCATCCACTCGCGGCCTTCGTCATCGTTCGACTGCTGTGCGTTCAGTGAAAAGTCACCGCCCGACATGCGCCCCTTCATCAGGTTCACATCGCGCATGGACACGCCAATTTCCTGCGCCACTTTCTCGCGCAATTGATGGTCATCCAGCGTTTCGCCATTCTGCATGGCCTGGCGTTCCAGCTTTGCTTCAACACGTTTCATGTTAAAAAACAGCGCTTTTTGCGGGGTCGTCGATCCGGTCCGGACCATGGACCAGTTGCGCATGACATAATCTTGTATGGACGCCTTTATCCACCACTGGGCATAGGTCGAAAACCGCACACCGCGATCAGGATCAAATTTTTCCGCCGCTTTCATCAAGCCAACGCCAGCCTCCTGGATCAGATCGGCCCGCGAGGCGCCGTAACGTTTGTATTTGCTGGCCATGGATACCGCCAGACGCATATAGGCGCTGATCATCCGGTGCAGCGCCTTTTCATCACGATTATCGCGCCATGCGCGCGCAAGCGCGGTTTCCGTTTCTGCGTCCAGCATCTCTGCTGCCATTGCGGTTCTGGATATATCTGGTACTTCGAAATCAAGTGGCACGACGACCTCCGGTCTGGTAATCCCTGTTGCTAACTACTTAGTACTGTATTGAAACGGTTCAATGACGGGGTTAGATCAAAGAGAAGGATCACATGTGAACGATATCCTACCGCGGGTTACATTGGTACTAGGTGGAGCCGCTTCGGGCAAATCACGTTTTGCTGAGCACCTTGTAACCTGTTTCGGCCTGCGCAAAACCTATATCGCAACGGCACAGGCCTTTGATCCGGAAATGGAGCATAAAATTCGTCGCCATATTAACGATCGCGGTGCCGGATGGGCCACGATCGAAGAACCCCTGGAAGTGCCCAAAGCAATCAGCACCCTGCCTGAAAACTCTGCAACCTTGCTGGATTGCGTAACGCTTTGGCTCTCGAACTCTCTGCTTGCGGAACGCGATCTGGCACATCAATGCACTGAATTGCTCACGGCCGTTGGACGATCAGACGGACCCCTGGTGATTGTCTCAAACGAAGTCGGTCAGGGCATTGTGCCCGACACGGCACTGGGCCGCAAATTCCGCGATGCTCAGGGCAAGCTTAATCAGGACCTTGCCGCCGGTGCTGATCTGGTGGTTTTGGTGGTAGCCGGTTTGCCACTGGTGCTTAAAGGTCAGCTGCCACAGGCCCTGACGTGACGCGGTTCTGGTGGGTGCGCCACGGCCCGACGCATCGCAAAGACCTTATCGGCTGGACCGATGCGGATGCCGATCTGTCAGATGTCGGCGCGCTGGGCCGCTTGTCAGCCCACCTGCCCGCTGGCGCGCCGGTGATATCGTCCGACCTGATCCGCTGTCGCGCCACCGCCGACGCCATTGCCGGCGATCGTTTGCGGTTGAGCCATTCGGCCGCGCTGCGCGAAATCCATTTTGGTGACTGGGAGGCAAAAACCGGCGCCGACCTATCCATTGCCCATCCCGAACTGTCCAAAGAGTTCTGGTCCACGCCCGGTGACGCCGCCCTGCCGGGGGGCGAGAGCTGGAACACCATGTCGGACCGTGTCCATACAGCTGTCACAACGCTGTGCCACACACACCCAGACCAAGATATCATCGTCGTTGCCCATTTCGGCGTGATCCTGTCGCAATTACAACGCGCCACAGCCATGCCTGCAAAGTCTGCCATCGGCTTCCAGATCGACAACCTGTCTGTAACCCGTATCGATCATCTGGGCGGGGGCGACTGGCGTGTGTACAGCGTCAATCACATAGTGTGATGGACCCTGCACATATCTGAATTTGCCAAAGCATTCAGAATAGGCATATTGGGCCAATGACTTATGAACTTGTCCTTGGGGACCGTACCTACAGCAGTTGGAGCTTGCGCGGCTGGCTCTTGTTTGCCCATTTCGATATTCCCGTGACCACACAAACGGTCCGCATGTACACGCCCGAATTTCAACAGGCACTGACCGATTTCGCGCCGGCCAAACTGGTGCCCGCGGCACGGATCAACGGGGCGACAGTTTATGAAACTTTGGCAATTGCCGAAACCCTGAACGAGCTGCATCCAGAGGCGGCAATGTGGCCCACGGAACC
>CAXMUJ010000162.1:0-2354 GCA_964196455.1 uncultured Myxococcota bacterium | reverse complement strand
CCGCGCAAAACAAACATCATCATCAGATAGATGGCAATGGCGGCCAGTGCGACCATGGCAATACGGATGACCCAGTGCACAGAGGCGCGCAACATATCCGACGTTTGCTCGTTAAAGCGCGAGATCCGGCCGGCAACCCCGCCGACAACCGGCAGATAGACCAGCGCCACCAGCAGCGAGGCCGACAGAACAAAAATCAATGTGACTGGCAGATTGCCCATAAACTCGCCCGGAATACCGGGCCAGAACAACATCGGCAAAAAGGCACAGAGCGTCGTTGCCGTGGATGAAATAATTGGCCAAAACATGCGTTTGGCGGCGGCGGCATAGGCCCGCATCGGGCCGACGCCTTCCCGGATACGTTTGTCGGCGTATTCGACCACAACAATAGCGCCGTCCACCAACATGCCGACCGCCAGGATCAGGCCGAACATCACGATGTTGGAAATGGTGATACCGGCCACGGCCATCGTGGCAAAGCTGAGCAGAAACGATGTCGGAATGGCAAAACCAACCAGCAAGGCCGAGCGCACACCCAATGTGCCCAACACCACAATCATCACCAACAGGATCGCGGTCAGAACCGAGCCTTCGAGTTGCTTGATCATGCTGTCAACTTGTTGGCTCTGGTCCAAGCCAATGTTTACATTCATGCTTTCGCGCAGCTCTACCGGCCAATCCTCGATAATATCGGCCACTGTTGCGCGCACCAGATTGGCGGTGTCGATGTGGTTGAAACCTTTGCGTTTGACGATTTGCAAGGCCACGGTTGTTTCACCGTTATAACGCGCGGTGCCGGTCTGGTCCTCGAATGTCAGGCGGATATCCACCAGATCACCCAGCGTGACCACGCTGTCGCCATTGACCTTGACCGGCAGGTTGTAAATGTCCTGTGGTTCGTCAAACGACGACGGGATTTTCACCGCAAAAGCGCCGCGCGCGGTTTCAACTTCGCCTGCCGCGATTAATTGGTTGTTGTTGCGAAAAACCGTGATCAACTCGCCTGCGGTGACGTTATAGGCCTCCAGCTTGAGCGGATCGATGATCACTTCGAGCATTTCGTCGCGATGTCCGGCCAGCGTTGCTTCCAACACTGGTGGCAGGGCTTCGAGCGAGGTTTGCATATCTTTGGCGACGCGGGTCAGGGTCCGTTCTGGAACTTCGCCAGACAGCGACACAACCAGAATGGGAAACTTGGAAAAGTTCACTTCGTTGATCGCGTACTGTTCCGCCCCGTCCGGAAAATGTGCCTCGGCCTGATTTAACTTGTCACGGACATCGGCAATGGTTGACTGCTTGTCCCAGCCAAACTCGAACTCCAACGCGATGCCGGCATAGTTTTCAGACGCAGTTGCGTTCATGGATTTGAGGTTGTCCAAGCCTTGCAGTTCGGTCTCCATTGGCTTGACCAACAGTTTTTCCGCATCTGTGGCCGAAATTCCGGGGAAGGGCACCGAGACAAACAATATTGGAATATCAATGTCCGGCTCGCCCTCTTTGGGCAGGCCGATATAGGCGGCTGTGCCAGCGGCGATCGACATAATCACAAAAACAATGATCATACGGGCGCGGGCCGAGGCCCAATCAACGAGGCCGGTCATCATCGTGTCGCGTCCTTATACTGTGCGGTAACGGCGCGGCCATCGGTGACATATTCTTGTCCGACAACGATGACATCTACGGTTTCGGGCAGTCCCGCCACCCAGACGCCGGCGTTGGACTCTTGTAAAATCGTGATCGGGGCAAATCCTGCGGCATTGTCGTCGACTGTGCGCACACCCAAGCGGCCGGCATCGTCCAACGTTAGCGCCGACTGTGGCAACAGATGGCCCACTTCGCCCTGAAGGGCGACATAGATCTCGGCTGTGGCGCCGTCGCGTATTTCCAGTGACGCGTTATTTACCGTAACTTCCACGCGATAGGTGCGGGTGCTGCGGTCGGCGCTGCGCGACAAAAATGTAACTTGGCCTGTGACTTGTTGACCGCCGATCAATCGCGCACCGGCGGGCGAGCCCACGACCAGTTTGGCAATCTGTTCCTCGGTGGCGAAACCAACCAGCTTGATCGGGTCCAGCGCGATTATGCGTGCACAAATGGCACCGGGTTGCATCAGCTCGCCAAATTCGGCGGTGTCGGACTCCAACAGGCCGCTAAAAGGTGCAGTGATTTTAAGCCGGGCGATTTCTGTTTGCGCCCGCGTGACCGCGGCCTGTGCTGTTTCGAGCGCGGCTATCCGCGAAATCCCGCTGGTTTCCGAGGCGAATCCCTTTTTGACCAGCTCTATCGAGATCTGATTGTTGGCCTCTGCCTCGGCCAATCTGGCCTTGGCCTCTGACAGGGCGGCCTGTTTGGTG
>CAXMUJ010000161.1:0-3657 GCA_964196455.1 uncultured Myxococcota bacterium | reverse complement strand
TTTGTTGCGCCGCTCAAAGTTCCGGCTTGGCAAAATCGATGCGCGTCTTGAGGTCTTGGAAGGCTTTATCGTGGCTTTCCTTAACCTTGATCGCGTGATTGAGATTATCCGCTATGAGGACGAAGTTAAGCCAACCTTAATTGCAGAGTTCGACCTGACCGAGGTGCAAGCCGAGGCAATCCTGAACATGCGTTTGCGCTCCTTGCGCAAGCTTGAGGAAATGGAACTTCGTAACGAGCGCGAGGCGTTGTTGATTGAACGTGCTGCGATCGAAGACTTGTTGGACAGCGAAGATTTGCAATGGTCCAGAATTTCGGAACAGCTTCGCGAGACCCGCAAGAAGTTTGGCAAAAACAGCGAGGGCGGCGCGCGTCGCACCAAACTGGCCGACGCTCCGGATTTCGAAGAAGTGCCGATTGAGGCGATGATCGAACGGGAACCGGTGACGGTTGTTTGTTCGGCGATGGGTTGGATCAGGGCGCTGAAGGGCCACGTGGCACTGGATCAGGAATTAAAATTTAAGGATGGGGACGAGGGCCGGTTCATCTTCCATGCCGAGACCACCGACAAGCTGGTGGCATTTGCCAGCAATGGGCGGTTCTATACGATAGCGTGTTCGAACCTGCCGGGTGGACGCGGAATGGGTGAACCGATCCGCTTGATGGTCGATATGCCCAACGAGGCCGAGATGCTGGATTTGTTTATCCATAAGCCCGGTCGAAAACTGCTGCTGGCATCCTCGGCTGGTGACGGGTTCGTCATTCCCGAAGACGATGTCATTGCGCATACGCGAACGGGTCGTCAGGTGTTGAACGTCAAGAATGCGGTTCGTGCGCTGATATGCACACCGGTGGTTGGTGATCATGTCGCCTGTGTCGGTATTAACCGCAAAGTTCTGGTGTTCCCATTGTCCGAGTTGCCCGAAATGGGGCGCGGCAAAGGTGTGCGTTTGCAAAAATACGCAGACAAAGACGGGGAGCTGTCGGATGCCAAGACATTTAATCTTTCCGATGGACTTAGCTGGAAAGACCCCGCAGGCCGGACACGTACGGAAAAAGAACTGGGCGACTGGATCGGTAAGCGGGCTGGATCAGGTCGATTTGCGCCACGCGGGTTCCCGCAGGACAACAAGTTTACGGAATAGGTGTTTCTACTAGGGTGACGCGAAGGAAAGTTCCCGCTAGGTTCGATTGAAACCTAACAGGAGCTGACATGAGCCACGCCCATATGACTTTGCCAAAAACGGCTGCGAACTACACGCCGCTGTCTCCGATTTCCTTTATGCGCCGTGCTGCGCTTACGTATCCGCACCGCACCGCGGTGATATATGGCGCGCGTAAATGGACGTGGTCTAAAACCTTTTCCCGTTGTCGTCAGCTGGCCTCGGCGTTGACGAATTCCGGTTTGGAAAAGGGTGATGTCGTTGGCTATATGGCCGCCAACACACCCGAGCTGTACGAGGCCCATTTCGGTGTTCCGATGGCGGGGATGGTGCTGAATGCGCTGAACTATAGGCTCGATCCAAAGACGATTGCCTATATCATAGACCATGCCGATATTAAGATGCTGGTCACGGATCGGGAGTTTTCCGATACCGTGAAGGCAGCAGTCGAAATCTCACAAAACACGCCAATCTTGATCGACATCGACGACCCCGATGCAGAGGGTGGGGTGCTTCTGGGTCCGCAAGACTATGAGGCATTTATCGCAGGTGGTGACCCTGACTTCGAATATATTGGCCCTGCGGATGAATGGGATACGATCAGTATCAACTATACGTCTGGCACAACTGGCAATCCCAAAGGCGTCGTTTACCATTATCGTGGTGCTTACCTAAACGCGATCGGCAATACGCTGGAATGGAATATGAATGCGCATCCGGTGTATTTGTGGACGTTGCCGATGTTCCACTGCAACGGCTGGTGCTTCCCTTGGACCATCGCGGCCAAAGCGGGCACCAACGTTTGTATTCGCAAGGTGACGGCGGCAAATATCTATGATTCTATCGCTGATCACGGCGTCAACCATCTATGCGGCGCGCCGATTGTCCTAAGCTTTATGATAAACGCGACCGATGATAAACGCCCCTTTGAACATCTTTGCAAGGTGATGACAGCGGCGTCCCCCCCACCCGCCAATGTGTTGCAGTCCATGGAGGAAGAGGGATTCGAGGTTACCCACACCTATGGCTTGACCGAGATTTACGGCCCGGCGGTCGTCTGTGCATGGCACAACGAGTGGAACGACCTACCGATTGGCAAACAGGCAAACCTGAAGGCGCGCCAAGGGGTAAGTTATGTGGTGCAGGAAGACACCAAAGTGCTCGACCCTGAAACCATGATCGAGGTTCCGCACGACGGCGAAACCATGGGCGAGGTGATGATGCGCGGTAATATCGCCATGAAAGGGTATCTGAATAATCCCGAAGCCACAGAAGACGCGTTCAAAGGCGGTTGGTTCCATTCCGGGGATTTGGGCGTGGTGCACAGCGATGGATATCTGCAGCTGCGAGATCGCGCCAAAGACATCATTATTTCGGGTGGCGAGAATATATCGTCCATCGAAATCGAAAGCTGCCTTTATGCGCACCCATCCGTTCTGGCTTGTGCGGTCGTGGCACGACCGGACGATAAATGGGGCGAAACACCTTGCGCGTTTGTCGAGTTGAAGCCGGAAATGCACGTCACCGAGGCAGAGCTGGTCGCCCATTGTCGCGAACACCTCGCCAGTTTCAAAGTGCCCAGAACGGTGGTGTTTGGCGAGGTCCCAAAGACCTCTACAGGTAAAATCCAGAAGGTGCCCTTGCGTGCAGCGGCGAAGGAATTGTGACCCTATAAATGGCTAATCCAAACAAATATGAAGCAATCTACAAAGCGCAGAAACATGCACTTGGTGCGCCATTCCCAGAGATAGTAAAGTTATTCGCCGAAAATATACCATCAGGTTCAAGAGTACTTGATTTGGGTTGCGGGCAGGGGCGAGACGCCCTGTTTATTGCACGTGCCGGTCATTCGGTGGTGGCTGTAGACCTATCCTCATCTGGTATTGCTCAACTGAATGCCGAGGCGTCACAAACCGGCCTGCCCATCGAAGGGATCGTGGCAGATTTGGTGACCTATGAGCCAGATAGTATGTTTGACGTAGTCGTGATTGACAGAACCCTTCACATGTTGCGCAGTCCTGAAAGAATGGCAGTGCTGGAAAGGGCAACCGGGGCGGTAGAACCATCAGGGTTTGTCGTTATTGCCGATGAACGCAAAAACCTTCCAGCGATGCGTGCGCTATTTGATGATGGCGGTTGGGTTGAGCGCTTCGCGAAAAAGGGTTTCTTGTTCATGCAGCGGAAAATGCGCGGATAATGGAAATTTGGGTGCTAATATCTATTGGCGCGGCTTTCTTTCAGAATGTCCGTTCGGCACTTCAAAAACACCTGAAAGGGCAGCTTACGACAACGGGGGCGACGTTTTCGCGTTTCGTATTTGCCGCGCCTTTGATCGTTTGCGTACTTACAATATTGGTGACGGTCGGCGGTTACACCTTACCCTCCCCGAATACGCGGTTTTTCGGGTTTATGATGCTGGGCGGGGTCTCGCAGATCACGGCGACCGCGCTGCTGGTACATTTGTTCGGGTTGCGGAACTTTGCGGTGGGGACAAC
>CAXMUJ010000160.1:0-2202 GCA_964196455.1 uncultured Myxococcota bacterium | reverse complement strand
CCGCCAAAATGATGTTCTACGCAATAGGTACATCGGTTGAGCGAACTCACCCAAACGCCCAGAGTTTCTAAAAACCACTTTGGCACCGTATTGCCCGAATGGTGCAGCACATATTTGTAAATCGCCATGTGCCCCTCCATCGTATGGGGGCGAAGCGAATGCATCATCATAATATTGTCGACGTTGTTATCCGGCCCTTTCACCCGATCGTAGAGCATTTTTAGTTTGCCGGATGCGTCTTCATAGGTAACGGTTTCAATCCATGGCATGGGTGTGTCCTCTCTCAAAAAATGAGCTCCTAGCCCAATAACAGCGCATCATCGGCCAGCTCTTCGCCCTGTTCACGCTTGAACAGTTCCAGAAAATCGCCAACCTCCATCGCATCGCGTTCCGGCCCCATAGCATCGAATACGATCTTACCACGGTGGAACATGATCGTCCGGTCGCCGGTATGCAGTGCTTGCACCATTGAATGGGTCACCATCACCGCCGTCATGCCTAAATCATTTACAATATTTTTGGTTGTCTCGAGCACGAACTCTGCGGTTTTTGGATCAAGCGCGGCCGTGTGTTCATCCAACAACAGCACCTTGGTGTCACCGGTTGCGGCCATCAACAAACTCACAGCTTGACGCTGACCACCCGACAACAGCCCGACTTTGTCGTCCAGCCGGTTTTCCAGCCCCAACCCCAATACTTTCAAACGCTCTGCCGCGTCATCACGCATGTTAGAGGTTACGGCGCGGCGAATGCCACGCGGCTTTGTGCGACCGTGCGCCAGCGCAAAATTCTCTAGGATCGACAGATCTTCGCAGGTTCCCATCTTTGGGTCCTGAAAAACCCGAGACAAGAACCGCGCGCGCCGATGAACCGGCCAGTCGGTAACATCATCACCAGCAACTTTGACACTGCCCTTTTCAGCGCGGCACAGTCCGGCAATGACATTCAAACTCGTGGATTTCCCCGCACCGTTCGATCCGATTACCGTCAGAAACTGGCCCTTGGGAATATGCAGATCGACCCCGCGCAACGCGCGTGTCTCAAGCGGGCTATTTTTGTTGAATGTTACATGAACATCATCCAGACGGATCATTTCTGTCCCCTTTTCCGCGCGGTTTTAAACAGGGATACCCCCGATTGTTGCACGATCAATGCAATCGCAACCAAGGCTGCTGTGACCATTTGCACGTCTGACGCCTGTAGCCCGATGAAATCCGCATTCAACGCAGCCGCAACAGCCAAGCGGTACAGAACCGCACCAACAACACAGGCGATGGTCGCCAAAAATATCGTTCCCGACGGCAGGATAGACATGCCAACAATCACCGAGGCCAAGCCAACGATGATAACCCCGATCCCCATATAGGCATCAGCCGCACCAAAGGTTTGCGCGAACAATGCGCCCGCCAGCGCTGTTAAAAAATTCGCCAGCCCGACGCCCAGCAACTTCATATTACCAACATTCACACCGTTCGCCTCGGCCATGGCCGGGTTTGCACCGGCGGCACGCATGGAAATGCCAAGCCCCGTAGACAACATATAATCCAACGCCAACTTGATCACCACGATAAGCACGCCCAATACAATCGGGTTAATGATATACCCCGGAATTCCAAAACTGTTAAAGGCATCAAAAACCGTGTCCACATGCAACAACGGCTTGTTCGGGCCGCTCATAATCCGCAGGTTGATCGAATAGAGTGCGATGGCCACCAGAATGCCGGACAGAATATGCAAAATATTGAACCGGACGTTTAGATAGGCAGTCAGCCAACCGGCTCCAAAGCCCACGAAACCCGCCAACAGGGTTGCAATCCACGGGTTTACCCCGCCGCCCACCATCAAGGTAGCAGCGACCGCGGCCCCCAATGGAAAGCTGCCTTCAACCGTAAGGTCAGGGAAATCCAGGACTTTGAAAGTCAGATAGGCACCCAATGCCACAATACCAAATATAAATCCGGTTTCCAACGTGCCAAGCAGTTCATAGAGGGACATTCACAAGCTCCAGAAAATAAAAAATGCAGAGGCGCTGTATTACCTGCGCCCCTGCGAAATATTCGGGGATATGCCCCCAGCGCTCTATTCGATAATGCTTGTCGCGCGATCCAGAACCGACTGGGGAACAGTCAGTCCCATTGCCTCGGCAGAGCCTTTGTTGACGATCAGCTTGAACTGGTCATGCACGTTATAGGCAATAACCGC
>CAXMUJ010000159.1:0-6727 GCA_964196455.1 uncultured Myxococcota bacterium | reverse complement strand
GTCAATCTCGTCATAGGCTTTGAAGTTGTCCGAAAACTGCTTGGTGATCGCAGCTGTCAGGGTTGTCTTGCCGTGGTCAACGTGACCAATCGTGCCAATGTTGATATGCGGTTTATTACGCTCAAACTTTGCTTTTGCCATAACTAAGGCCTCCAGTGTGTTTCGGTCGGCTGTGCCTGACCTGTGGTTTCAGATCAGGCGAATTTTGCCTGGATTTCTTCGGAAATATTGTTCGGTACAGGTTCGTAGTGGCTGAACTGCATAGTGAAGTTCGCGCGACCCGATGACATGGACCGAAGTGTATTAATGTAGCCAAACATGTTCGCCAAAGGCACGTTCGCGTCGATTGCAATCGCGTTGCCGCGAGTGTCCTGACCCTGAACCATGCCCCGACGGGATGTCAGATCGCCGATAATGCCGCCTGTATATTCTTCAGGGGTCACGACTTCGACCTTCATGATTGGCTCCAGCATTTTGGCACCAGCTTTGCGCATGCCTTCACGCATCCCCATGCGACCGGCGATTTCAAACGCCATGACGCTAGAGTCTACATCGTGGTAAGCACCGTCATGCAGCTCGACTTTGAAGTCGATAACCGGGAAACCGGCCAATGGACCACTGTCCATGACGCTTTCGATACCTTTTTGAACGCCCGGGATGTATTCCTTCGGAATATTCCCGCCAACAACTTTGCTCTCGAAGGAATAGCCTTCGCCGGGCACTGTCGGTTTCAGAACCATTTTCACACGGGCAAACTGACCGGAACCACCAGATTGTTTCTTGTGGGTGTAGTCAATTTCTGCTTCGTGCGAGATGGTCTCGCGGTAAGCAACTTGCGGCGCACCAATGTTCGCTTCAACTTTGAACTCGCGCTTCAGACGATCCACCAGAATATCCAGATGAAGCTCGCCCATGCCTTTCATGATGGTCTGACCGGATTCGATGTCAGTTTCCACACGGAAAGAAGGATCCTCAGCAGCCAGACGGGCCAGACCTTGAGACATTTTCTCTTGGTCAGCTTTGGTTTTTGGCTCAACGGCAATCTCGATCACGGGATCGGGGAAAGTCATTGTTTCCAAGATAACCGGATCGTGTACTGCACAGATCGTGTCACCGGTTGTGGTGTCTTTCAGACCAGCCAGCGCGATAATATCGCCTGCAAAACCTTCTTCGATTTCTTCGCGGTTGATCGAGTGCATCATCATCATCCGGCCAACACGCTCTTTTTTACCCTTGGTAGAGTTCAGCATGGTGTCGCCCTTTTTCAGGACGCCGGAATAGATCCGTGTGAAGGTCAAAGAGCCAACAAACGGGTCATTCATGATTTTGAACGCCAAGCCGGAAAAGGCCATGTTGTCGTCGGCACGACGTGCGATGTCGCGTGTCTCTGTTTCGTCGCCGGGTTTGAAACCCATGTAATCAACAACGTCCAGCGGGCTGGGCAGATAGTCGATGACAGCATTCAACAGAGGCTGAACACCTTTGTTTTTGAACGCCGAGCCAGCCAGCACAGGAACAAAGTTCATGCCGATTGTGCCCTTGCGGATCAATTTGCGCAGGGTTGCTTCGTCCGGCTCGTTACCGTCCAGGAAAGCTTCCAGGGCGACGTCGTCCAGCTCTACAGCCAACTCGATCATCTCGGCGCGCAGCGTGTCACATTTGTCTTGCAGCTCGGCACGGATCGGGCGTTTTTCCCAAGTCGCACCCAAATCTTCGCCGCCATAGACCCATTCTTGCATGGTCACCAGATCAACAACGCCTTCCAGCTCGGTTTCAGCACCGATTGGAATTTGAATTGGCACAGCAACCGCACCGGTGCGGCTTTTGATCATCGCAACACAGTTGTCGAAATCAGCGCCGATTTTGTCCATTTTGTTCACGAATACAATCCGTGGAACTTTGTAACGGTCAGCCTGACGCCAAACAGTTTCTGTTTGCGGCTCAACACCAGCATTGGCGTCCAGAACACAAACGGCACCATCCAGAACAGCCAAGGAGCGCTCAACTTCGATTGTGAAGTCAACGTGGCCCGGCGTGTCGATGATATTCAAACGGTGCTTGGCTGTATCAGGCGTTACGCCATCTTCGGTCCGTTCCCAGAATGTAGTTGTCGCAGCGGACGTGATCGTAATGCCACGCTCCTGCTCTTGCTCCATCCAGTCCATTGTCGCCGCGCCATCATGCACTTCGCCAATGTTGTGGGATTTACCGGTATAGTACAGGATGCGCTCGGAACAGGTTGTTTTGCCTGCATCGATGTGCGCCATGATACCGAAATTACGGTAAAGTTCGAGGGGGTATTCGCGTGCCATAGGTCTGCTCTTTCCTCAGTCTTACCAGCGGTAATGACTGAATGCTTTATTCGCATCGGCCATTTTGTGAGTGTCTTCACGTTTTTTCACTGCAGAACCACGGCTGTTGACGGCATCCATCAACTCGCCAGCAAGGCGTTCTTGCATTGTGTGTTCGTTGCGTGTGCGGGCCGCTTTGATCAACCAACGGATGGCCAAAGCTTCACGGCGCTCGGGGCGCACTTCAACAGGCACCTGATATGTCGCACCGCCAACGCGGCGGGACCGGACTTCGACGGATGGCTGGATGTTTTCCAACGCTTCGTGGAACACCTCGATAGGCGCCCGCTTGATCTTGGCTTCGACACGATCCAGTGCGCCGTAGACAATGTTCTCCGCAACCGATTTTTTGCCGTCCAGCATCAGGTTGTTCATGAATTTTGTAAGTATGCGGTCACCAAATTTGGCGTCGGGCAATACTTCTCGTTTTTCAGCGCGATGGCGTCGTGACATATCGAACTATCCTTATTTCGGCTTCTTGGCGCCGTATTTCGAACGACGCTGCTTACGGTCTTTAACGCCCTGGGTATCCAGAACACCGCGCAGGATGTGGTAGCGAACACCGGGAAGGTCTTTTACCCGGCCACCGCGGATCAGAACAACAGAGTGCTCTTGCAGGTTGTGGCTCTCACCCGGGATGTACGAGATAACCTCGAACCCGTTGGTCAGGCGGACCTTAGCCACTTTCCGCATCGCGGAGTTCGGCTTTTTAGGTGTGGTTGTGTAAACACGTGTGCACACGCCGCGTTTCTGAGGACAAGCCTGCAGGTGTTGCGACTTCTGGCGCTTTACTTTTGGCTGCCGCGGCTTGCGGATCAGCTGTTGGATCGTTGGCATTCGGACGTCCCCGTATAACCCGTTTCAAACTCGACTAAGCGCAGGTCGTTCTCGACAAGCACCAAAACCGCGACCGCCCGCGTTTCCGAGGGCTGTTGCAGTGAAATTCCAGAGGATCGAGACTTACGTCTGGATCATGACCGCCAATTTATGGCTTTGTATAAGGAAAACGGCTGCGTCCTCCTCAGGTCCTGCGCGTATACGGGGAGTCGCAAAGGGTGTCAACAGGTGTTGGGGTGAAATGAGAGTGATTGACCGCCATCGGCCCGGTTCAATAACTCGCCAGCTTTGTAGTGGAAAATGCGCGCCGCACCAACCGCTATTTTTCGCAATCCTTGACCGGTCGAAATTGATGCTGCTCTTGAACCTTGAAATGCAGCTGATCAACAAGGTCCCATTGCAATAGATAGCCACGAAACGGCCGTTCCGTTTCAAAGTTGGTCTGAAACGCGCGCATATAGCTGTGAAGGCTGCTATCGCAAACCTGAACCTCGATATAACGGCCCGAGTTTATCTGATCGGTCAAATATGTGTCGAAATGTCGAGTTACGTTTGCGCTGTCGATTACGACGCCTCTGCGTCTGGCCGCGCTTCCATGCCACTCAACCACACATCCAACGCCATCTTCCAAATAACTTTGCGCAAGGGTAATATACGCATCAGGTGCTGACCAAACCTCCCCTTTCGAGCGCCTTTCTATAGCCATTGCTGTTTTTTGCGGCAATTTTTCCAAGTCTGTGGCATCGACTGGTTCTGCCCGCTCCATTGCGCCCAAGCACCCATCGAGCATGAGCTCAATAAACCTGCCGGCGGGATCAGCCGCTTGTACAGGTGTCGTCGCAAGTAATGCGAGAGAAACTAGGCAGGCAACGCTCAAACGGGGGTGCACTACAATCACAATTCCTTTGGATTTTGGCAGTCACAGTATTCAAGTCGAAAAAAAGCAGGCCCCAGCACATTTGCTCAGGCTGCAAATCCCGAAACTCGCCTATTTAAAACGGTCAAATCTCTGAAGCACTTCGATCTGATCCTTTTGATCAGGCGATTTTATTTCTTGGAATTTCCTGCGTAAAAGATCGTTGGCCCTCTGCCTTGCCCAGACAGCGGCCTTAGCAACCGAAACTCAAATCAAAACGAGATCTCGGTTCCGATACCCGCCGCCACCGCCCGTTGATAGGCATAGGCCGCCATAGCGAAATCACCGATGGCCATGCCGCGAAACACAAATGCCGCGCGGTGGTCGGGATCAAAGCTGGCCGCCCTGATCCCCGTGACCAGCTCTTTGAGATCCCCTGAAACCAGATCTGCGGCTACCATCGGTTTCGGGCTGGCAGCTTCTTGCACCAAATCATCGATAAACAGGGGCTCGAAGGCGGGCATGCTATCCGGCATCCAAGGCAGAGCCAGATCGGTGATCGTGGCAAACGCGCCCGGTTTTAGCCAGCGCGCGTCAAGAAACGGCACCACATCATAGGACAGGGTGATCGAGCTGACAATTATGTCGGCCCCGTCCAGCGCTTCTTGGGCATTTTTATAGCCCCGCGCACGCAGCCCTTTTTGGTCTGCATAGGCGCAGAACGCATCTATTGTGGCCTGCCCGCGACCAAAGGCGCGAACTTCGGTCAGCGCAAACAGGTCAGAAAATGCGTCCAGATGGCTGCGGGCCTGAGCGCCGCAACCAACAAAGGCGATGCTGGTCGAAGCCGGGTTGGCCAAACGCAGCGCCGCCAGCGCGCTCAGCCCGGCCGTGCGCACCGCAGTCACCCATTTCGCCCCCATCACCGCCAGCAAAAGACCGGTCTCGCTGTCTTGAACCATGATGTTACCCTCGATCCCTGCCAAACCGCGTGCAGGGTTGCGCGGGCTGACCATGACCGATTTGACTACCGTCACTTGCGGATCATCGGCGGTTGCCAAAGTGGTCATCATGTACCGGCCGTCGGCTGGCACAACCGCTGACTTCGGCGTCGTCAGGATTTGGCCCGCCACCTCGGACTTGATCGCCGCCTCGATGGTTGCGGCGACCTCTTGGGCAGTGATGCCCAAACCGGCGAGGTCTGTGTCGGACAGGATACGGGCGGTGCTGTGGCTGGTCATCATAAAAGTCCTGTCTGCTGTGGCGCGATATCTCACACAGGCTATCAGCGACGGCGATCAAGACAAGGCTTAACGGTGAAAACTTCCCAAGCCGGGGCATCTGCGCTAGGCTTGGGGCATGGAACCTCTCTTGCTTTATGATCATCGCGCCTCGATCTGCTCGCAAATGGCACGTCTGGCGCTGGTGGAAAAGGAGCTGGTCTTTTCCCGCCGTCAAATTGATATCATGGGCACAAATGAACAGTTCGAGCCGTGGTATATCGCGCTGAACCCGCGCGCCGTGGTGCCGACGCTGGCCCTTGGCGACCGGGTCGTCACCGATACGATCACCATTGTTAACGCGGTGCAGGACATGGCCGGGCCAGACCTGTCCGGCGACGCCACCACCCAAGGCTGGCTCCGCGATATCATGGCGCTGCACTATGGGG
The DNA here is from genome assembly GCA_964196455.1 of uncultured Myxococcota bacterium. Lineage (GTDB taxonomy): Bacteria > Pseudomonadota > Alphaproteobacteria > Rhodobacterales > Rhodobacteraceae > Amylibacter. The sequence goes on along the minus strand of CAXMUJ010000159.1, from coordinate 1,014 downwards.
TTCTGTTGTACCGAAAACGGCTCGATCCGGACGGCACCGCACCCCAGATCATGGCGCGGGGTGACTTCCTCAGAGCTTTGCAAAAATCCCGCCCAGATCTGGCGGATGTGACCACGGCGCGGCTGGCTGGAAACACACGGTTTCAGAAACTGCTGCAAGACCCCGAAGGTGTCGAAGACCATCTGGCCGCGACACGGGCTCTGGTGGACCGGATGATCGCGGCCGCCGCAATCCAGCCGTTTATTGCAGGGCAGACATACTCGCTGGCCGATTGTTTTGCCACAGCCGCCCTAGCCCGGTTCAGCCTGCACGGGTTTGCATCTTGGTGGGCGGATACCGCCCTGCAAGACTATTATGCCCGCATGCACGACCGTCGCAGTTTTGCGGTCGCCGAGGTGATCGACACCGAATCCGAGCGCGACCTGTGATGTCGGACGCCCAATTTCGCAGCGTACTGGATGCCGCCAATGCACCGCTTACCGATCCTGCGAAAAACCTGACCATCGGCGCCGGCAAACCTATTTTCGAGCTGTACCATTTCGCCCTGTCGGTCTGTTCGCACAAGGTGCGCACCTGCCTCGCCGAAAAGGCCGCACCCTATGTCGCCCATGACATTAACGTCCAGCCGGGCAACTATCACCCCGACTATATCCGTCTGCGTATGCGCGGCGGTCAGGGGCGCAGGTTGGCGCGTGGCTATTCCGGCCAATCGAGCATGGGGTCCGAGGGCTTCGATCCGGCGGTTGTGCCGACGCTGGTCGATCTGCGCGATCACAGCGTGCATGTGGACAGCGTGCATATCTGCAACCACATCGACCGGACGGTCCGGACCGGAACCGACCTGAACCCGCTCGATCTGCAAGCCGCGATAGACGCCGAAGTTGGCATTGTCGACCGCTCGCCGCATGTGGCGATGCTTTACGGCGCCCATCCGGACGGGGATTTTCGCCCCAAGCGGTTGCGTGGCAATATGGCGGATATTCATAACCGCAAGATTGCAAAGTTGAGGCTGGC
>CAXMUJ010000158.1:0-3774 GCA_964196455.1 uncultured Myxococcota bacterium | reverse complement strand
GTCCAGGGTGCCAGGCTCGCTGGTTTGAGTTCCGGGGTGCGGGCCTGAGCGGTCCGGAGCCGCGTTGACGTTCGAGTGAACCGTAAACTGGCCAGACGCTATGCGCGACGAAATCCATTTAATCACAACAATCCGGATCGGCGGCACCAACAAGGCAAAGCCGACGGCGTCGGTAAAAAACCCTGGCGTCAATAAAACAACACCGGCAACAAGGATCAGCGCCCCGTTGGCGATCGGGTCCATCGGATTCGCACCGGTTTTCAAACTGCTCTGCAGTTTTGTCAGGGTTGCGATGCCTTGCGCGCGCAATAACATCGACCCGACAACCGCCGTAAGGACAACAGTACCCAGTGTCGGCCACAGGCCAATTGCCCCGCCAACTTTGATAAACAGTGCGATTTCAATGATCGGAACCACAATTAAGATAATAAACAGCCACATTCGACAAACCCTTTAACAACTCTGCGTGCAATCGGTAGACTTGCACATGCCACTGACCTACATAGGTATAAAAGCACAAGAACACCACCGTTCTTGCGAAATTGTGAAAGGTGACTTGATGGCCTCTGCTGTATTCCAGCTGGTAATTATGGGTGTAATTGCTGTTGTTCTGTTTATCCGGCTGAAAAACGTGCTTGGAACGCGTGATGGTTTCGAGCCGACAAAAGACGATGCCAAAGCCGAGCGTCGTGGTTTGCCTCGCGGGTTTGAAGTGATTGAGGGCGGTCCGGATCGCGACATTGCCGACCATGTCGACATCGAGAGCGATGCCGGCAAGGCCTTTGTGGCGATGAAGGCGGTTGAACCGTTGTTTTCAGTGACGGAATTCCAAAGCGGTGCCCGCCAAGCCTATGAAATGATTCTGATGGCGTTTGAGGGTGACGATCTGGAAACACTCGACAAGTTTCTGGCCGACGATGTTTACGCATCCTTCGAAGGCGTCATAAAAAGCCGTCAAAAATCAGGTCTGACAATTGATGCCGACTTTATTGGTGTCAAAGAGATGAAAATTATCGACGCCAACTTTGACGCCCGACGCAAAGAGGCCGAGGTCACTTTGCGCTTTGTTGGCGAGCTGACCTCTGTCGTCAATAATGCTGACGGCGAAGTTGTTGAGGGCGAACCCCACGAGATCAAACGCCAGACTGACACGTGGACATTTGCCCGCAATATGGGCGAAAACGACCCGAATTGGGAATTGGTGGCAACAGGCGGGTGATGTTTGCAGGCTGTTTACAACGATTGGGTGCACTTGGCGCGGCTGTCCTGTTGATGGGCCAGCCGTCCCTGGGCAACGGGCTGATATCGGAACGTGTTGCGTTCGAGGATTTACCCGGTTGGCACGCCGACAGTCTGGACACCGCCCTGTCCACATTCCACCGGTCGTGCGAGCGATCCAAAGACCGGCGTCTACAACAAGCCGGCTGGGCCGAGATTTGTGCAAACGCAGCCAAAGCCGATGACGCCCGGGCATTTTTTGAAGACCATTTTCAACCTGTAAAACTAAGCACTAAAAAGCCGGTGTTGTTTACCGGCTACTACGAGCCCGAACTCGTTGGATCGCGCCAGCGCGGCGGCCAGTTTCAGCATCCGATCTATCGCAAACCGACGGACTGGGGCGGTAAGGGTAAATGGCGCTCTCGGGCGGAAATTGATGCAGGTGCCATGACCGGCAAAGGGCTAGAACTGGCGTGGCTTGCTGATCCGGTAGAGGTGTTCTTTTTGCACATTCAGGGCTCGGGCCGTATCCGTTTGACCGAAGGTGGTGTGCTGCGCGCCGGGTTTTCCGCCTCGAACGGCCACCAATACCGGTCTGTCGGAACTGAAATGATCCGGCGTGGCTTGCTGGCCAAACATCAGGCCTCGGCCGGCAAGATAAAAAAATGGGTGCGCGATAATCCTGTGAGCGGCCGCGCAATGCTGCAGCACAATCCACGCTATATTTTCTTTCGCGAAGTTACCAACCTGTCGGACGCCGCGGGTCCAATCGGAGCGATGAGCGTTCCGCTCTCGTCGATGCGGTCCGTGGCTGTTGACCCGAAGTATATACCTCTGGGCAGCCCGGTCTGGGTGAGCAAACAGGGCGACACCCCGCTGCAACGCCTGATGATCGCCCAAGATGTGGGGGCGGCAATCAAAGGCCCACACCGGGCCGATATATTCTATGGCTCTGGCAAGGGTGCCGGCGACAGTGCCGGGCGTACCAAGAACTCGGGCGAGATTTATGTTTTGTTGCCGAAACAGGCATTGGCTACTTTTGCCCCGAGAAACTGAGAATGGCTCGTAAAAAACGTACCCTTAGTGACGATGACCATCAGCTTTGGCGTCAAGTTGCCGCAAGCGTTGATCCGCTTCACCCCAAAAAAAAGCAGACGGGTGCCACAGCGCATTTTTCCGGTTCGTCAGGTCGGGTAAAGCCGTCAAAGACGGGGCAGTCGGCCAAGGCCGTTGTGCCTATTCAAGCGTTCCAGATCGGCAGCAAGGCCAAAACTGCCCTGCCTGCGCCACATGCAACGCCACACACCGCCGTTGGCAACAGCGCATCCATGGTGTCGCCCAACATGGACCGGCGAAATTTCCAACGCCTGCTCAGGGGCCAGATCGAGATCGACGCAACGCTGGATTTACATGGAATGACGGCAGAGTTGGCACGCCAAAGGTTGGTCTTGTATCTGCAACAGGCGCATGCGCGCGGCGCGCGTCTGATCTTGGTCATCACCGGCAAGGGCACAAAAACCCATATCGATGAATTCAACCGGCCACGCTCGGGCATTCTGCGGGCGGCCTTGCCGGACTGGCTGCGAGGCGGCGCGTTATCGGGGCTTGTCTTGCAGGTGACACAAGCCCACCCCAAACACGGTGGCAAGGGCGCATTTTATGTCTACCTCAGGCGGCGGCGCTAGATGTTTCCAAGACACGCCGGGCGCGTGACACGCCCAGATATGTGGTTAAACAGCCCAGGAGAATCAAACCCGCGATCCAGATCATCTGATCCTGGAAGTCGACCCCCTTGTCGATCAACGCACCGGTAACAGCCGGCCCGATGGCCGACCCCAAAACCATCACTGCTGTCGCCATGGATTTGATGGCACCAAGGTGGCGGGTGCCATAAAACTCTGACCAGAATGCAGCGGGTACCACAGTGTTTCCACCCTGCATGATCCCCATCAAAACCAAACCGGCCAAGGCGTGCCACAGCTGTGTACTGGGCCCCCAGATCAAAAAGGCCGCCGCCATCGGGATCTGAAACAACGGGATCAGTCTTGCACTGCCCCAACGATCAATCGCTGCTCCAAACAGCATCACAGACAAGACCGCGCTGGCGGTAAACAGCGGGAAAAGTGCCACCAGATGTACCAACTCCCAACCTTTGGATGCGCTGAAATGCACCTGTTGGAAAAAGAAGGCTGTTGAGAAAACCGCGGGCGCCATACTGGCCGGCAGAATAAGCCAAAACAGCCAATGACGCAAAACCTCGGGTCTGGTCCAGTGTCGGCCTGCCATGCCAGCGGTTCCCTGCTCTTTGGCAATTGCCTGAGGCGTGCGCTCGGAACTTAATAACCGACGCAATACCGGAATAAGAGCAAGCGCCAAAATAGCCGACAGTAGCCACAGCCCCCGCCACGGCAGCCATAACATTAGCGCCACAAAGGTCAGCGGCAACAAGGCCTCGCCGAAAGAAAACCCAAGGGCTCCAATTGCCAGAGCCTTGCCGCGGGCGGCGCTGAACCACCGCGCCATGGCAACGGTGGATATATGGTGCAACATGCCCTG
>CAXMUJ010000157.1:0-10062 GCA_964196455.1 uncultured Myxococcota bacterium | reverse complement strand
CTGGTTCCGCTCTGGTGACCTTGCTGTGATGCATCCGCGTGGCTATATCGAGATCAAGGACCGGCTCAAGGATTTCATCATATCGGGTGGCGAAAACATCTCGTCGGTCGAGGTCGAGGCGGCCCTGCACCGGCATCCCTCAGTGGCTCTGGCAGCGGTCGTTGCTATGCCTGATGAAAAATGGGGCGAAGTCCCCTGTGCGTTTGTTGAATTGAAAGACGGTGAAACAACAACCGCAGAAGAGATCATCGCCTTTGCGCGGTCAGTACTTGCCGGTTTCAAACGCCCAAAACAGGTTATTTTTGGAACTTTGCCAAAAACCGCGACGGGAAAAATCCAGAAATTTGTGCTGCGTGACAGGGTGCGGCAAGGTCGGGGTTAAAATTCGGGATCAGCAGCCACCGTTGCCAAATAACCGGAATACGCGTGCCAACACGTTGGTGTTTTAGTGCCAGTTGACTGGCAAATTTGCTTCAGGCGTTTGGAGCCGGCTGCATATGCCGTATTGCAGAAACTTCTGTTTTTTTGATGGGGTGAATGGCGGCTGGGCGGGACTTTGCTACCTTGTCAGACATGTCGCAATAAGGCAGGTAAATTGTCAATTTCATGATCGGCATTCATGGATCTCAGATGCTCGAAATCATGAAACAGATCGTTCTGTGGTGGTGTAAACAGGCATGTTTGACAACCAAGCAATTTGCCCGCCAGAATATCCACATGAGAGTCTCCGATAATCAGCGTTTCACCCGCAGTCGCACCCATTCTGTCAAGAGTTTCTGCAAAGGGACGAATATCTGGCTTGTGTCCATAGCCATCATCCCCTGCAATAACTGATGAAAAAAAACTCTCAAGATTGTGTGCCCCCAAGCCGCTTTCCAGCAAATGTCGAGAACTGGAACTAACGAGGCTGAGCGATTTTTGTTTATTTTTCAGCTTACTGAGTGTTTGCAAAGCCCCTTCATACAAATCCACTGTATGGGAAGATCTAAATACATGATCACGAGCTTCCTCTGCTATCACTGGAAAATCGAGAGCCGGGTGTCTTTCTGGAACTTCGTGATGATTATGGAAAAACTCTGAGACAATTTCTTTAACTCCAAATTTAAGACGCCGCTGCTCGAAAGAGTTCTGGTAGCCGCTAAGCCACAATTCTAAGTTTCTGGCAAGTGTTCCGTCCCAATCGAAAATGATGTTTTGAAAACCCATACTCTAGCTCCACCCTTGTCACGCCACCTGCGAGAACAAAGAATGAACAATGTCACGGTTTTGTCAATCACCAACTTCGTCAATAGGGGCTCAAACCGGACCTTAAATCCTTCCCGCTAACCAGTCCAACCTTGTCCTGATCCAGCGCTTAGCCAAAGCCGCGCGCGGGTCCAAACCCGACCCGGAATTTCCAGCAAAGTCAGCATCAGGCGAACGTCTGGCCGGCTTCAACCACGGCGGCCAATATCACCGCCTCGCCCATGAAACTGGAAAATCGCCATCAGGCGGCGCCAAGCCGCTACAAATCAGACCAATAACAAATCCATTTGAATTGGATACGGGCGATCCACTTGATCGGCCTTCCGCAAAGATCAGAATGGCAGGCACCTCTTCACGCTAAAACTTGGCACCGCCAACTATCAATACCCTACGAAACAGTTGGAATTATATTGTGGTTGACGCGAAAGAAATTCGACGGATCGTATTTATTCTTTACTTCAACTAGGCGTGGGTAGTTCTCGCCGAATGCCGCGCGGATAACATCGTCGCCCTCGGCATCGAGAAAGTTCAAGAGATAAGCATCGCTGGCAAAAGGACGAAGCGCATCCGACACGCCGCGCGTCCAGTCAATATGCGGCTGGGCATCCTCGGCCTCGGTCCATTGGGTCAGGATACCGATGGAGTACTGAGCTTTCCGGTGTGCGAATGCGGTCTCGGCATTGCCCACCCGACTTGCCGCCCCACCATAATATTCAACAATCAGGGCTGACATCGGCGACGTTATCTTTTGGGCATGTTCGACCAGGGTAGCGATAGCCGCTTCGCTTAACTCCGGCAGGAAGGCCGATTTCCAATAGTTATGATTGCCGTCCGGAAATGCGCCATCCAATAAAGACTGCATAGCCGGGAACGGCATCGGTCCAATCGCGTCCAGCATCGGATCGCCAAATTCACGTAATGGGGCAAGGACACTTGCTCCCTCGGTAAGGTCGCCACTATAGCAGGGGATGACCGCGAATACAGGATCGCCGTCGGGAGTGTGGATGAAGCCGGCATAGGCAGTTAGTTCGTCGGGTGCCTGCTCGATGAAATTGCCAAAGAAGCGCAGCACATCGGTGGCTTGATCGGCTGAATATAGTATCATTCCGCCGAGCACTGTGGATATCGGGTGGACGCGAAATTCAAAGGACGTGACAACACCAAAATTACCACCCCCACCACGCAGCGCCCAATAGAGGTCGGTGTTTTCTTCACTGCTCGCAGTCACAAATTCACCATCTGCAGTCACAACCTCGAAGGAGAGCACGTTGTCGCAGGTCATGCCGTGTTTTCTGATCAGCCAGCCAACGCCACCGCCGAGTGTAAGACCAGCGATTCCGGTCTTGGAAACAACTCCGGCCGGCACAGCAAGGCCGTGGATATGGTTTTCCCTGTCCAATTCGCCGAGCGTCACACCCGGCTGCACCCGCGCCGTGCGGTTCTTAGCATCCACATGAATGCCTCTCATACCGGAGAGGTCGATGACCAGCCCATCATCGCAAACCGCTCTGCCACCTACGTTGTGGCCGCCGCCGCGAACCGAGACCAGAACCCCGTTCTCACGCGCGAAATTGACTGCAGCAATCACATCCGCAGTGCCAGAACAGCGCGCAATCATGCCTGGCTTCTTGTCGACGCTGTGATTCCAAATCCGCCGCGCGGTGTCATAGTCACTCGCCCCGCGAAGTATCACTTGACCGCCAAAGGCCGCCTGAAATTCATCAATACGGTCGCTATCTACCACTTTGCCGTTAGTGCCAATCAATCCCTTGTCTGCCATTTTCATTCCCCCCATAGGTTTATACTTTTTCAATTCTCTGTGATTTTAGTCTTACAATAAATGTTCGTTTGGTCACGCAACTACAAAAATATATCAAGCCAACAGCAGGCCAATTCAGTTGGTTTCAGTATGCAACGAACTTGTGGTATTGCAAGGTTTCGCATTCGAGTGTTTTGCGCATGATCCTTTCTCGTTTGTTTAGAATGGCTTGCACCCGATCAAATTGGATTTCCAACGATAAGGAACTAGAACATTTTGAATTTCTTGGGGAAGGATCTCAACGTCGGTTCATGGCGGGCAGTTGCGTTTGAATTAGGCAAAGGCCCGCTCTCCGCCCTTTGTCCCTGCTCATGGATATTGCACCATTCGGTCGGTGTGGGCTCCAACTAGACCTCCGGTAATCCCCCGGGGGCGGATTTGAACCACCGACACGAGGATTTTCAGTCCATAGGAAAATGACCGCGGGATCAGGCGGCAAGCAGATCACTTTGCAGTTTCTCAAACTTGGCAACGTCTTCTTCAGCGTTCTCAAACAAGTGCCCGTACACGTCCATTGTCATCATGATGGATGAATGACCTAGCAGCGTTTGAATTTTCTTTGGGCTCCAGCCCTGCTCAATGAACAGGGAAGCCCCAACACGCAATATTCATAAGCACGCTGATAGACATTGATGATCTGGCGATCAAAGTCGACCGCATCCCAGACCAGCCCCTTGAGTTCTGATATGCGCATGCCGGTAAAAATGGCTGTGATGAACATTGCCGCATGAGACAAATCCTTGACCAGAAGATCACCGATCTTCGGTTCAATTTGGATGTTCTTGTGGCTGGTGTAGGCTTTCAACGCCGGAGTAAAAATGCGTTCTCTGTCTGTGGCTAAGTCAAGTGTGCTAGGTTCAATGTCTTCCGGGTCCGTGGTTCTCTACGAGGTCAGGGAGTATCCTGCCTCCTGATGGCGTACGGGACTGACCTGCCATGTCATTCACGAGGTTGGGAGATGCCCACCTCAGCCGCTTGACTGGCTCGATCTGCCTGCGTCCCGGAGGACGTCGAACCTACCCCTTGTCTCTCGGACAGGTATCTAAGATTTCAATTGCTCAGCTGGCACCCTCCATTCCAGGCTCAAACACAGTTTCGTTTCGCCAGAGGCAATGCAGGATGGCCGCTATTTTACGAGAGACGGCCACGGCAGCCTTCTTGGCCCTTTGCGCTCGGCTAACTTTGTTGCCCAGTCTTTCAAACGAGATGGCTTTCTCGTGCAACTGATCATTGTTGACGCCGCTGAGTATAATAATCGGCGCATATCACAATCACCACATTTGGATATTTTACCCGACCAATCCACCTCGCCGGAGTGATGGCGTTTTGGTGTGGGGCCAAGGAATGCGCCGACATCAATCGATTTTCTAACTCGCGGGTGAGCCAAATCGCCAGAATGCCGCTCTCATGAACAACCCGCTCTACGTTTGGCGCGTGCTTAGAGATGAAGCTCGTGATCAAATCCGGATCAGTCGAGATATCTGTTCGCGCGGCAACAATGCCCTTGTCGTCCATAATGCAAATCGACGTTTCTTTGACGGACACGTCCAATCCAGCACAATATGCCATTGTGGTTCTCTGTCTGTGGCTGCTTCAATGAGGCCAGTATACTGGCCCTCGTCTGCCCCAGGAGAGCGGCACCCACAGACACACCATGTCATTCAATTTCATCGCGCAGCATTTTTAGCGGTTGGACGGCGGGTGGCTGGACTAAGTGACCTCGGATGAAGTCAATTACCCCTCCAATTGAATCTTTTGGTATAAATCATCTAGAAACGGAGCTTTGCCATCCAAGTATTCAGCAATGCCGTGTTGGTTTTCCCGTTCGAGATGTAATTTGAGTTGCTCGTAGGCTGCTCGGTCTTTATGATTTTTGAGTAAATGGTCTCTGATCGCCAGCATCCGCTTAACTTGCGTGTGCCCCTCTTTGCAGATGTGTAGTTTATGGGTTCGGACGCCATCTACATCGCGCTTGAAGAAATGATGGCCAGTTTGCAAGTCCTTGCCTTGCTTGTAATTTCTTCCGATCAACGCAAGGCCCCATTGATCGAAAGCCTTGGTTTCGAAGACTGTAATCAGGACGTCAATCTCTGGTTTTGCAGCTAGGCCGACAACGGCAGTGCTACCGACATGATCGATACTGACTAGGGCCTCACCAAATATTGGACGGAGCCGTCGGGCCTCTGCACTAAACTGCATTGGCCATTTGTCATCGTATTTTTTAATAGAACTCGTGAGTGCCATTCTGAAATTATAGCGGGCCACAGAATGGATCGACAGCTACCATTTGGCGTGGCGCGTCATCAGTCACTCGGGGCTCAAACCGACCTAAAATCTTTTCCGCCAACCAGTCCAGCCTAGTCGTGATCCAGCGCATAGCCAAAGCCGCGCGCGGCTCCAGACCCGACCCGGAATTTCCAGCAAAGTCAGCATCAGGTGAACGTGAGGCGGGCGTCAGGCCGGCTTCAACCCCGGCGGCCCTGAGGGGCCCGAGCTGTGTCTTTTCGGCGCCGTTTTCTACTTACCACTGGTATTCCGGCACGATGTACATAAGTATTGCGCAGTCGTACATTAGTATTCCGAGGATATCATGCTGCATAGATTTACCTGTTTGTCTGTCACATCGGTGGCACTGGCCTTGTCGGCCTGTGTCACAACAGAGCCCGCCCCCGAAACGCAGCCTCGTCCTGTGCAATATGAAGAACCTGCTGTTCAGCGGTCCGCATCGCAAGCAATCGCGAATTATCGGCGGGTCACGTCTCGGGTCGAACCGGTTGCAGAGCGCGCTTGTCGATCCGTCCACCCCAACATTAACCCCCGGTTTTGCGATTTCAACATTCAGATCTTGAATGATCCGCGCCAACCACCAAACGCCTTTCAATCCATCGGCAAGGACGGTCGTCCGGTTTTGACGTTCAATATCAACATGCTGCGCAGCATTAAAAACGACCACGAGATTGCCTTTATTATGGGTCACGAAGCCGGTCACCAGATCGCCAAGCACATTGCCCAAAAAGTTGAAAACCAGGCAACCGGAGCGCTGTTGGGTGGCTTTTTAATGGCCACTCTCGGTGCTGATCCACAGACCGGTTTTGATTTGGGCGGTATGATCGGCGGGCGTGCCTATTCAAAAAAATTCGAACTTCAGGCCGATAGAATCGGGGCCCATATTTCGTCTCGGGCCGGTTATAATCCAAAAATAGGGGCGGCGTCGTTCAACCGAACTCAGGGCTCTAATAGTCTGTTGTCCACCCACCCACCGTCGGCGGATCGCATCCAGACGGTTGCGCAAACAACAACAACGATTGATGCGGCGCGTGCACGCGGACAGACGGCTCCGATCCGATGGTAAGGGGCGTCGCCAGATGACACAGCAGTATTTTTTCGGCTACGGATCTTTGGTTAACTTGCGCACCCATGACTATGGTGGTGCCCATCCCGTATCACTGCAAGGCTGGCGGCGTGTCTGGCTGTCTTCATCGCGTCGCGACAGATCGTTTTTAAGCGTCCAACCTGACACCGGATTTCAAATTCAGGGCATGCTGGCCAAAGTGCCACACGGCAACTGGGCCGCTTTGGATGCGCGCGAATTTGCCTACAACAGACAGGAATTGTCGCGGTCCGACCTAAGCGGGGCTCATGATCGTCACCAAGCCATTCAAATCTACCAAGGCAATCCGGCGTTTGTGGCACCGGACACTGAAAAGAAACCAATCTTGCTGAGTTATCTCGACGTCGTTGTGCAGGGATATTTAGATCATTTTGGCCGCAACGGCGTCGCAGAGTTCTTTGCAACGACGCTGGGCTGGGACACGCCGATAAGGAATGATCGGTCGACCCCGGCCTATCCCAGAGCCCAAACCTTGACACAGGATGAGCATGCCTTGGTCGACAAGCATCTGGCGGAATTATCTGCGGTGATTAAAGAGCCGGAAAGTCCGGTTATGGGCGCTAAACACCGGTCGGGTTAGATCAGGAACATCCGCGACTGAAACACGCGCAATGACCCGTGTTGTCAGCACATAAGACAACAGGGCAACAAATACGCCGCCTGCCATTTGACCGATCAAAACGCCCTCGGCCCCCCAGAACCGTGCCCCCAACCAGACAAACGGGACGATCCCCAACGTATTGCGAAGCCAATTAATCGACGTCGAATAATACGGGTATCCAAGGTTGTTATACGCGGCGTTGCCAACAAAAATTACCCCGTTAAAAATCCACGCCAACGACAATGGCCCGCAAAACAGGAATATCAAGTTGCGGGCGACGCCGGTCGCAGAAAAAACCTCGACAATAGAATTTCTGAGTAAAAACAAAATCAATACAGCACAAACCACATAAGCGGCGGTAAACCAAAGGCTCTCGATGAACGCACGCCGGACGCGGTCAAAGTTGCGCGCGCCAAAATTCTGGCCAATGATGGGTCCAATTGCGCCTGACAGGGCAAAAATCATGCCAAAGGCTACTGGCGTCAATCGCCCGACGATGGCCATTCCCGCGACGGCTTCTTCGCCGAACTGCGCCGCAGTCCGTGTCACATAGGCAGCACCGATAGGTGTGGCGATATTGGCCAGAATTGAGGGAACCGCTATGGCCAGTATCGGGCTGAGATCGGCAATGATTGCCTTGGCGTTGACGGCAACAAAACCACCATAGGTTCGCAAAATCGGCCAAAGCGCCACCGCAAACATCGTGAAACGGGCTACCAGCGTCGCCCAAGCCGCGCCGTCCAGCCCCATATCCAGCCCAAAGATCAAAATAGGGTCCAGAACCGCATTGACCAGACCACCCGACAGGGTCACCCAGGTCGACATTTTTGCGTCACCATGCCCGCGCAAAACCGCCGAACAGACCATCGCTATCATCATCAACGGCATGCCCGGCACAATGATCGACAGATACCTGACTGCAAGTCTCTGAGTTTCGCCGGTTGCTCCGACCAAACCGGTCAAGAACGGCAGGCTGAACCAGACAAGCGCCACGACGACCAAGGCAAAAATAACACCGACAATCAAAACATGCGTTAAAACCTCGCGGGCGCGGGCCTCGTCCCCCTGCCCCAAGGCGCGCGCAGCCAGTGCGCCAGCCGTGATGGCCAGTCCGATAGACAGAGAAGTGGTAAAGAACAAGATCGCACCGGCATAACCAACAGCCGCTGCCAGAGCCTCGTTGCCCAGCATCGAAATAAACAGCATATCAACCAGATCGACCAAAAAAATGGCCATCAAGCCAAGACTGGCCGCAGACGACATAACGGTGATATGTCGCAGCAAACTGCCCTGCAGAAATTTTGCTTGGTTCTGAGCCATACCGGCCACTGTGACCTAGAGTTGTACCGTCTGCAATAAGGGCATCAGTTTTGACATGTCCGGCCCATGGGTTTGGCCGGTCAGTGCTTTGCGCAGTGGCATAAACAGTCCCCGACCTTTGCGACCCGTGGCTTGTTTGACCGCGGCTGTCCATTCGCCCCAAGTGTCGTTGGTCCAAGGTCCGGCAGGCAGCAATGTCTTTGCTGTGGCGACAAACTCTGCATCTTCGTCATCAATCAAAGGCACAGCGCCATCGCGGCACAGGTCCCACCATTTGGAGACATCGGCCCGTATGGTGATATTTTCGCGGGCAACGGACCAGAAATCGTCGGCAATGGCTTCGGGTACGCCAATATCAGACAGGGCATCCTTCATCGTATCGAACGACAGGGCGCCGACATATTTAGCCGTCAGCGGCATTAAATCTTCGACATCAAACTTGGTTGGGGCGGAGCCAAATTTCGACAGGTCGAAATTGTCCGCCAATTCATCCACAGATCCACGCAGTTCCACCGGATCGGAGGATCCCAACCGTGCCATTTGTGACAACAACGCCATCGGCTCGACGCCACGCTCGCGCAGGTCGCGCAGCGCCAGCGTGCCCAGACGCTTTGACAAGGCCTCGCCTTTTGGACCAGTTAACAGCGAGTGGTGCGCAAAGGTTGGAACTTTGCCGCCAAGCGCCTTGATTATCTGGATTTGCGTCGCTGTATTGGTAACGTGGTCCGACCCGCGCACCACATGGGTGATGCCGTAATCCACATCGTCGCACACGGACGCCAATGTATACAAAAACTGGCCGTCGCCTTTGATCAAAACCGGATCGGAAACACTGGCGGCATCCAGCGAAAGGTCGCCCAGAATTCCGTCTGTCCATTCGATCCGTTCAAGATCTAGCTTGAACCGCCAGTGACCGGCACGATCCGCACGCAATGCTGCTACTTCTGCCGCTGACAAATTCAGAGCAGAACGATCATAGACCGGTGGCTTGCCCATGTTCAGTTGTTTTTTACGCTTCAAGTCCAATTCCACCGGTGTCTCAAAACATTCGTAAAATCGCCCGGCCGCACGCAATTCATCTGCAGCCTGAGTGTAGCGGCCCATACGCGCCGATTGCCGTTCAACCCGATCCCACGTCAGACCCAACCATTCCAAATCCTGCATAATCCCGTTGGCGTATTCCTGTTTCGAGCGTAGCGGATCGGTGTCGTCCAGCCGCAAGATGAATGTGCCGCCGGATTTGCGGGCAATCATATAGTTGAACAAGGCCGTGCGCAGGTTGCCTACATGCAAATAGCCGGTGGGCGACGGGGCAAAACGGGTGACAGTATTAGAAGCAGTCATGGGATTCGAACCTTTGTGCGTTGCGCGATCCTCTTACACGGCCAAATCCCAAAGGCCAAGCATCGCGTCGCATTAACACGGGCTTAACTATGTCTGAAACTTTCCATCATCGCGCCGCCAATTCTACTATGATGTGGCAAGCGGCAATCGCAAACGTTAAGATTTGGTTAACAGACCAAACCGAGCAGAGGCAAACCATGTGGACTGAACCACCACCAGCTGAAGCTGGTGGGATCAACAGAGGCAGTTGAAACTGCCTTTTCTTAACTGAGCGCCTCCGGCGCACCTTTGAATTTCTTTGTCCGTCTGGAAGACGGAGGGTTTAAACCAAATGGTGGAAAC
>CAXMUJ010000156.1:0-13542 GCA_964196455.1 uncultured Myxococcota bacterium | reverse complement strand
ACCACCACCAGCTGAAGCTGGTGGGATCAACAGAGGCAGTTGAAACTGCCTTTTCTTAACTGAGCGCCTCCGGCGCACCTTTGAATTTCTTTGTCCGTCTGGAAGACGGAGGGTTTAAACCAAATGGTGGAAACTAAACAGGGCCACGGACGCCTATCACCATTCGGGAATAATTAAGGCGTATAATGGATATTATGTTATAAAAACAGGTATAGCGGAATTGGGTACATACAGATTAACCATTTGGACACAACACCTTATGTCGCAAAGCTAAAGTTTGCTCTTAACAATAACTTCCAGTTCGCCCTGTGCACCGGCAAAGCCACGAATACCCTCGGCAAGCTTTTCAGTCGCCATAGCATCCGCGTTCATCGCCCAGCGAAATTCCACTTCTGTCATGTCCGGACCACGATCAACTGTGGCGCCTTGGTCAGACAGTTTCAGTGGCAGCTCTGCGGCGTCTTGTTCAAGTTCGTCCAACAAACTCGGTCCGATCGTCAGACGGTCACATCCGGCCAGTTCTTTGATCTCGCCAATGTTGCGGAAACTTGCGCCCATGACGACGGTTTTGAAACCGCGAGATTTGAAATAGTTATAAATTTCGGTAACGGACACGACGCCGGGATCGGTTTTGGACGTATAAACGGTGTCAGGCGAAGCCTTTTTATACCAGTCCAGAATGCGACCAACAAAGGGCGAAATCAGAAAACCGCCGGCTTCTGCCGTTGCGCGCGCCTGTGCAAAGCTAAAAATCAAGGTCAGATTACAGTTGATGCCTTCTTGCTCTAACACTTCTGCGGCTTTGATGCCTTCCCAGGTTGCGGCCGCCTTGATCAGAACGCGGTCAGCGGAAATACCATTTTCCTTAAATAAATCAATAAGTTTTCGAGCTTTGTTGATGGTATTTTTGTTGTCATACGACAGCCGGGCGTCGACTTCCACAGATACTCTGCCGGGAATAGTTTTCAGAATCTCGCAACCGATCAAAACAGATATATTGTCAATAACATCGTCAATAACGTCAGCTTGTGTTCGATTGGACTGTTCAACTTTGTCAATTGCACGCTGGATCAGTGGCTGATATTCCGCCATCTGGGCTGCCTTCAGGATCAAAGATGGGTTGGTTGTGGCATCCACTGGTTTGAGCCGCGCAATCTCGCTGATATCGCCGGTATCGGCGACAACAACTGTCATTTCTCGCAATTGATCCAGAACGGTTGGACGGCTTACTGTGTCGGGCATAAACTATTCCTCTGTGTAGTGGGGTATGAACGGCACTTGTACCGTTCAACTCGAATCATTTGTGCAGAGTTTAGCCTAGCCGCACCCGATAGTGAAACATCGACACAACAAGTTCACGATCCCTGCCCCAAATTTCCAACAAAGCGTTGTTTTTAGGGCGAAAGTGATCCGTGTCACTGTCTGTGGACGGCAAATGTGACAAATTTGGCTGTCTGATGTCTTCATGCGTATTTTTGCTTCGATAGAGCAAGAATTACTCAGACATTGCTTGGGGCCCAAAACACTCCCTGTTATGTGGCCCCAAGCCCACTTCTTTGGGATAATACGGAAAAGGTTGCGAAAACTCTCGACTAACTTGAATTTACCGTTAATTTTACCTCTTAAGGAAGAGCGAGAGAGACAATGGCAACTTTATTAGTATTGAATGGACCAAACCTGAACCTGTTGGGTACCAGGCAACCCGAAGTCTATGGCGCGACCAGCTTGCAGGACATCGAGAATATTTGTGTTCAACAAGCTGCTTCGGTCGGCGCAACTTTGGCGTTTTTCCAAAGTAATCACGAAGGCGATCTTATTGATCAGATCCATGCAGCCAAGGGACAATTCGACGGCATTTTGTTGAACGCCGGTGCCTTGTCCCATACATCGATTGCGATTATGGATGCGATCTCCAGCGTCGAAGTGCCGACGATTGATATTCACCTGTCCAACATCCACGGTCGCGAAAAGTTTCGCCACGTATCTTATGTTTCCAAGGTTGCGGTCGGTTCGATTGTGGGATTTGGCCCTGGCAGTTATTTATTGGCGATAGATGCGATGATGATGCATCTCGACAATGTGGAGAATGTGGAGATCGACTATCCGGATCAAGCAACCGACCCAAGTATAGATACGTTGGAAACACGCCCTGAACAGCGGGTCGATCCACCTGCCCTGCTTGCGGACGATACGCCCGATGCGGTAGATATGTCGCCGATTAAACCAGTGGACGAAGACGCGCTTGAAACAAAGACAACGGACGTCTCTAAGTTTACGGCTGCAGCTGCGGCTGCCATTGCAGCGCAAGCACAAGCGATCAACGCCAAGAAGGACGAATATGCGTCATCGCCAAACAGCAATCCGGCCTTTAACGAAATGTTTGATACCCCGCCAAAAGAGGTGCTCGAGTCGCTTGGAATACCGTCGCCAGAACTGCTTTCGGTTAAAAAGTCCGAGCCGGACCCAATAGTAGGCGACGAGCCGGACATTCCTGACAAAGCGCAGGTCAGAAATTTCCGAAAATTGTCATAAGAATAAAAAAGGGCGGCTCATTGGCCGCCCATTTTCATTCAGTGTGCAGCGGATCAGCCACCCATAGTTTTTGCAACTTCCGCTGCGAAATCTTCTTCTTTTTTCTCGATGCCTTCGCCAACTTCCAAGCGGGAAAACCCAAGGATTTCAGCGCCAGCTTCTTTGGCCGCTGCACCAACCGTTAGATCGGGATTGATAACAAAGGCTTGGTTCAACAGTGTCACTTCGCTGTAGAATTTTTTCAAACGACCTTTGATCATGTTCTCGATGATGTTGTCGGGCTTGCCAGATTCGCGGGCTTGTTCGGTCAGAACTGTGCGCTCGCGCTCAACAACTGCCGCGTCCAGATCGGCTTCGGACAGCGATGCAGGGTTGGTTGCGGCAACATGCATGGCAACTTGTTTTGCAAACGCTTCGTCACCGCCTTTGGTGGCAACCAGAACGCCGATTTTGCCCAGTCCACCTGCAGCTGCAGCATGGACGTAAGCGGCAACAACGTCGCCTTCCAAACGGGCCATGCGACGTACAGACATGTTTTCACCGATTGTGGCGATTTTGTCCGTGACGATTTCGGCAACTGTTTTGCCGCCCATTGGCGCAGATTTTAGCGCCTCTACGTCAGATACGGTCAAGGCTGCACCAACAATACCGGAGACCATGCCCTGAAACTCGGCATTTTTACCAACAAAGTCGGTTTCGGAGTTCACTTCGACAGCAACGCCTACGCCGTTGCTAACCGCAACGCCGACCAGACCTTCGGCCGCTGTGCGACCAGACTTTTTGGCGGCAGTCGCCAAGCCTTTGGTGCGCAGCCAGTCCATAGAGGCCTCGACATTTCCGTCATTCGCGGTCAGGGCTTTCTTGGCATCCATCATGCCGGCGCCGGACAGATCGCGAAGTTCTTTTACCAATGCAGCTGTAATAGCCATTTGCAGTCTCCTAATCAGAGAAAATTAGTTATTTGGGGCGACAATTGCCGCCCCTAAGTCGTACTGCAGGCTTAGTTGCCAGCAGCCAGAAGTTCAGCTTGACCAACCCAGTCGTCACGCTCTACCCGGCCTTTGAAGCTTAAGCTGTCGTCGATCCAGGCCACGTTGTCTGCTGTCCAGCTTGCAACCTGAGCGAATGTGTAAACGCCCAGACCGTGCAACTTGGTTTCAAGTGCAGGACCAACGCCGGAAATCTTTTTCAAATCATCTGTATTTTCAGGCGCTTCAGTCAACAATTCCGGTGCAACACCGGATGGCTCAACAACTTCCACTACTTTTGCGACAACCTCTGCAACAGCAACGGGTGCTTCTGCAACAACGGGTGTTTCTGCAACAGCAGCGGGTGCTTCTGCAACGACTTCTTCTTGAACAGTTTCTTCCAACGCACCAATGTCGATGCCCGCAGATCCCATTTGAGCAGCCATGCCGTCCAGCGCCGCGCGTGCGATCAGATCGCAATACAGGTTGATGGCGCGAGCTGCGTCGTCATTGCCTGGAATTGGGAAATCGATACCTTCCGGGGCACTGTTCGTGTCCAGAATACCAATGACCGGAATGCCCAGTTTATTGGCTTCGGCAACGGCCAGCGCTTCTTTGTTGGTGTCGATAACAACCAACAGATCAGGCGTGGAGCCCATTTCGCGGATGCCGCCCAAAGACGCTTGCAATTTACCCTGCTCGCGTTCCATGCCCAGACGTTCTTTTTTGGTCAGGCCAGATGCGCCACCTTCCAGTTTCTCGTCGATTTGCTTCAGACGGGAAATGGAGTTGGAAACAGTTTTCCAGTTGGTCAATGTGCCACCCAACCAGCGGTGGTTCATGAAGTACTGTGCAGACCGTTCAGCGGCTTCGGCAACAGGCTTAGCTGCTTGACGTTTGGTGCCTACGAACAGGATGCGACCGCCCTTGGAAACTGTTTCGCGCGCAACATTCAGCGCCGCGTCCAGCAAAGGTGCAGTTTGGGTAAGGTCGATGATGTGAATACCGCTACGCTGACCATAGATATACTGGTCCATGCGAGGGTTCCAACGGTGTGTTTGGTGACCAAAATGTACGCCTGCTTCGAGCAGCTGACGCAATGAAAACTCAGGTAGAGCCATTGTCTTTTCCTTTTCCGGTTTTGCCTCAGCGGGAGAAGGGCTTATGCCCAACCGGTGGAGCTTTGAGGATTTCTCCCTCAAAACCCGCAGTCCCGCCTGTGGATTTATTCGCGCCGTATATGTCAGGTGGTAGAAGTTGGCAAGCCCTAATGGCCTTGTCTTGCCCCTGCAATGAACTCAATCACGCACCATTAGGCAATAGGCATCCCCCGACGCACCCCATCCACCATCAACAATCGGGCGGCTGGCTTTGAATTCAAATCCCGCGCTTTGATAGAGGCCGATGGCTGTAACGTTGGCCTCCTCGACTATCAGGCTCAATTTCCGGTCCTGAACAGTGGTCGCAACATGGGTCAACAAACCGCGTCCGATCCCCTGCCCCTGATACTCGGGATAGACTGCGACCACGTTGACATAATGCGTGCCCGGTGCTTGTGCTTCCAATTCCAACAATGGCATAAATATTGGCGACGTATCTGGGTCAATCGGCTCGACCTTATCGGGCAATGGATAGTGGGCAACTGAGCCTACCACTTTTTCATCAATCACCGCGACGTCTGTATTGCGATAATTAAACCCGACGCCCTGTGTCACCGCCCGTTTGCGCCCGTGAGCCCAGGGGTCTTGCCCCAATCCAACAGCCTGTTCCCACAGGTAAAGCGGCATGCCTTCGCCAGCCAGATTAACGAGTTCGGCCAGATGCACAGCATCCTCAGGTTTGGCGGGTCTGATCGTATATGTCATCTGTCCTCCTATGCCGCATGCTTGTGCGAACAAGCTTGGCCTATTTCTTCTATATGGCGATGATCCGTGCCGCAACACCCGCCAAAGACTGCCAAATTAGGTAATACTTGGGTCAGGTCGCGATATTGGGTTGCCAGCTCTGCCGGATTACCTGCATCCAGTTCCTCGGCATTGTCGAGCTCTTCGTGGCTCATGCGGGACGAGTTCGCACGAACTCCGGCAATTCTGGACAGCCACGGTGCGCCCGTCCGAACCACACCATCAAAGTGATCGGGATGCGCACAGTTAATCATGTAGAACACCGGATATTCGTCCGTTGCGGTATCCACCATTTCGATAGCTTCTTGCAATGAGTGCCCCGATACCAACCGCCCGTCAGTTTCCACGGTAAACGAGATAAAACAGTCGATACCATTTGCTTTTGCAGCTCGCGCAATGCCAATAGCCTCATTCGGATAACACATGGTGATCGCGGAAACCACATCGGCACCTGCCTCTGCCAACGCCGCAATCTGCGGCCCATGATAGGCATCTGCCTCTGCTGCCGTCATGAAACTTTCAGGATTGTACCCGTCGCCTTGTGGGCCAACCACACCGTTTATCAGGATCAACTGATCCGCCGACCAGCCGTCACGCAATTCCTTGGCAAAGGCTGTGGCGTCTGCGGTCACTTTCAGAATGTCTACTGGCGTCATGCCCAGCACCTTTGCCCAATCGGGGTTGGCCCGCCACGTCGCCGTATCCAGCATGAAAGCCATTCCATTGTCATTTGCCGCGTCGCGATATTTTCCAAAATACCGCGCGAGTGCTGACCTTCCGGTTGGATGATCTAACAAGGTAAAGGAAGCAAATTGCGGCAAGTCCAGCCCCTCGTGGAAAATCATCCATGTCTCCAACCCGCCATCAGCCAGAAACTGTGTTCCGTTGGCCAATTCCGTTCTCAATACGCTTTTCATAGAACTCTCCTCTCTGTGTTCATTCGCAAAGCTGCAATGTAGATATCGACGTTTGAAACAGATAGACGACTTATGGTGCTCTCAGTCTGCGAGTGTCAAATCGTTATATTTCAATGGCTTATTGCCGCACTGGCTAAACTGGTTAGGGTGTAGCGTTTAAAAACTGTACCGACAGTACAGTAAAAAGGGAAAAAATGAAAAAGGTCAGGCAACCAGAGAACGGATTTTAGGCATTGCCGAGGCCGCAGTGCTGGTCAAAGGCTTCAATGCCACGTCAATTGACGAACTGATCCACGAAGCGGAAATTACAAAATCCGGGTTCTTTTATCATTTTAAAGACAAAAACGAACTGGCCTTTGCGCTGGTCGAACGATACGTACAAGCTGACAGAGAAATTCTGGACAGTCTGTTTGCTCGCGCCAAGGAATTGCATGATGATCCTCTGCATCAGTTTCTGATCGGGCTTAAACTCTTTTCCGAGATGATGGATGACTTGCCGAAAGGACATCCGGGTTGTTTGGTTGCCTCGGTGGTTTATCAGGAGCGATTGTTCGACAGTAAAGTTCATGAATTGAACAAAGAGTCGCTCTTGATCTGGCGTCGCAGGTTTCGAGATGCTCTGAACGAAATCGCCGCGATTTATCCACCAAAAGATGACGTGAACCTAGATGACGTGGCGGATATGGTCACCAGCACAGTTGAAGGTGGAATTGTT
Organism: uncultured Myxococcota bacterium; assembly: GCA_964196455.1. Taxonomy (GTDB): domain Bacteria; phylum Pseudomonadota; class Alphaproteobacteria; order Rhodobacterales; family Rhodobacteraceae; genus Amylibacter. The sequence goes on along the minus strand of CAXMUJ010000156.1, from coordinate 6,506 downwards.
TTGTCAAAAGCCTTGCAAGACCCGAAGCAATTGGGCAATCAGTTGATGTTGTTTCGTTCCTACATCAAGCTGTTGTTCACTCCGACTGTGACTTAGCCCAATCAGAAGGTTTAGCGTGTGTCCCAGATCAATCCGATCCTCTGCGTCGGCTCCGTAATGTGGGACATAGTCGGCAAGACCCCGCACCCGCTGGATCGTGGCAGCGACGAACCGGGGCGCATTACCATGATCCCGGGCGGTGTGGCGATGAATATCGCGATGGCGTTGCGCAAATTTGATATGCCGGTGGCCTTGTTGACCTGTCTGGGCCAAGACCACGACGGCGACGCCTTGATCTCGGAGGCACGCGCCCGCGATATGGTCACCGATCATATCTACCGCGCCGAACACCTGTCCACCGACCGTTATTTAGCCATCGAGGACGAAACCGGCATGATTGCAGCGGTTGCAGATGCACATACACTGGAGCAGGCCGGCGAAGAACTGCTGGCGCCCTTGTTGGACGGGCGTCTGGCATCGCCTATAGCACCTTGGACCGGCACGATTATCCTCGACGGAAATTTCACCACGTTTCAACTGTCTGAAATGGCGGAAAATCCGGCCTTCGCCCAAGCGGATATCCGGCTGGCACCGGCGTCACCGGGCAAGGCCCGCCGTCTGCGGCCGTTCCTGGGCAATCTAAACACGACGATGTACGTCAATCGCGGCGAAGCAGAGAGCATTCTGGACGAAACCTTCAAGACCTCGCGCGAGGCGGCCAGAGCCCTGTCTGCGACCGGATTGAAGCAAGCCGTTGTCACAGACAGCGCGCGCGCCGCCAGTGCCGCCCTGCCCGGTCGCATCATCACCAAATCACCCCCGCCCGTCACTGTGCGCCGCTATACTGGCGCCGGCGACGTCTTCATGGCGGCCCACATCAGCGCCGAGTTATCCGGCAAAGTCGGATCGTCGGCACTGGAAAACGCGCTGGATGCCTGCTCACTCTATATCTCAACAGAAGATGCCCTATGACACTCCCCCTTATATATTCCCCTGAAGTGGCCCAAGCACAGGCAGATGGACAACCGATAGTCGCGCTAGAGAGCACGATCATCACCCATGGTATGCCCTATCCTGACAATCTGACAACGGCGCAACGCGTCGAGGACGTCGTGCGTCAGCACGGGGCGGTTCCCGCAACCATCGCAGTTATGGGCGGAAATATTCATATCGGCCTTGGGGCGGATGAATTGTCTGAACTGGCCCGGACACCGGACGCGCGCAAATTGTCACGCGCCGATCTGGCGGCATGTCTGACCACGGGTGAAACCGGTGCAACGACCGTGGCGGCAACAATGATCTGCGCCGCATTGGCGCGCATAACTGTTTTTGCCACCGGCGGCATTGGTGGCGTGCACCAAGGTGCGGATCAGAGCTTTGATATATCTGCCGATCTTCTGGAACTTGCAAAAACGCCGGTCAATGTTGTGGCCGCCGGCGCCAAGGCCATTCTCGACATTGCCAAAACATTGGAAGTTCTGGAAACACAGGGCGTGCCGGTCATTGTTTATGGGTCAGACGATTTTCCGGCGTTTTGGTCGCAGTCATCGGGTCTGCCTGCCCCGTTGCGCATGGATCGTGCGGATGCGATTGCGCGGGCCTTTACCGCGCGCCGCGCGCTGGGTCTGAGCGGCGGCCAACTGATTGCAAACCCGATACCCGCCGAGGCCGAGCTGTCGCGCGACTATCTGGCCCCGATTATTGCTCAGGCAATTTCGGAGGCCAAAAGCCAAGGTATTGCGGCTAAATCTGTGACGCCCTTTCTATTGGGTCGAATATTCGAGTTGACCGAGGGAAAGTCCCTAGAGGCGAATATTGCGCTGGTGGAAAACAACGCCAAGCTGGCCGCAAAAATAGCTTTGGCTTTGACCTAGCGTCACCTAGATAGCGCTGGCCATTGTCAGATGCTGTCTGTTGACCTAGATATGTCGCATTGAAATCAGGAATAACAATGAGCAAAAACGCGAACCAGGGGAACACTAGCCGTCCCAAAGAGCATAAAAAGCGGCCCGGATTTTTTCACGGACTTCGGACCAATTTTTTAACTGGTCTGGCCGTTGTGCTGCCTGTGGCTCTGACGATTTATCTTTTGTGGAGCTTTATGGGCTTTGTTGACGCGCGGGTGTTGGTGTTGCTGCCCGATGCGTACAACCCGGCAAAATACGTTGATATCCGTGGGTTTGGGCTGGTGGTTTTTCTGGTCTTTACGACCTTTGCCGGTGCCTTGACCAAGGGGTTGTTTGGTCGGTCAATCGTTCGGGCCGCCGAAGGTCTGGTTGACCGGATGCCGATCGTGCGGTCGATCTACAACGGATTAAAGCAGATTGTCGAAACCGTCTTCAGCCAGAACAGCAAATCATTCGAAGAGGCCTGTCTGATCGAATACCCCCGCCGAGGTATCTGGGCAATTGCCTTTGTCTCGACCCCTGCGCGCGGCGAGGTATTGGAGCGGTCCGGCCATCCCGAGCTGCTGAGTGTTTTCCTGCCAACCACACCAAATCCGACATCTGGTTTCTTGCTGTTTGTCCCCAGCCAGGATGTGATCTTGCTGGATATGGATGTAGAAGAAGCCGCAAAACTGATCATTTCAGCCGGTTTGGTCATTCCACCGACCAAAGAAGAGAAGGCCAGCGGCACTGCAAAAGTTGCCAAGGTTTACCACCCCAAACCATAGGAAGCGTCCAGTGCAATGTTTTCAGCTGCCCTGACCGGTTTCTTTTCCGGATTGTCGCTCATTGTGGCCATTGGTGCCCAGAACGCTTTTATTCTGCGGCAATCGCTGACGCGGAATCACATTTTTATCGTCTGTTTGTTTTGTGCCCTGTCCGACACGGTGCTGGTTATCGCCGGCGTTCTGGGCTTTGGGGCCGTGGTGCAGTCCTTTCCAAAAATTCCATCGATATTGGCGGTGCTTGGCGCGGTATTTCTGATTTTTTATGGCCTGTTGCGGCTCCGTGAAGTTTGGCGTGGCAGCTATCATATGGAACTCAATGGCAAACGGCCGTCGCTGAAGAAAATCCTGCTGACACTGACGGCTGTTACGTGGCTGAACCCGCATGTCTATGTGGATACGATGGGCTTGCTTGGGGCGATTTCGACACAATACCCAACGACTGCCGAACGGGTTTCATTTACGGCCGCGACTGCGCTGGCGTCCTTTGTCTTCTTTTTTGGACTGGGTTACGGCGGCCGCTATCTGGCACCCTTGCTGCAAACAGTACGCGCCTGGCGTGTTTTGGATACTGCGATTGCAATGGTCATGTTTGCCATTGCCGCTTCATTGATCGGATCTGCTGTCGGGCACTGATTGCGCGCCCGACAAATTTTGCAGCTCAGGGCCCCTACTCGACCCACCAGACGTCTGGCAAGAAACCCAACCAATCGCCGTACATCGGGATAGCCTTGGGAAAGTGAAGCTCGGATTTATGGGCGATCCTGGACACATCTGAATGCCAAAACGGAACGACATAACGGCCCGCAGTCAATATACGGTCCAGCGCCTTGACCGCGGCGCGAAACTCGTCCTGACTGTCCGAGCTTAGCATTTTTTGGACCATTGCCTCGGCGGCGGGGCTGTTCATGCCCATATAGTTGCGCGTGCCGGGGGCTGAAACACCGTTGCTGCCCCAATACAGCATCTGCTCGTTGCCCGGCGACAACGACACACCTCGACGATAGTAGGTCATATCGAAATCATAGACGCTGGCGCGTTCCTTGTACTGGGCGCTGTCGACCACAGTGACCGATGTCTTGATACCCAACCTGGACAATGCATCCACATAGATGTTTGCAATCGCTTCGGTTTCGGCAGAACCGGAATTCAGTAATATGTCGAATGTAAACACATCGCCGTCAACGTCCCGCAGAACGCCATCATCGCCAACGGTCCAGCCCGCAGCGGCCAGCATTTTTGATGCACGCCGCAGATTTGGCCGATTGCGTTCTGCACCATCAGACGCCGGAAATTCGTATCCGTCCAGTGTTCCGGGCAACAGGTCGTCTTTGTAGGGTTCCAACAGCGCGGCAACCCGTCCGCTGGCCGGTCCGGCCTCCATACCCAATACCGAGTTGGAAAAATAAGAGGAGACCTTGGGTTGCAGGCTGCCGTTCACAGTTTTGTTGATGAACTCGTTATTGAACGCATGGATCAACGCTTCTCTGACTTGCCAATCTGAAAATAAATCACGCCGGGTATTGAACACAAAACCCTTGATCCCCGTGGGACGTTGATGCCGCACTTCGGATTTGACTATTTTGCCGTTTAGGGCGTCCGGAAAGGAATAGTTGCTTTGCCAGCGACCGGCATTGGATTCGCGATGCGTCGAAATCGCCCCTGATTTGAAGGCTTCGAAAATAACGTCAGCATCGGTAAAATACTCGTACTTGATTTCACCAATATTATGTCGACCCTTGTTAAAGGCCAAATCCTTGGCCCAATAATCCGGGTTCTTCTTGAATGTGACAAATCGGTTGGGTTCGAACTCTGAAACCACATAAGGGCCGCTGCCGGTGACAATATCGAGTGAACTTTCATCGAATCGGCGAACGTCCCAATCGTCTTTGCGCAGAATCGGTCTCAGTCCGAGGATCAGAGGCAATTCAAAATCCACTGAATTAAAGGTAAATTTGACCGACCGGTCTCCAGTTTCCTCAATCGTATCAATCTTTTTCCAAGAGTTGAGATACCGCGGGTGGCCGATTGTCCCCAAGGTTTCAAATGACCAAATAACATCCTCGACTGTGACCTGCGTCCCGTCCGAGAATTTGGCCTCTGGGCGCAAGGTAAACTCCACCCATTCGCGTTCCGGTCCGACCTCGATCGACTCTGCCAACAGCCCGTACAAAGAGAACGGCTCGTCCCAATTCCGCCCCATAAGGGATTCAACCACATGCGCCCGGATGCCCCAAGGCGCGCGGCCCTTTAGAATATAGGGATTCATCGCATCAAACCCCCCCGCCTCGGCAAACGTAATCTTGCCACCTTGTGGCGCATTTGAGTTCGCATAGGGCAAAGAAGCATAGTCGTCAGCAAGCTGTGGAGCACCATACATTGCGATCCCATGTGTCGGGTCGGAATTGGCTGCCGAGGACAGGAAAGTGGCGAAAAGAATCGCGGCTAACGTAAGGGGGCTGCTTGTCGGTGTATTTGGTGTCATCTGCGCAACATTCTCTTTTATGAATCGGGTTTGTTGCAGCTAAGTTTAGCGGAACTATCTGAATCTACAATTTTTTACTTGGCCTGTCTGCCGCAAATCTTTATAAAAGAGTTACTGCTCGATAGGTTTCTTGCCTGTATGAAACCTGCCTCAATACTTGACGCCCTCCTTGTGAGGGCGTTTTTTTGTGTTGGTCGACTGGATTTCCCAGCCTGCGCCGCGTAACTGTCTCGGAACTGTTGTAAAGACGACCCACACGCACCGAGGCGCAAATTATGAATTTATTGCGCGTGGCTATCGAAAATTCAACGCGGCCCATTCCGCCAGAGGCGGTCTTGCAAGAACATGTCACCGCGCATAGTCACGCCTTAAAGAATGAGCTGCGCCAAAATCCTGTTTACTGCGCCAGTGACGTCACCCAAAGAATGGCGGCGTCCTCTTGTGAAGTTGAAATCACATTATGCCCCATAGTTGCGTCGTAATAAGCGCTGTCGCCACGCCGCATTTCAACGGCTTCATAGAACTCTGTGTACAGGGTGACAATTCCCGACAAGACGTACAGGAATTCTTCGCCACCGTGGCGAACCCAGCCATCAAATTCGTCAAAACTTCGGGCCCGAACCCGTGCGCGATAGGGTAACATATGTTTGGATTTTAGCGCTGATCCCAGTATTTCGTGCTCATAGGTTGCTGTTGAATGCAATTTTCCGTCGTCGTTGGGGGTCATCGTAAAGCGGGCCAAACCGGTATCGGCTGTTGGCGGTGTAAACAGCTGTGGGACAGATATATCCAGCCCGTCTGCCAGTTTTTTAACCGCATCGAAAGTCGGCGACATTTGCGCATTCTCGATCTTGGACAGAGTCGAGCGAGCCAATCCGGCCTTTTTGGCGGCGTGTTCGAGCGTCCATTTTCGTGCCTTGCGCAGATCGCGAACCCGTTGTCCCAAGTTCAATGGCACAACCGAGGCAGCCGTGCTTTCGTCGCGGCGGGCAATCTGGATTAAACTGGGTTCATTTTCATGTGGCATAGATAGTCCTTTGCAGCGCAACAGTAGACTATTCACAAATATGGTTGCAACCTGCTCTTGGTGGACTACAGTCCCGGCATGATAAAACTCGACATCATCTCCGACCCGATCTGCCCATGGTGCTATATTGGCAAAACCAGACTGGAACGCGCGTTAGAAGCGCACCCCGAGCATGACTTTGCGATTGAATGGCACCCGTTTCAGCTTAACCCTGACATGCCGATGGATGGCATGGATCGGCGAGAGTATCTGAAACATAAATTCGGTGGCAAAGAGGGTGCGCT
>CAXMUJ010000155.1:0-1641 GCA_964196455.1 uncultured Myxococcota bacterium | reverse complement strand
ACATAAGACAAGCCCAAACTAACGAATACTGCATTTTGTATGAATGGCAGTGAAGTTCCTACAAGGCGTTGTCATTAGAGGCTGCGCCCAGGTTTTCCGGTTCACGTAGTGGCGGAAAATCGCAACTGATGAATATCCCGTTTAACGTGTTGCAACCCACCTAGAATGATTGCGGTGTATTTGACAAAGTGGTCTATCATTTTCCGATATGTAGACGGTGTCGAACGGCATGTGTTTCAATTTTGGATTTCGACCAAACTGTCAGCGTTCACATCGTGATTGGGGTCAACCAGATGCCCAGCAGGGAAGAACACCGACACTGGGCGTCCCTTAGTATTCATGCAAAGTTCGTGGTTGTTGTCATTGTCACCCGTGTTTCCGATTGCAAACGGGCTTGCAGTTTGGGTCGAGCCATCCGCCATTTCCAATGTCACCCTATACAGCGCGGCATGCTCGGGCTCAATGCCCTCGTCAGAAACTGGCTTCACGCCACCGTCCCAGACAACCCGGATTATCTGCTTTAAATCGTCTTGCGGGCAGTTGGTCTGCGTCAGGCTGTTGCTGGCTGGCGTCTGATCAACCCGCCACGCGCCTTGCGGAATGATTTGAGCAAATGCGAGTGATGCCCCGGCAGACAGGGCAGTGACACCAACCGATGCCCCGCGAAAATTTACGCGCCCATCAAGGGAATGCAGATTTCCAACAACGTCGACCCGAACCGGCGGATCCTCCTCCGCCGAGCCAAATTCGCCGATCAACAGCAATGTCCGCAGCTCACCCGGGTCAATTGCCGGTGCCAGTGACACACAGCTGACCTGACCAGATTGCCCCGAAAGTAGCACCACGTTGATATCTCCAGCTTCAATCGTTGCGACATCCAACTCGTGAGAAAACACCAGGGGCATGCCGTCTGTTCCTGAAGAACGGCCGCAAAATCGGCGCCCGGCCCGTGCGAAACGTTCACTTCCATCAAGCCCAAAAAAAGCCGTCAGGATCTCGGCGCGCCGCCCCTCCAGCTCCCTTGGAAGATCGCTTTCAGATGTTTGATCGCTTTGCTTATTGCTTGAAAAGTCATCCGCCTGTGGCCAGGCGAAGACCGCGACGGCCGCAAAGAGAAACAGCGCAAACACCACCCCAAGGATTTTCCCGGTGGAATTGAACATGGGTGTGTCTCCTCAGCTTTCAATCGCGCCCAGATTGTTGGCGACAGTCGACAGACTGTAAAAAGCACGAAGCAGCGTTGCAAGCTGTTCCAGACTCATTTCGCAAGTTGCGTTCGATGTGGGCTATACCAACCCGATCCAACTCGCTCGTGAATTTGCGTGAAAGTTTGGGACGTCACCGCGTCAAAATCGGATATTCGAGCGCACATCATTTGTTTGACATTTCCATATAGCGGCCATTGGGAAGACATGTGCGAAGAGCAGCTTTGTCCGCATACCAGCCATTGACGTTCGCAAGAAAATACTACTCGCGACCCCGAACAAAGCTGACGATTGTGCAGTGTGACCGCACTCACCGGTTACAACGGTAAGGGCCGCTGTTCCTCGATCGCTTCCATGGCGAAGTAGGATGTTACCGAGTCTAGTTCCACTTTTGATATCAGGCGTTGATACACGCGGTCATAGCTGGCCATGTCTT
>CAXMUJ010000154.1:0-3863 GCA_964196455.1 uncultured Myxococcota bacterium | reverse complement strand
TCCGTTTCGGTGGTCGCCGGGAATGTATTGGTGTGTTGGGCGCAAAGTTGGTGTCGGCGGCGCTACGAACCCGGGCCAAGCCAAGGCGCTGGCCGAGATACTGGCAGCCGTTATTGCAAACAAATAGGGCGGCTATTGTCGTCCTGATCGGGCGCTACGAACCGAATTGCCCACACGTTTCCAGAAAGCGGCCGACCTCAAGTGTCGGATGCGGATTTTGAGCCGCCCCCAATTGGTCAATTCAAAAAATATCATAGCTTTTATTTTCGCCCACAAATGGTATTTGAACGCAGCTTCTGGATTTGATTGGGTTTTGGTCAGTCGTTCAAAAAAATCTCTGTAAAATCGCGTTTCTGGAACTTCATAAATTGCGTTTTCAAAGATGCGATGGCAAATATAGCTCCACAAATCGAAGTCGCGTTCATAACCTCGATCAGAAAAATGCATTCTCACCAGTTTTTTTTCCGCGTCGCTTGCAGTCGAATACAGCCTATGGCCCTCAAACAAATCGCGGACAGAGAGCGAAAACCGCTGTTTCGCCAAGCTGTGAAGCAGCGTGTGTACTACGTTAACAATTATCTGGTGAACGGTGGACGGCAAAAGCAGTGACGGCAATCCATCTACCGGTATCGCCTGCGCCCAAATGTCGGGGATAGCCAGATTTGAGTGTGAGTTGGAAAAAGCGCGGGTATGCAGTTCGACGCTGGCTTGGTAACCATTACGGTAAAGCGGTGGAAGGTGGTGGTATGCAGCAGTCAAGGCGCTAGAAATGTCGCCGGCCTTGATCGGAGCCATGTTAAAGGAGGAGTCATCGTACGGCTCATATCCTATTTCCTGAAATTGATAGAACAGCGCTGGATTTTTGATCAGCGGATCTACATCAATAGAGTATCGACAAGATATATCAGGGTACAAATTATCAAACAGCCGCGCGGCTCCCTTCAACAGAACCATCCGGTCACCTGTTTTGTCTGTAAGTTCGGCGAGTTCGGTGATTTGCTTTCTAACTTCCAATGCGCGAAAGGCCAATGCCTCGTGCCACACTCGCATTGCAGCGCGTTCCTCTTCTCCGACCATAGCCCCAAATTCGGACTTGTGCGAAAAAATATAACTAAGCGGCGCGATAGCTCGGTTGTTTCTGGCTACCTCGAAAAGATCGATCCAGTCAGCGTCGGTTTCTGGCAAAAGTGCTTTGAATTCCGGAGAAGGCACGTCCGCATATAGGCCTAGATTCAACAAGCGAGATAAACGTAGAAATGGCGGCATGGACTTCTGCTGGGTTCGGCTCACGACAACAAGTCCAGTAAAAGTGCGTTTGCGTCATCGAACGACGAATAGGTCAATTCGTACAGCGGTAAAGACGACAGAAAATCCGCCATGGCCTGCAAGGCTTTTTGATTGTTTGGTAAATAAGACCAGCGCAGCATCGACAATAGCGAATCATAGCTGTCGTAAGGGGCCAACAAAGGCCGTGAATTTTCCTGCCAGTTTGGAAAAATTAGAGCATCAATTCCGTGCGGAGCAATGCGAGGGCGTGACGCGCGTGGGATGTACTTGCATTGCCTACCGTGATTTTTCCTGCTGGATTCCGTATGTCTAGAGTCAGAGAATTCATGCGTTACGTTCACACTATGGTCCGGATATCGGACATTGATGCATCGTTGAAATTTTACTGCGATGCGCTGGGTCTGGTTGAAACCCATCGCTATGACAGCGAGCCAGGCCAGTTCACCAACATTTTTCTAGCCGCCCCCAAGGACGAGTCGTCGGTTCGCGATGTCCGTGCACCCGAACTTGAATTGACCTATAACTGGAACAGCGCCGAAGTTCTGGAAACCGGGCGCAGCTGGGGTCATCTGGCGTACCGCGTCGATGACATCTACGCCACCTGCCAAAAATTGATCGACCTAGGGGTCACCATTAACCGTCCGCCACGCGATGGCGGCATGGCTTTCATCAAATCACCGGACAATGTGTCGATCGAATTGTTGCAAGACGGCGAAAAGCTACCTATTCAGGAACCTTGGGCCTCGATGGAGAATGACGGGTCCTGGTAACGTCGAAAGGGCGCGGCATGTCGGATTTGGAATTTCATCAAGTCTCTTTTTCCGGCGGGGCCGGGATCAACTATCTGGTCTTGGTGCACGCACCGGACACCGGCCAGACCGCTTGTGTCGATGTCGGCAATGCAGAGGTTGTACTGGGGGCTCTTGCCGACAAGGGCTGGACCCTGACGCATCTGTGGATCACGCATCACCATTTGGACCACGTAGAGGGTCTGTCCGAAGTGAAAGCCGCCACCGGTTGTCATGTTATTGGCCCAAAAAACCAGTCCGCGCCGATCGACGGGCTGGACACTCTGGTCCAAGAGGGCGACAGCTTTGATTTCGGTGGCCATGCCGTCAAAATTCTGCAAACGCCGGGCCATACGCTGGATATGATCAACTTCTATATCCCGTCGATGAAAACCATCTTTACCGGTGATACCTTGTTTTCATTGGGCTGTGGCAAAATCTTCGAAGGCAATCCGGCGATGATGTACAACAGCCTGTCAAAACTTGCGACCCTGCCGAGCGAGACACTGATCTTTAGTAGTCATGAATATACCGAAGGCAACGCCGCCTTTGCTGTCACGGTCGATCCTGATAATACGGCGCTAAAAGCACGGGTAGAACAGATCAAGGCACTACGCGCCAAGGGGTTGCCAACTGTGCCGAGCCTGTTGCGCGAAGAGCTTGCCACAAACCCGTTCTTGCGGTCATCCGATCCGGTAATGCGGGCCCATTTGGGTATGGCAGACGCCACCGACGCCGAGGTCTTTACCGAAGTGCGCAAACGCAAAGACAATTTCTAGATAGCGGGATCGGGTTGGGTCTAAAAGTCGAGCCCGAGATCCAGATTTGTGACCGAGTGGGTCAACGCACCGACCGAGATGAAATCCACACCAGTGGCCGCAACGCTGGCGATCCGGGGCAGGGTCATTCCACCCGATGCCTCTGTCACCAGACGTCCAGCGACCAGTTTAACGGCTTTGGTTAGCTGGTCATTGTCCATATTGTCCAGCAAGACGCAATCTGCGCCTCCGACCGACAACACGACTTCTAGTTGAGACAGCGTATCAACTTCGATCTCGATGCGACGCATGTGCGAGGCAAAAGCGCGGGCACGTTCCAGAACCGCCCCAACACCGCCGGCGGCGGCAATATGGTTGTCTTTGATCAGAATGGCGTCATTCAGGCCGAACCTGTGGTTGGCGCCGCCACCGTGACGAACGGCCTCTTTTTCCACCAGTCGCAGACCCGGCGTGGTTTTGCGCGTACAGGTCACCCGTGTTGCGGTGCCTGACGTTTCGGCCACATATGCGGCGGTCATCGTGGCAATGCCGGACAGACGGCCGGCAAAGTTCAGGGCGACACGTTCGCCCATTAAAATTGCCTTGGCATCGCCTGTGATCGTCATCAGGATATCGCCCGGCGCACAGCTCTGACCGTCGCCGATCAAGGTTTTGACATCAAGGCCCGGATCAACGGTATGAAACGCAATCCGCGCCAATTGCATTCCGGACACCACGCCGGGATCACGCGCATTCAAGCGCGCGGAATACTCGGTGCCGTCGGGGATAACCGCACGGCTGGTGACATCACCAGAGCCGCCCAAATCTTCGTCCAGTGACCGCTTGATCAGGTCGTGCAACAGAAAATCCGGCAAGTTCGGGGTTTTGTTCATAGCTGGCTTTCTTGTGCAATGCGGTCGCGCAGGGCAAGTGCGCCGGGCAATGTGATTTCTGATCTGCGGCGGAAGTCGTCATTTTTTTCGGGAAAATCAGTGCGGTAATGGCCACCACGCGATTCTTCGCGCAGCAG
>CAXMUJ010000153.1:0-16337 GCA_964196455.1 uncultured Myxococcota bacterium | reverse complement strand
GCTGTTTCGAGCGCGGCTATCCGCGAAATCCCGCTGGTTTCCGAGGCGAATCCCTTTTTGACCAGCTCTATCGAGATCTGATTGTTGGCCTCTGCCTCGGCCAATCTGGCCTTGGCCTCTGACAGGGCGGCCTGTTTGGTGCCGGGGTCCAATTGGCACAGCAACTCGTCTTGTTCGACCAGCAATCCTTTGCGCAGGGGTTGGGAAATCACCTGACCCGAGACTTCTGCCTTTACATCCAGCAGACGGAAGGCTTCGGTGCGGCCCCGTAAAATCACCGCGCTGTCAACTTTTTGAGCCCGTGACTTGACCACTTGCACAAGAACCGCAGGACGGTCATCGGGGGCAATTTGCGCCGCTGTCTCGACTGCTACAGGCTCGTTTCCTGCCAGAACCATCAGCGTGTCGCGCTGCATGATAAACATATAGGCCACTATGATCACGACAATGGCTGTTACAAGTGATCCGATCCGCATGATGATCTCCTGATCTGGGTTCGAGTGGCAGGGTAAAGCTCTGCCGTCCAAAAACGCGCTAATGAGCAATGCTCTCTAATACGCTGCCTAAAAGCCCGGTGCAAGCCTGTTTCGGTTTCGATATGGCGCGTAATGGCAATTGGACCATTCAAAAGAACCGGTATAGAAAGAGAAATATGCGCATGCCCGACAGTAGCGGTCATGCCTCGAATACCGCTTAAAGGAGCCGTCATGTCAACTCAAAGTACTTTGTCCAATAAATCAGCAGTGTCCGATCCGGATCAGGTGACGCAGACCGCTAAAAAGCGGGTCAAGATGACTGTTCCTGCCTTTAGTGGACGCAAAGGAACCGAGCCGCTGGTCTGTCTGACGGCCTATACCGCCCATGTTGCGCGGATCGTTGACGAAGTTGCCGATATGATATTGGTCGGCGACAGTCTGGGCATGGTGATCCACGGGATGCCAAACACCTTGGGTGTGACTATGGAGCATATGATCATGCATGGCCAAGCCGTCATGCGTGGTGCAGACAAGGCACTGGTCGTCGTGGATATGCCGTTTGGGTCGTTCGAGGAAAGCCCCGAAGTGGCCTTTCGCAATGCGGCGCGGTTGATCAAGGAAACCGGATGTACAGCCGTTAAGCTAGAGGGCGGTGCCGTCATGGCCAAAACCATATCGCACCTGACCAAACGCGGCATTCCGGTCATGGCACATGTGGGCCTGATGCCGCAACAGATGAACACCGCAGGCGGGTTCAAGGCGGTTCGGGGGACCGACCAGTTCAACGAGGTGATTTCAGACGCCCAGGCGGTCGAGGAGGCCGGCGCGTTCGCAGTGGTTGTCGAGGGTGTCGCCGAGGCTCTGGCCGACAAGGTGACCAATGCGGTGTCTATTCCAACGGTTGGTATCGGCGCATCGGCTAATTGCGACGGGCAAATTCTGGTGTTCGAGGATATGGTCGGCCTGTTTCCACGGGTGCCGACCTTTGTCAAACGCTATGGAAATATGGAAGAAATGATGCGCGATGCGGTCGGACGCTATGCCAACGAGGTCCGCGCCCGGTCTTTTCCGGGCAAAGACAACATGTATAAAGCGAAAACCGACTGATGCCGCTTGGCTTTTGCCTCGGAAAAATGCAAAGTCCGCGCGGGAATAATCAAGTGGAGTGCCTCCTGTGAGCCAGACCGATTCATTTATCGAAGAAGTAACCGAAGAAGTTCAACGCGACGTTCTATACGGCTATGCCCGCAAATATGGCTGGATTGTCGTCTTGGCGATCTTTCTGGCTGTTGGCGGTGCTGCCTATAACGAGTGGACCAAAGCCAGTGCCATAGCAACGGCTCAGGCGCGCGGCGATGCATTTGTTGCGGCCTTGAATGCTGATGACGCAAATGGGCGCGCAGCCGGTTTGGCGACATTGGCGGAAACTGCGGGCGCAGCAAGTGCAATTGTCGAGCTGCGTCGTGCCGCGGTTCTGGCTGATGCGGGCGACACAGATGCGGCGGCAGAGATTTTGCAGGCCGTTGCAGGGGCCGCTGATACAGCGCCGGTGTATCGTGATCTGGCCGAGCTGAAATGGGTTATCTTGCGCGGCGACGGCATGGAGCCTGCGGCCCGCATGGAAATTCTGGACAAGCTGGCCAATCCGGGCGCGCCGTTTCGGGCTGTAGCGTTGGAGCAACGGGCGCTGATGCTGTTGGCGGACGACAAGACAAAAGAGGCGATTGCGGGGTTGATTGCCTTGCTGGACGAGCCTGGAATTTCACAGGGCATGAGTAACCGGACACAACAATTGATCGTTGCGCTGGGCGGAACGTTACCAGAGAGTGCCAGCTTGCTTTCGCCGCAGTAGAGTGCACGATAGGGTTAGGCAGACGCCAAGTGGCGGTTACGGGAATAAACAGGGTGGCAAGATGAGTATCAGTCTTTCGGGCAGGGCATCGCGCGCAAACACGGCGTCGCGGATTAAAGTGTCGGTTCTGTGTGCGGCCTTGGTCGTTTTGACCATCGCTTGTGCCGAGAAGGAAGTGATATTGCCCGGCGAGCGGATTTCGATCCGTTCTGGATCGGACACGGCTCAAGACGGGGCACAAGACACGACCCAAGGCGGGGCTCAAGACGGGGTAACTGTTGCGGCACAAACCGGTGCGCGGACAACACCGCTGCGATTGCCAACGGCTGTCAACAGCGCTGACTGGACCCATAAAAACGGCTCGGCAACCCATTCCATGGGACATCGTGCCTTGTCGGCAAACCCACAGCTGGTCTGGTCTGCGGACATCGGTCAGGGCAATGGCAAACGCCAGCGTCTGACAGCGGACCCGATTGTGGCCGGTGGCCGTATATTTACGCAGGACGCAGCCGCACTGGTTCGGGCGTTTGATCTGGCGGGCAATGTCCTGTGGTCACGAGATTTGACACCGGCGTCGGACGATATCGGTCAGGCCTCTGGTGGCGGATTGGTTTTTGGCGGCGGACGGGTTTTTGCGACAACCGGATATGGTGAGGTTATTGCGTTGGATGCCGCGCAAGGTGGCGTGATTTGGCGTCACAAGATGGGCGCTGCCATCGCGTCGGCACCGGTGATCGCAGGCGACAACCTGATTGTCGTCGCGCGCAACAACGTGGCCCAAAGCCTGAGCCAGCGTTTTGGCCGTATCCAGTGGCAACAAAACAGTTCGGGTGAAGATCCCGGTTTGACCGGAGCCGGCACACCGGCCACGGCAGGACGGATTGCGGTCCTGCCCTTTACCAGCGGCGAGGTGGTCGCCTCTTTACTGGTCAATGGTCAACGGATTTGGGGAACCGCCGTGACCGGATCGCGGGTCGAGTTGGCCCGTGCGGGTGTTACAGATATTTCCGGAGATCCGGTGATTGATGGCAATACGATCTATGCAGCCAATCAGGCCGGTCGTCTGGTGGCTGTGGACCGTCGCGACGGCAGCCGTAAATGGACCGCGCAGGAAGGCAGCTATAATCCGGTTGTGCCTATAGCCGGTTCGGTGTTTATGTTGACGGACAAGGCGGCGTTGATGCGTCTGTCTGCGGCGGATGGATCGGAAATCTGGTCGGCTGATCTGGCGGAATATATTCCGGTGCGCCGGAAAAGACGCGGTATTCGGGATGCTTACGTTTACTATGGTCCGGTGGTGGCCGGTGGTCGGGTGCTGGTAGCGGGGTCTGATGGCGTGATGCGCGCCTACGATCCACAATCGGGCGCGCCGGTTGGTCAGTTCGAAATCCCCGGCGGTGCAGGGTCCCATGTAGCCTTGGCCGGTGGCCGATTGTACATTGTTTCCGCAGACGGTCGTTTGCACGCCTATCAATAGGCGCTTTCCAAGGTGCATCTTTACCTGTAATGACGCGGCTTGAACGAAAGGCCCGAGACTCATGTCATTTTCACTCGCCATTGTCGGACGCCCCAATGTGGGCAAGTCGACGCTGTTTAATCGTCTGGTCGGACGGCGGCTTGCGCTGGTCGATGACCAGCCGGGCGTTACACGTGACCTGCGCGAAGGCGAGGCCAAGCTTGGACCGATGAAGTTCACCATTATCGACACCGCCGGTTTGGAAGAAGCAACCGACGAGAGCCTGCAGGGCCGGATGCGCATGCTGACCGAACGCGCTGTAGATATGGCCGATGTCTGTTTGTTCATGATCGACGCGCGTGACGGGGTTCTGCCCGCCGACCGGGTGTTTGCCGAAATTCTGCGTAAAAAGGCCGCCCGTGTGATTGTGGTCGCCAACAAGGCCGAAGGTCGCGCCGGCGAGAGCGGTTTTTACGATGCCTATTCTTTGGGACTGGGCGATCCTGTGCAACTGTCTGCCGAGCACGGCGAGGGTATGGTTGATCTGCAAGACGTCCTGATGCCGATTGCCAAGGAATTCAAAGACAACAGCTATGAACCCGAAACCTCTGTTGCCTTCTCTGAGGGTGAAGAAGAGGAAGAAATCACTTTTTCCAGCGGCCGCCCGTTACAAATTGCGGTTGTCGGGCGACCAAATGCCGGTAAATCCACCCTGATCAACAAGATTATGGGGCAGGAACGCTTGTTGACCGGACCCGAGGCAGGCATCACCCGCGATGCGATCTCGGTCAACCAGATCTGGGACGGGGTGCCGTTTCGTATCTGGGACACCGCCGGAATTCGCAAAAAGGCCAAAGTGCAGGAAAAGCTGGAAAAGCTGTCTGTGTCTGACGGGTTGCGGGCGGTAAAGTTCTCCGAAGTTGTGGTGATCCTGCTGGACGCGGAAATTCCGTTCGAGCAACAGGATCTGCGGATTGCCGATCTGGCCGAGCGCGAGGGCCGCGCCGTTGTGATTGCCGTAAACAAGTGGGACGTGGAAACCGAGCGCCAGGAAAAACTAAAAGACATCAAAGAGAAATTCGAGCGCTTGTTGCCACAGTTGCGCGGAGCACCATTGGTAACAGTCTCGGCCATCACCGGACGCGGACTGGACCGGTTGCACGCCGCGATCCTGCAGGCGCATAAAATCTGGAACAAACGGATTACAACGGCGAACCTGAATCGTTGGCTGACCGGGATGCTGGAAATGCACCCGCCACCCGCACCGGGGGGCCGGCGCATTCGCCTGCGTTATATGACGCAAGTGAAATCGCGGCCGCCGACATTTGTTGTGATGTGTTCGCATGCCGACCTGTTGCCAACCAGCTATAACCGCTATCTGGTGAATGGATTGCGCGAGCATTTCGACATGCCCGGCACGCCGATCCGGCTGTTTGTCCGGTCGCAGTCCGACAAGAACCCGTATCGCGACAAGAAAGACAAGAAAGTGACCAAGCTGAACAAGCACACCGAGGGTCGTTTTCAGAAAGAAGTCGGACGCGGCACCCGCAAAAAGTAAGTTGGACCGCTAACTGCCCGGGTTGGAAAAGGGCGGAACTAGAAGTTTGTCGCACGATGCACCAAGGTCTGCAGTGCGGACGTTCCTACCGTCCAAATCCGTATTGCGGCTGCAAGTTACCTATCCGACGGAACAAACCCAACGCTCTTGTCTACAACATTGACAAGCTCCTCATCGCGTCTGAAACGGGCGAGATTATCCAGAAACTGGTGGGCAATATCTTCTTCGTACTCTGCATAGTAGCTGCTTGTGTGCGGAGAAATTACAATATTGGGCGCAGCCCATATAGGGCGATCAGGGTCAAGCGGCTCGTTGTTGAAAACATCCAACATCGCGCCTGCAATCCTTTTATGTTGAAGGGCAGCGATTAAAGCATCTTCGTCAACCGATTCACCTCGGCCCAAATTCAGAAATCGAGAGTCAGGCGTCATCCCATCAAAGAACTTGCTGTTGTAATACAGTATAGTTTCTGTAGTCATCGGCAGCAGTCCAATTACCCAGTCGGCCTGCCTCAAAGAGGGTGCGGCCTGTTCAAATGTATAGATTGTTCCAAAATCCGGGTCATTCTCTCGGCCGCTTCGGCCAACACCGACAACATTGACACCGACAGCGCGCAACAGTTTGGCTGTTCTTCTTCCAATTGATCCGACGCCAAAAATGATGGCATTTGAGCCAGCGAGCCTTCCCGTCAGTCTGGTTTCCCAATGCCGTTCTTCCTGCAGCTCCCAAGTTTGACGAAAAAGTTTCAATTCGGATAGCATGTAGCCCAGCGCATACTCAGCCATCACAAGGTCAAAAATGCCTCTCGCATTGGTCAGTGTAATGTTAGATGCTGTTAATTCGGGGCACATGATACGGTCAACGGACGCACCGCACCAATGAATCCACTTAAGACTTTTGGCTTTATGCCATAGGCCGTTCAAGTCTTGGCTTTGGAAGTTCCAGCCGAGCAGAATATCGGCTTCTGGTAAAACTTCTGCCAGCCGGTCTTGATCCGAAGCACATACAAAATCAACTTCACCAGAGACGTCGGACAAGCCCGGAACCTCAGCAAGATCAGTCGGGCCATTAATGACTATTTTCATTTCGCGCTCCCGTGTGGATTTCCGCGTCACTATATCCTTGAACTCCTATTTCACAAAATCGGTGAGTTTGCCCATGTCCAATTTGGGCTCCTAGCGGACTTTTCTGACCATAGTCGCTGGCAATTTTACAGCAGCAACGCGCCCAGGCGCCGCGCCTCGACGTTTGGGTCCGCCAGAACTGTGCGGTCCTCGCCGGGATGGAACCTTGCGCGTGTGGCGGTCGGCATTGGCTTGGGTGTAAAACTGATAATGCGCGGGCTGTTTGGCGTGGCCTCGGCGGCCCAGCTGTCAAAAAGCGCTTTTTGCGCGGCTTTGGATGCGCCATAGGCGGCGTAGTTTGCTTTGCCTGCCACTGGATCGTCGAGGTGAACCGCAACGCCGGATCGGACGCGTAACAGCGGATCGACTGCCGAGATTAATCGCGCGGTGGCCGTGATGTTGATGTCGGCGGATTTGTCCCAGTCCTTGGCGTCGACAAACGGTGCCGGCGACAGGGGGGCGGCGTGGATTGCGGCGTGAACCCAGATATCCAACCCGCCCCAGCGTTCATAGATCGCAAGGCACAGGCGTTGAACCGATAACTCGTCGGTAATGCTCATGGGCACCAGCGTCGTCGAGCCGCCAGCCGCCTGTATCCGGTCGTTCAACTCTTCTAATGCGCCGGTGGTTTTGGCCACGGCAATGATGTGATTGCCTTGTGCTGCCAGCTCTAGGGCGATGGCGGCGCCAAATCCGCGAGAGGCGCCGGTGATCAGTGCGGTTTTTGTCGTGTCTGTCATAGTTTTGTGCCGTATCTAGTGCCGTGTTGGTTTTGGTAGGCTGGGGCGAATGTCGTGGCCGCAGGCGCTCAGTATATCAAGTATTTGGTCCAATGTCGCGCCAGTGCGCTGCAGAGTAAAGAGAGGATGATCTTGGTCCTCGATCAGAACCTCGGGGCGGTGACGGTCGGGTTGCGGGCGCAAAGAGCACTGGATACCGTCATTGCCGTCAGGATCCACCGGCAGGCGGTTGGCCAGCCAACTGAACCAAGGGCCGATATCGTCTTGCTCGCCGGTCTCAAATCCGGCCAAATACGTGTCGAAGTTTTCGGCCGACAAGGTGGCCCAGACGCCAAATGCGAATCGGTCATCGGTACCGGATATTGGAATGGACAGCAGGGCCCGGACGTAAAAGCCATTGTCGTAGCAACACAGGTCTTCGGTCAGACAATTTTGCGCAACGCTAAAACCGCTGTTGTCGCGTTTTTCCAGATCATCAAATACTTTGCCCGAGGGATTGCGAAACGCCATATCTGGCAAGCCGGAATGGACCTGATCACATGAGGAGCAGATCCAGTCGTTTTGTTGCAGAAAAATCCAACGCGGGTCGAGGGCAGTTTCGGTCATTCAGCCGCCTTGAGCTGGAACCCCTTGTTGATCTGATCCGAAGGAGTAACTGGATATTCACCAGAAAAACAGGCGTCGCAAAATTGCGGCTCTTGGTCATTGCGTTCTGGTACACCGCAGGCGCGGTACAGACCGTTGAGCGAGATGAACTTCAGGCTGGAAACACCCAGATGATCGCGCATTTGGTCTTCGCTCATGGTTGCCGCCAAAAGCTTGTCGCGCTGCGGCGTATCCACGCCATAGAAACAGGGCCACTGTGTCGGCGGCGAGGCTATGCGAAAGTGAACCTCGGCGGCACCGGCGTCGAGAATCATTTCCTTGATCTTGCGGCTGGTAGTGCCGCGCACAACGCTGTCATCGACCAAAATAACCCGTTTGCCCTTGATCAGGGCGCGGTTGACGTTGAGTTTTAGACGCACACCCATATTGCGGATCTGCTCGGTCGGCTCGATAAAGGTCCGGCCCATATACTGGTTGCGGATAATCCCCATCGCATAGGGAATTCCGCTTTCTTGTGAAAACCCGATGGCAGCCGGCGTGCCGCTGTCTGGAACCGGACAGACCAGATCGGCGTCAACGGGCGATTCCTTGGCCAGCTCCACACCGATTTCGCGGCGGGTTTCATAGACCGACCGGCCGTCCAGAATACTGTCGGGCCGTGAAAAATAAACGCGCTCAAAAATACAGGATTTTGGCGCTTGGCGTTCAAACGGGTGATAGCTTTCGATGCCTTTGGCGGTGATGACAACCATTTCGCCGGGCTCAATCTCGCGGACGAACTCGGCGCCGATGATGTCCAGCGCACAGGTCTCGGACGACAGCGCCCAACCGTCGCCGATCTTGCCCAGAACCAGCGGGCGCACACCGCGAGGATCGCGCACACCGATCAGTTTGGACCGGGTCATCGCCACAATGGAAAACGCGCCCTCGACCGAGCGCAGCGCGTCTTTGATACGTTCGGGAATGTTTTTCTGCATCGAGCGGGCCATCAAATGAATGATACATTCGCTGTCCGACGAGCTTTGAAAAATCGAGCCGCGCTTGATCAGGTCGGCGCGCAGAGCTTCGGCATTGGTGATATTGCCATTATGGGCAATTGCGGCACCGCCCATGGCAAACTCGCCAAAGAACGGTTGCACATCGCGGATCGCAGTTTGGCCTTTGGATCCGGCGGTTGAATAGCGCACGTGGCCGATGGACAATTCACCCGGCAAGGTTTCCATCAGCGAGGCTTTGGTGAAATGATCGCGGACATAACCAAACCGCCGTGCGGATTGGAAGCTGACATCCTTGTCGTAGGCTACGATCCCACCGGCCTCTTGTCCGCGATGCTGCAGCGCATGCAGGCCAAGGGCGACAAAGTTGGCAGCCTCTTGAACGCCGATGACGCCAAATATACCGCATTCTTCTTTGAGTTTGTCGTCGTCAAACGGGTGGGCAAGGAAGGGCTTGGTTTGGCTTAGCATAGCGTTCCGGTCCGGCACAGTTTTGGTGGCTCACCTATAGAGCGTGGCGAACCGCTTGTCACCCGTTGGTATGTCGCTAATTCGCCCTGAAACCAATTTTATGTGCCCGAAGTCTCGCCGCTGGCGGAACAACCCTGCGTCAGCTCGGAATACTTGCCCAATATATAGGAGGGTGCCTCAGTGGGAATCATTTCTTCCAGCTGTGTTTGAGTTGATGCCATAATGATGCGCGACTTGCTGTCATTGACCATCGCCATGCCCTGATCTTCGGGGACGATACGGTCATACAGAATAAACGCCACTGCAACCAACAGCGCACCGCGTGCAACCCCGAACAGAAACCCCAGCCCCTGATCAATGCCGCCAATGGCAGAGCGTTGAACAGCACCGGCAAAGATCGGCGTAAAGATTGCAACGATGATCAGAGCCACGGCAAACACAGCGGCAAAGGCAGACAGGATCGACAATTCACAGGATTTTTCGACCAAGTCGCGGACAAAGGGAATTTCCTTGATCAAAGGTTCGGCACTGGGTGCAAAGATAAAGGCGACCGCAGCGGCCACACCCCAGCCGACAATGGCTAAAACTTCTCGAACCAGACCGCGCGAATAGGCCAAAATGGCAGATATAATGACGGCACCGGCGACCACGCCGTCAACTATTGTGAAACCTTCCAACGTCTACTCCAGTCCTAATTCTGTTTATCAGTTTCGAAACAAGCCATCAAAAAACCAGCCAGATCGTCCACTCGGGTAATAGACATGCTTGATTCGTCTGTCAATTTCATCCTTGATGGCGCGTATGCCGCCGAAAAGCCTAGCTTTGTTGCTTCTTTGACGCGCACACCGGCCTGTGTGATCGGACGCAGAGCACCCGACAGGCTTATTTCACCGAATACAACGGTATCGGGCGGCAGGGCGATACCCTCTTTGGAGGACACTAATGCCGCCGCCACTGCCAGATCGGCGGCCGGTTCAGACACCCGCATGCCGCCGGCGACGTTCAGATAGACGTCATGCCCGGCAAAGCTGACACCGCAACGGGACTCCAAGACGGCGATGATCATAGCCAGTCGGGCACTGTCGGATCCGACCACCGCGCGACGCGGTGTGGCAAGCGATGAAGGGGCCACAAGAGCTTGAATTTCCACAAGTAAAGGACGCGTACCCTCGATCCCGGCAAAGACCACAGAGCCGGGCGCAGGCTTGTCCCGCTCTGACAAAAACAGGGCCGACGGGTTGGTGACCTGTTGCAATCCGGCGCCGGTCATCTCGAACACGCCAATTTCATCCGCCGGTCCAAACCGGTTTTTCACTGCGCGCAGAATGCGGAACTGATGACCGCGTTCGCCCTCAAAATAAAGCACTGTATCGACCATGTGTTCGACAACACGCGGCCCGGCAATTTGACCGTCTTTTGTAACGTGACCGACCAAAATTACCGCAACACCCCGTTTTTTGGCGAAAGTCACCAGTTCGTGCGCCGTGGTGCGAACCTGGCTAACAGATCCCGGTGCGCTGCCGACGTGGTCGGCCCACATGGTTTGGATCGAATCGATTACCACCAAATCGGGGCGCTCTGTTTCCAGCATCGTCAGGATGTCGCGCAAGTTGGTTTCTGCCGCAAGTTTGACCGGCGCATCGGTCAGCTCTAGCCGGGTCGCGCGCATCCGGATTTGACTGCAGGCTTCTTCGCCCGAGACATAGATGCATTTTTTGCCGTTTCGGGCAAAGGCCGCGGCCGCCTGCAACAGGATTGTCGACTTGCCGATGCCCGGATCACCCCCGACCAATATGGCCGAGGCCGGTACCAGACCGCCGCCCAGGACCCGGTCCAGCTCTGCCATTCCAAACATGCCGCGTTTCAGCGGCGCGTCCTGCGTGGTCAGATCACCCAGTTCAAGTCTGCGGCCTTTGGTTGCGCCCAAAGTCTTGCCTTTGGGGCCAGCGGCCAGCGGCACATCCTCGACGATGGAATTCCATTCGCCACAACTCTCGCAGCGGCCAATCCATTTGGTATAGGTCGCAGCGCAGGTGTTACAGGAAAAAGACTGGGTTTGTTTTGCCATTACAGGGTCCTAAATAGACGTGGCCGACAGGCCAACCAACGGGGACGATCCCAAGAACGCCGGCACCACAGACCCCGACAGGGCCGCAAACACCAAGGCCGCCAAATCTGTCCTGATCACTATGTGGAAAACTGTCATAAGCGTTTTGATCCTGTTTTGGGCGGCAAGTCAAACCCCGGTTGGGTAAAGCTACGAGGCGAAAAGGGCGATAATGGTAAAGACCGAAACATCCAGAATTAAGACCTGTTTCGGGCCGCGAAACATCAGATAGATCCAAACCCCGATGGAATAGCTGGCCGTGACCACAACCGGTATCAGTTTGACAGTCGCCCAGACCGTGCCGGGATTATTGCTGCCCAGTATATAGAAGGCCAGAATGGCATAAACCGTCACCACAACATTTGCGATAGTTGTGCGCTGCGCCAAACCTTGCTGCCAGCCCTTGAGGAAAAAGGATTTTATCGGCAGGACCAGCAAATGTGTCAGGGCCAATGCCATGATAAACGGCAAAAGAGTATAAATACTGGCGTTTGCAAACATGGTGAACCTGCCTGTGACGGTGGGGTGACTATTACAACCTTGGACAGGGATTGCAACGGGTTAGGGTTTGGGTTTTTGCACCAGCGTGATGGCCAGTGATGCCAAAACGCAAAAGCTAAACAGATACAGCCCCCATCCGGTTTCCAGCCGCCCGATGCCCACGCCTTTGGCCACGACTATATAGATCGCGATCAGGAAAATATCGGCCATAGCCAGACGTCCCATCAACAGGATCGACGGTTTCAGGCGCGGTGATGCCAGATCAAACTGGATCAGTGCCGAACCAATGACTTTGGCCATCGGAGCAACAAGGGCAAACAGAGTGACCAGAAGCGCCAGAAAAATATCCTTGGTCCAAAGCGCCTGCAGCCCGGACAGGACGCTGATTTCCTTGAGGTCAAAGAAAGGCAACAGACCGGCGCGCAACAGCGGCGCCGTCCAGGCAATCGGGAACAAGATCAGCAGCGACAGATTTAGGAGTTTGAGATGGATCATTTCGTTCTTTTTGCTGATCCCTAGAAACAATATCGGACTGTTACTTTCCTCTTCGACCGCAGATTTTTCAGTAATAGCCATATTCTACCTTACCGCCTCGATTGGTCCTTCGGCGCGGGCGTTGATAAACTGGTCCAGATAGGGGTCGCCGCTGGCGTCCATATCGGCGATCGGGCCGGTCCATTGCACCACGCCTTCGTGGATCATGGCGACGTTGTCGGCAATGGCGCGCACCGACGACATGTCGTGGGTGATGGTCATGGCGGTTGCACCGATTTCGACCACAATCTCGCGGATCAACTCGTTGATCACGCCCGACATGATCGGGTCCAGACCGGTGGTCGGTTCGTCAAAGAATATTATGTCCGGCTCTGCGGCAATGGCGCGGGCCAGTCCCACACGTTTTTGCATGCCGCCCGACAGCTCGGACGGGAACAGGTCGGCGACGTCGGGGGTCAGACCAACACGGCGCAATTTTTCAATCGCGACGTCGCGGGCGTCTGATTTGGAGATTTTGCGCGGGCCGCGTTGCAGACGAAAGGCGACGTTTTGCCAGACCGACAGGCTGTCAAACAACGCGCCGCCCTGAAACAACATGCCGAACTGTTCCAAAAACGCGTCGCGATCGCCGGTGGTTGCGTCTGTGCCGTTGACCATGATGGTGCCGCTGTCAGGCGACAACAGGCCGATGATGCATTTCAGCAGAACCGATTTTCCGGTGCCCGATCCGCCGATTATGACCATGCTCTCGCCTTTGGCGATATTCAGGGTCACGCCGTCCAGCACCCTTTTCGGGCCAAAAGCTTTGCGCAGGTTGGTGATGTCGATCATGACGAGAAAAACACTTCTGTAAGAACATAGTTGGCGGCCAAAATCATCACCGAGGCGCTGACTACCGCGTTGATTGTGGCGCGGCCTACGCCCTGGGCGCCGCGGCCCGAGTTATAGCCGTGGTAACACCCCATGAGCGCCACGATAAAGCCGAACACAGCCGCCTTGGACAGCGACGAGACGACATCGCCGACCTCGAGAAAGTTCCATGTGTTCTGCAAATAGGCAGCAGGGTTGAAACCCAAACGCTGGGTGCCGACCAGATAGCCGCCCAATATGCCCAGCGTATCGCCGACAAAGACCAGAACCGGCATCGCCAGCGTGGCCGCAACCAAGCGTGGCACAACAAGGTATTTGATTGGATTGGTGCTGAGCGTTGTCAGCGCGTCGATCTGTTCGGTCACCCGCATGGTTCCCATTTCAGCAGCAATAGAGCTGGACACACGCCCCGCCACCATCAAGCCGCCCAGAACCGGACCCAATTCGCGCACCATGCCGATGGCGACGATGGATGGCACGACGCTTTCTGCGTTAAACCGCGCGCCGCCGGAATAGATTTGTAGCGCCAGCGCACCTCCGGTGAACAACGCCGTCAGGCCAACAACCGGCAGGCTGAAATAACCGATTTGCAGCAATTGCTGAGCCAGTTCGCGCGGATAAAACGGCGGTCGGAACATATGGCTGACAGCGAGGCCGACAAACATGCTGATCCGGCCTATGGCTGCGAACAGCGCCAGTGTCGAGCGGCCAATTGTCGCCAGAAATTCGTTTACCCAAGCGATGATGTTCATGCCTGTCTCACCCTTTTTTGCCGCCACTGTAGCGGCGATGATAGCGCGCGCCAAGAGAGGTCAGTATTTCATAGCCAATTGTACCTGCGGCATCCGCCAGACCGTCAACCGTTTGGGTCGCGTTCAACAACTCCAGCGTGTCGGGGATGTCGTCCAGACCGGTCACATCCACTGTCAAAAGATCCATCGACACCCGCCCGACCAACGGGCAGGCCGTGGTTCCGGCAAACAGCATTGGGGCCTGAAAACCCATGGCCCGGATCAACCCGTCGGCATAGCCTGCCGACAGTGTTGCAATGACGCGGGGTTTGTCGGCGACCCAGCTGGCGCCGTAGCCGACGCTTTCGCCCTTGGCGACGGTGCGGGTCTGAATGATCGGGATCGAGAGCGTGACTACAGGTTTGGCATCCGCGAAAGGTGCCCCGCCATACAGCCCGATCCCCGGACGACACAGGTCAAAGTGATAGTCGGGGCCCAACACTGTGCCACCGGTTGCCGCCAAAGAGCGCCGCCAGCCGCGCCCGTCCGTCAAGCGGTGGAACTCTGCCAGTTGGGCGGCGTTTTGTGGATGATCTGGTTCGTCTGCACAGGCAAGATGTGACATGACCAGCGCCGGCGTCCTGTCGCCAAGCTGCGTCAGTGCGGCGATCAATTCATCTTCTTCCATGCCCAGACGGTTCATGCCGGTGTCGATTTGCAGGCCGAAGCCGCCGGTGCAGTCTGATCCCAGATAGCGTGTCACCTGATCGGGGGAATTGAGTATCGGCACAACCGGTGTGTCACGGTAAATCTGATCGTCCGACGCCATGTATCCGGAAAACACATAGATTTTTGCGCTATTGCCAATGGTGGACCACAGGATAGCGGCCTCTTGCGCAGTTGCGACAAAGAACGACCGCACGCCAGCATTCACCAGCGCCGTGGCCACATCAGGCACGCCCAGCCCGTAAGCGTCGGCCTTGATCACCGCCGCCATTTCAACAGCGGCGTCCGATTGTGCGTCCAGCGCCCGCCAGTTGGCGGTGATCGCATCGAGGTCAATTGTCAGTGTGGCAGCGCCCATTGGTTCCGTCCTTGGTTGGAATTGTATGGGCCACAGGGCGTTGGGCAGGTCAAGCGAAAAGGCGGCCCGCCCGATCCTAGAAGCCTTGATCGTTTGGCTGTTGCCACGGTTTGGCCAAGTCTCCAAAACGGGTAAACTTGCCCTCGAAGGACAGCTCTATCGTGCCGATTGGTCCGTGGCGTTGTTTGCCAATGACGACCTCGGCCTTGCCGTGCAGGGCTTCCATTTCGGCCTGCCATGCCATCATCTTGTCGGCCTCGTGATCGGCTGGTTTTTCACGCTCTTTGTAATATTCCTCGCGGTAGACAAACATAACCACATCGGCGTCTTGCTCGATTGAGCCGGATTCGCGCAGATCAGACAGTTGCGGGCGTTTGTCGTCGCGGCTTTCGACTTGGCGTGACAACTGCGACAGGGCAATCACCGGGATTTCCAGCTCCTTGGCAATCGCTTTCAGGCCTTGGGTGATCTCGGACACCTCGTTGACGCGGTTGTCTTTGGCCGTGGCCGGGCGCACAAGTTGCAGGTAATCCACAATTAAAACGTCCAGCCCGTGGGTGCGTTTGAGACGGCGCGCACGGGCGGCCAGCTGGCTGATTGGCAGGGCTGGTGTGTCGTCGATAAACAGCGGACAGGTTTCCAGTGTTTTGGCGGCTTGGACAAAGCGGCGGAATTCCTCTTCGGTTAGGTCACCGCGCCGGATCTGGTTGGACGGGACTTCTGACGCTTCGGACAGGATCCTCGCTGCCAGCTGTTCCGCCGACATCTCGAGCGAATAAAAGCCGACAACGCCGCCCTCGACCGCACCGACAGAGCCATCGGGCAGAGTGCCTTTCTTGTATTTTTTGGCAATATTGAACGCAATGTTGGTCGCCAGCGAGGTTTTACCCATCGACGGACGCCCGGCGAGGATCAGCAAATCGGACTTGTGCAGCCCGCCCAGTTTGGCATCCATATCGCGCAAGCCGCTGGAAATACCCGCCAAGCCGCCTTCGCGTTGATAGGCGGCGTTGGCGATGCTTATCGCTTCGGTCGCAGCTTTCAAAAAGCTTTGGAAGCCCCGTTCGGTATGTCCCTGTTCGCCCAGTTGATACAGCCGCTGTTCGGCCTCGACAATCTGTTCAGCCGGTTCGCTCTCGACATCCATGGTCGTGGCTTTTTGGCTGATTTCCTCGCCGATTGCGATCAGATCGCGCCGGATCGCCAGATCATAGATCATCTGGGCATAGTCACGCACCGCAAACACCGACACCGAGGCACCGGCAAGTCGG
>CAXMUJ010000152.1:0-6304 GCA_964196455.1 uncultured Myxococcota bacterium | reverse complement strand
TGACAGAAGTGTTTCAAATGAAGCCACTTTGATGTGGCCAATGTTATCTATAGCCCTAGGCTTTCTGGTATTTTATCTGCAAATGCAATTTAGGTTCAGTATTTTTGGCACACTGGGACTGCCCCCCACGATGCTATTGGCAATTGTCCCCTCAGGGCTACTTACATTGGTCTACTATTATATCTCGTCCAAAGCTGTTCAAAAGGCCCGCATGGACTATGAAGCAATTCAAATTTCGGCAAGAAAAGTGCTGAGAAAAAGGCATTTGGATACCCTCAAGGCCCGCGTGCCGAAAGAAACCCGAGTGAACGATGAAAATAGCGACAAGTCCCCTTAGATGCGACTAGCAAAAATTATGGCAGCAAACAATTATCTGTATGGGCGGCATAATTTGGAACAATGGTGGTGAACAGCTTTGTTGCTAAAACAAGTCGCCTTACTGATCTTGGGGCGGCACTTCTGCTCTTGCTCGATTTTTCGCAATGTTGGAGCAAGAATCTGATCAAATGGACACTCAATTCCGATCTGAATTTCTGCCCGGCACTTGTGGAGACAGATATGGCGATGCAGACGTCAGGTTGATTGTCGCGCCAACATAAGACGACTTGCAACGATCTGTTGGTCCCCTGAAACACTGTGGAGAAAATTGTATAATGGCGTCAGGTCATTGGAGGCAAACTGTCGCGGCTTCTCTCAGCAATGAGTTTCTGCTATTTGTTGGTAAAGTTGGGCTGTTTTGGAGAATCGGTAATGACAAAAAAAATTTCGAACAAAGTATATGAAAATGAACTTGTACGCCTGCAAATCGAACTGATTAAGCTTCAAGAGTGGGTGAAACATTCAGGTCATCGCGTTGCCATTATTTTTGAGGGACGGGACGCAGCAGGAAAAGGCGGCACGATCAAGCGCATCACCGAAGCCTTGAATCCGCGCATTTGTCAGGTTGTTGCACTTTCTGCACCGACGGAAAGAGAACAGTCCCAATGGTATTTTCAGCGCTATACACCTCATCTTCCGGCGGCCGGGGAAATCATCATTTTTGACCGTTCGTGGTACAATCGCGCCGGCGTAGAGCGGGTTATGGGGTTCTGCAACGACGAAGAGTATAAAGAGTTCATGCGGAGCTGTCCCGAGTTTGAAAGAATGCTGGTTCGGTCCGGAATTCAGCTCATCAAATATTGGTTTTCAGTTAGCGACGACGAGCAGGAGCGGCGGTTCCAGAAGCGGTTAACCGATCCGACGAAGCAATGGAAGCTTAGCCCGATGGATCTGGAAAGCCGCAACCGGTGGGTGGATTACTCAAAAGCCAAGGACGATATGTTCGCCCACACCGATATCAAACAAGCGCCATGGTATGTGGTTAATTCCGACATCAAAAAGCACGCCCGATTAAACTGTATAAGCCATCTGCTGTCTTTGATCCCGTATGACGATGTTCCCAGAGACGATGTCGTTTTGGAAGACCGGCCGCCGCAAAAGGGATATGTGCGGCCTCCAATGAGTGACCAAACTTTTGTCCCTGAAGTTCATGATAAGTTGGGCTGAAGAACGTCGGCACAACTGGCGGGATAACTGGCGGCGCTATATCGCGGAGTTGCGAAAAGCACCTCTCCAAGGATCAGGCCGTAGTGTTTTATGTGGCAACATAAGTAGTTGGCGCCCAGCAAACGCCTGTGCTCTTGCGTATTTCACGAAAGAGCCTGCACATTTCCGTGCAGGCATCTCCACAATCCTAACGCCAATATCCTACTCTGCCGCGTCCAGATAATCCTCCATCGGTGGACAGGAACAAATCAGGTTCCGGTCGCCATAGGCGTTGTCGACCCGGTTGACCGGGGCCCAGTATTTGTCCACGCGAAACGCGCCCGGTGGATAGCAGGCCTGTTCGCGGCTATAGGGGCGATCCCAGTCGCCGACCAAATCCTCGACTGTGTGCGGCGCGTTTTTCAGCGGGTTGTTGTCGGGGTCTATTTTGCCGTCAGCGATGTCTTGAGCTTCGGCGCGAATGGCCAGCATGGCGTCGATAAACCGGTCCAGCTCGGCCTTGGTTTCGCTTTCGGTGGGTTCCACCATCAGCGTCCCCACAACCGGAAAGCTCATGGTCGGGGCGTGAAAACCGCAATCGATCAGCCGTTTGGCAATATCATCGACCGAGACCCCACAGTTGTCTTTCAAGGGGCGGGTGTCGATGATGCATTCATGCGCCACACGGCCTGACGGGCCTTTGAACAACGTGTCATATGCGCCTTCAAGCCGCTTGGAAATATAGTTGGCCGACAGGATGGCGACTTTGGTCGCTTGGGTCAGGCCATCGCCGCCCATCAACAGGCAATAGGCCCAGCTGATTGGCAGGATCGACGGTGACCCGTAAGGTGCGGCGGAAACGGGGCCTTGGTCGCCGCCGGTTTGCGGATGGCCGGGCAGGTGCGGGATCAGGTGGCTGCGCACGCCGATCGGTCCCATGCCGGGGCCACCACCGCCGTGCGGGATGCAGAACGTCTTGTGCAGGTTCAGGTGGCTGACGTCGCCGCCGATCTTGCCCGGTTCGGCGACGCCGACCATAGCGTTCATATTGGCGCCGTCTATATAGACCTGACCGCCATGTTCGTGGCTGATATCGCAGACTTCGCGCACCGAGGCTTCGAACACGCCATGCGTCGACGGGTAGGTGATCATAATGGCGGCAAGGTTTTCGGAGTGCTGTTCAGCCTTGGCGCGGAAATCATCGAGATCGATGTCGCCGTTTTCCTTGGATTTGACCGGAACCACCTTGTAGGCAACCATATTGGCAGATGCGGGGTTTGTGCCGTGAGCCGAGGTCGGGATCAGACAGATGTTGCGGTGCTCGTCACCGCGCGACTTGTGATAGGCACGGATAGTCAGCAGGCCGGCATATTCGCCTTGGGCACCGGAGTTGGGCTGCATCGATATCGCGTCATATCCGGTGATCTGACACAGCTTGTCCGACAGGTCATCGATCATCGTGCCGTAACCTTCGGTCTGATCCGATGGCGCAAAAGGATGGATATTGGCAAATTCGCGCCAGCTGATCGGCATCATTTCTGCCGCCGAGTTCAGCTTCATTGTGCACGAGCCCAGCGGGATCATGGCGCGGTCCAGCGCCAGATCACGGTCCGCCAGACGGCGCATATAGCGCATCATCTCGGTTTCGGCGCGGTTCATATCGAATATTGGATGGGTCAGATAGTCGCTGGTCCGTCCAAGTTCCGCAGGCAGGCGAATACCGGATTTTTGTTTTTTGACATTTTTGGAGCCGACAAAAACCTTGATCAGCTTGTCGATCACTTTGACCCGCGTGGCCTCGTCGATTGTGATCCCGACCTTGCCTGTGCCAACTTTGCGCAGGTTAATGCGTTGGGCGCGGGCCTTGCGCATGATGTCGGCCTGATGATTGCCGACGTCCACGGTGAGCGTGTCAAAGAACGTGTCAGACATCAGCCGGTAACCCACGGATTCGAGCGATGAGGCAAGCCGCGATGTTTCAAGATGCACATGCTGGGCAATCGCCTTGAGCCCCTTGGGGCCATGGAACACAGCATACATTGACGCCATAACAGCCAATAACGCCTGTGCGGTACAGACGTTGGACGTGGCTTTTTCGCGGCGGATATGTTGTTCACGGGTTTGCAGCGCCAACCGATAGGCACGATTGCCGCGCGCATCAATGGACACACCGACCAGACGCCCCGGCATGGCGCGTTTATGCGCCTCTTTGGTTGCCATATAGGCCGCATGTGGCCCGCCATAGCCCATAGGGACGCCAAACCGTTGCGTGGACCCGATGGCGATATCGGCCCCCATCGCGCCCGGCTCCTTGAGCAGCGTCAACGCCAACGGGTCGGCAGCAATAATGCCAACGGCCTTTTCAGCATGGAGCCGTTCAATATGCGGTGTGAAATCGGTGACATGGCCAAAGGTACCGGGGTATTGGAACAAAGCCCCAAAAACCAGGTGTGGTTTCAGATCGGTATTGGGATCGCCGACGATAATCTCGATACCCAGTGGTTCGGCACGGGTTTTGACAACTGCGATGTTTTGCGGGTGACAGTTTTCGTCGACGAAAAATGCCTTTTGCTTGGATTTGGCAACCCGTTGCCCCATTGTCATGGCCTCGGCGCAGGCGGTGCTCTCGTCCAGCAGCGACGCATTGGCAATTTCCAGACCCGTGAGGTCTATAATCATGGTTTGAAAGTTCAGAAGCGCCTCGAGCCTGCCTTGGGATATTTCGGGCTGATAGGGTGTATAGGCCGTATACCACGCCGGGTTTTCCAGAATATTCCGCTGGATTGCAGGCGGGGTAACTGTGCCGTGATAGCCTTGTCCAAGCAGGGAAATGAATATCTTGTTCTGCTGGGCAACCCCGCGCATATCGTGCAGCATTTGCCGTTCACTCAGTGCCGGACCCCAATCCAGCGGTTCGCTGCGACGGATGTTTTCCGGCACGGTTTGATCAATCAACGCATCCAGAGACGCAACGCCAAGCGTGTCCAGCATGTCTTGCATCTCTTCGGACGATGGTCCGATGTGGCGGCGATTGGCGAAATCGAAGGGTTTGTAGTCGGTTGGTGAAAACGGCATCTTGGCGCTCCTGAACCTTAGGTATTAATCGAGTGTTGCGGTATAGGCGTCTTCGTCCAAAAGGTCGCCCATAGCAGAGGGGTCATCCAGCTTGAGCTTGAAGAACCATGCATCCCCTGTTGGGTCTTCGTTGACCAGTGTCGGGTTTTCGATCAGTTTGTCATTTACTGCAACGATTTCACCATCCAGCGGTGCCAGAATGTCGGATGCCGCCTTGACGCTTTCGATCACAACAGCGTCGTCGCCTTTGGACAGCTTGGCACCGATTTCGGGCAGTTCGACAAAGACCAGCTCGCCCAAGGCCTCGGATGCGTGCGCCGTAATGCCCACCAGCACGACGCCGTCATCTTCGGTCGGGGCCAGCCATTCGTGATCTTCGGTAAATTTCATTTTGTATCTCCTAGTTGTAGTCTTAAATTATCTTTTGAAGTTGGCCAGTGTAAACGGCATCTTTGAGACCGTTGCGGCCAGGCGTTTGCCGCGAACCTCGGCATAGAGCGTTGTACCGACAGCACTGTGGGTTTTGGCGACATACCCCATGGATACCGGATGACCAACGGTCGGGCCAAAGCCGCCCGATGTAATGAAGCCAATCGGGTCTGTACTTGTTTGCGAGGCGAACAGGTTTGTTCCATCACGCATGGGGGCACGTCCGGCGGGCACCAGCCCGATGCGCTTGCGATCCGCGCCGTCAGCGATATGACCCAATATTACATCGGCCCCCGGAAAGCCGCCAGCCCGATCACCGCCCGTGCGTCGGACTTTTTGAATAGCCCAGATCAGGCTGGCCTCGATCGGCGACGTAGAGCTGTCTATGTCATGGCCATACAGGCAAAGCCCGGCTTCCAGGCGCAGGCTGTCACGGGCGCCAAGGCCAATAGGTGACACATCATCTATGGCCAGTAACGCTTTGACTATATTTACTGTTTCTGAATTCGGTATCGATATTTCATAGCCGTCTTCGCCGGTGTAGCCGGATCGTGATACCCAACAGTCCACGCCCGCAATCGACAGGGTGGCGACGTCCATAAACAACATATCCGCGGCACCCGGTGCCAAATGCGACAGCGCGGCCTCTGCGCCGGGGCCTTGCAGGGCAATCAAGGCACGATCGGGGATCATTTCCAATATACAGGTGTCTGATAGCTGTTCTTGCATACGGTTGAAATCTGCATCCTTGCAGGCCGCATTGACAACCAGAAATAAATGGTCACCCCGGTTTGCGATCATCAGGTCGTCTTCGATACCGCCTTGGGTGTTGGTGAAAAATCCATAGCGCTGGCGGTCGATTTCCAATCCCAGAATATCAACCGGAACCAAGGTTTCCAGCGCCAGTGCCGCATCGGCAATATTGCCGGATTTGGCGGTCAATTTTACCTGTCCCATATGGCTGACATCAAACAAACCTGCTGCACTGCGTGTGTGCAGGTGTTCCTTGAGAACGCCCATGGGGTATTGCACAGGCATATCATAGCCCGCAAACGGCACCATTTTTGCGCCCAGTTCGATATGCACTGCGTGCAGTGGCGTTGTCAAAAGATTGGCCATTATGGTCCCCTTTGGTGTCCTGACCGGGATATTGCCGGCACCGATAAAGCACAGGAAACCTGTGCGTCGATGCCCCCTCTGTTCTGTCGCCTGAGATCGCTATCCCTTCGGCGGGTGCCTGTGCACCACTCTCCAGAGTGTACGGTCAACACGGTCC
>CAXMUJ010000151.1:0-51965 GCA_964196455.1 uncultured Myxococcota bacterium | reverse complement strand
TTTCCACCATTTGGTTTAAACCCTCCGTCTTCCAGACGGACAAAGAAATTCAAAGGTGCGCCGGAGGCGCTCAGTTAAGAAAAGGCAGTTTCAACTGCCTCTGTTGATCCCACCAGCTTCAGCTGGTGGTGGTTCAGTTTGAAGATCGGAATGGGAAGTTGTTGCATAAGCTGTCATGAAAGTACCCGCAGAAGTCTGTTGCGAACAGGCTAGCGGGTAGGGTGAAAAAATTAACTAAGGTCGCGGCGTTAAGTGGTTGGCAATTAAATTAAATTAAGAATAAAACTCAGAAAATAAACAAATCTTCGACGACATCTTCCGCCAGCATCAGATGAGACACATCGCGGATGACCAGATTCTCGTTGGTCAGTTCCACAATGATTTTACCGGGCTTGCGCTCAATGAACGTCAAAGCATCAAAGCTGGTGTTAAATGCGGTCAGATCGATTTTGTCTTTGGTCGGATCAAACTGGGCCACAACATCGCGGTAATAATCGAGCTGCATGTGAAAGATATCGGTCTGGTCTGTGCCCTCCAGGCGGGTTGGGCCAGGG
Source organism: uncultured Myxococcota bacterium (assembly GCA_964196455.1). Lineage (GTDB taxonomy): Bacteria > Pseudomonadota > Alphaproteobacteria > Rhodobacterales > Rhodobacteraceae > Amylibacter. Next base: position 51,411 of record CAXMUJ010000151.1, on the reverse strand, counting down.
CGGTCCTGAATGTCGTTGGGAACCGGAGCCCCGGCGCCGGTATTAAAAATAAAGTCGGTTTCATCGAGCGAGAACTGGTCGATCGGGGCCTCGAAACGACCTGGCTCATCCATAAATATTTTGGTGCGCTCGCCATTTACCGAAATCACAAAGGTCCGCGCGCCCAGATACTTGATCTCGACCGAGGCAAAGGTAACATTGAACGCGGTCAGATCGATCTTGTCCGACCCGTTCTGAAAATCCAGTATCGTGTCGGTCTTGCCATCCGCCAGCAACGTGAATGTGTCAGCGCCGGAATAGCCCGTCAACTGATCGCGCCGGGCGCTGTCTTCGATGATATCGTCGCCACTTGTTCCGAAAATAAGCATAAGAATTACCTAAAATTAGATCCAACCAACTCAATTAACCGAATATTACTTAATGAACCGTAAACGCCGACCCAGCACACCCTTGCAATCGGCCCGCTTTGTGATAGGCCAAAAACCGAAGTTTAGAGGGATATATCATGGACGGCTTGGACGCGCTGAAACAGCGGTATCTGGACGGAATTGCAACCGCGGGTGACGAGAGTACGCTTGAGGATCTGCGCGTGGCGGCCATTGGCAAAAAGGGCGAGGTTAGCCTAAAAATGCGCGAGCTGGGCAAAATGACCCCTGACGAACGCCAAGTCGCCGGTCCGGCGCTGAACGCGCTGAAAAACGAGCTGAACTCAGCGCTGGCCGCCAAGAAAGAAGCGCTGTCCGATGCGGCGCTGAATGAGCGTTTGCGGTCCGAATGGTTGGACGTGTCCCTGTCTGGCCGCCCGCAACGCCAAGGCACCATCCACCCGATCAGCCAAGTTACCGAAGAGCTGGCCGCGATTTTTGCCGATCTGGGCTTTGCCGTCGGCGAAGGTCCGCAGATCGAGAACGATTTCTATAATTTTGATGCGCTGAACATCGCGCCCGAGCATCCGTCGCGTCAGGAACATGATACGTTCTATATGCACCGCGATGCCAGCGACGACCGGCCACCGCATGTGCTGCGCACCCACACCAGCCCCGTGCAAATCCGCTATATGGAAGAGCACGGTGTGCCCTGTCGCGTGATTGCGCCGGGTCGGGTGTACCGGTCCGACTATGACATCACCCACACGCCGATGTTTCATCAGCTAGAGGGGCTGGCGATTGACAAAGATATTTCGATGGCCAACCTGAAATGGGTGCTTGAGGAATTCTTTTCGGCGTTTTTTGGCATCGAGGGCATAAAAACCCGTTTTCGCGCCAGCCATTTTCCGTTTACCGAACCGTCGGCCGAGGTCGACATTCAGTGCTCTTGGGTCGATGGCCAGCTGAAAATTGGCGAGGGCGACGGCTGGCTGGAAATTCTGGGATCGGGCATGGTGCACCCGCATGTGCTGCGATCCGCAGGCGTTGACCCCGACATCTGGCAAGGCTTTGCCTTTGGCATCGGCATCGACCGGATTGCCATGCTGAAATACGGCATACCGGATTTGCGGGCGTTTTTTGATTCTGATCTGCGCTGGTTGCGGAACTATGGATTTTCGGCGCTAAACCAGCCGAATTTGCATGGCGGGATTTCGCGGTGAGTTGGAAAATCGTCAAATTCTTATGGCGTCCTTACAAAGCTAGCGATGATGAAAATGAACTAGTCGGTCGACGGTTCAATGCGACCGATGGCGGAGCCCCTAGGTTGGCGGTGATGGAAAAGAGGTTGGCGACTGTTGAGGGGAAAAGCGGCGTTCTTTTAACTCACATATCAATGATGATAGGGATCACTGGCATAATGTTCTCTGTGGGTGGAAAGAATCAGATATACCAATCTGCACTCGCACTGGAATTGATAATGTATCTAGTGCTCGCCTTGTTGTGTATTCGATGCCAGTATCAATTCGACTCCGCGGATTTTGATGCGCTGCCTGAAAAGCAAAACGATGAATACAAACAACCCATTGCGCACCAGTATCAACGCATCGTAAGTGGTGAGCTTATTATTCGCGAAAAGTTATTTCGGTTCATTTTTCGATCATTGTACCTACTTACCGTCGCGCTCGTTCTTACAATCATGATTGCTGTGTTGAGTACAGTTCGCGCAAATTTTTCGGAGGCTATTATCCCATGAAATTCACACTCTCTTGGCTCAAAGATCACCTCGAAACCGATGCCTCCATAGATGACATCGTGTTTGCCCTGTCCGACCTCGGGTTGGAAGTGGAAGAGGTGACAAACCCGCTCGACAAGCTGTCGGATTTCACTGTTGGCTATGTCACCCACGCCGAAAAGCACCCCGATGCCGACAAGCTGCGGGTGTGCAAGGTCGATACCGACGATGGCGAATTACAAATCATCTGTGGGGCACCCAACGCCCGCGAGGGCATCCATGTGGTGGTTGCCAAACCAGGGGTTTACGTGCCCGGCATCGACACCACCATTGGTGTCGGCAAAATTCGTGGCATCGAGAGCTATGGCATGATGGCGTCCGAGCGCGAGATGGAACTGTCCGATGAACACAACGGTATTATCGAGCTGGCCGGTGCACCCGCTGTGGGCAGCAAGTTCACCGATTATCTGGCCAAACACAGCCCCGAAAAAGTTGATCCGGTGATCGAGATTGCGATTACGCCGAACCGCCCCGATGCGTTGGGCGTGCGCGGTGTGGCGCGTGATCTGGCGGCGCGCGGTCTGGGGACTTTGCGACCTTTGGGCGAACCGGAACTGGCCCCGACATTCAAATCCGACCTGAACGTCAGCATTGATGCGGATGTCATGGATAAGGGCTGTCCGCTGTTTTGCGGCCGGATAATCAAGGGCGTAAAGAATGGCCCGTCACCGGCATGGCTGCAAGCACGGCTCAAGGCGATTGGCCTGCGTCCGATCTCTATTCTGGTCGATATCACCAACTTTTTCACCTACGACCTGAACCGGCCTTTGCACGTTTTTGATGCCGACAAGGTCGAGGGCGATCTGCGGGTGCATTTTGCCAAGGGCGGCGAGGCTGTCACGGCGCTGGACGACAAGGACTATACCCTGTCAGAGGGCATGATGGCGATTTCTGATGCCAATGGTATCGAGAGTATTGCCGGTATTATGGGCGGTGCCGGGTCTGGCTGTACCACGGACACGGTAAACGTGATTGTCGAGAGCGCCTATTGGGATCCGATCATGATCGCGATCACCGGTCGCAAGCTCAAGATCAGCTCGGACGCGCGGTACCGGTTTGAACGTGGCGTTGATCCGGCGTTCACGCCAAAGGGGGCTGATATGGCCGCCGAGATGATCATTGATCTGTGTGGTGGCGAGGTGTCCGAAGCTATTATAGCCGGCGCTGTTCCCGATGTGGCGCGGCACTACACACTGGATACCGAGCGGGTGAAATCGCTGGTGGGAATGGATATTCCGGCTGAGACCCAGCGCCAGACCCTGACTGATCTGGGCTTTGTTATTGAGGGCGATCAAGTAACACCGCCGACGTGGCGACCCGATGTTCTGGGATCGGCCGATCTGGTCGAGGAGATTGCGCGGATTGCATCGCTGACCAAGCTGCAAGGCGTGCCGATGACCCGTCCCGAGCCCGGATTGGCCAAGCCGATCCTGACCCCGATGCAGCTGCGCGAAACCACGGCACGCCGGACCATTGCGGCGCTGGGCTATAATGAATGCGTGACCTACAGCTTTATTGATCAGGCCTCTGCCACCTTGTTTGGTGGTGGCTCCGATGCGGTGAAACTGGGCAATCCGATATCCAGTGATATGAGCCATATGCGGCCCAGTCTGCTGCCGGCGTTGTTACAGGCGGCATCGCGCAATCAGGCCCGCGGCAATATGGATTTGGCGCTGTTCGAGGTCGGTCCGGTGTTTCACGGTGGCGAACCCGAAGAGCAAGAGATTATGGCAACCGGTATTCTGGTTGGTCACACCGGCCCGCGCGATCCACATGGTGCGCGCCGTCCGGTGGATGTCTATGACGCCAAGGCCGATGCCGAGGCAGTGTTGTCGGCCATTGGTGCACCGTCCAAGCTGATGATTTTGCGCGGTGCCAATACATGGTGGCATCCGGGCCGATCAGGCAAGCTGTCGCTGGGGCCAAAAAATGTGCTGGCTGGATTTGGCGAACTGCATCCCAAAGTTTTGGCAGCGTTGGGCGTCAAGGGACCTGCGGTGGCCTTTGCCGTGCATGTGCAAAAACCACCGTTCAAAAGGGCGAAAACCTCGGCGCGACCAGCGCTGAAAGCCTCTGATCTGCAAGCGGTTGATCGCGATTTTGCCTTTGTTGTGGATGCCGAGGTCGAGGCGTTGACCCTGTTGAATGCGGCCAAGGGTGCCGACAAGACATTGATTGCACAAGCGTCGGTGTTCGATCAGTTCACAGGCGCCAAGGCCGAGGCTCAAATGGGTGCGGGCAAGAAATCGATTGCCATAACCGTGCGCCTGCAACCCACCGAGACCACGCTGACCGACAAAGATATCGAGGCGGTATCAGACAAGATTATCGCCAAAGTCACCAAGGCGACAGGTGCCGTGCTGCGCGGTTAGATCAAGACGTTACAGATAAAAGGCCGCACAGAGCAATTGTCTGCGCGGCCTTTGTTTTGCCGGGTCCGGCGCTATGGTTTTGGCAGGGACGCCTGAACGGACGGGCGGGCCAAAAACCGGCCCAAGTAAGCCGGTACATTTTCAAGCTCGCTCCAACCAACCAGATCGCTGACCTGATAGCCGTCGCGAATGTTGCGCAGCCACGGGGCAATGGCGATATCGGCCATTGAAAACTCGTCTACGATCCAGTCGCGCCTCTGCAACTGGCCATCCAGAACCCGCAAAAGACGCGCGGTTTCGTCGATATACCGCTGCAAGGGACGTTTGTCCTCGTACTCTTTACCGGCGAATTTATGGAAAAACCCGATTTGACCGACCATGGGCTCCAGCCCGCCGATCTGGAACATCATCCATTGAATTGCCTGATAGCGTTTAGCGGGGTCAGCCGGCAGCAGTTTGCCGGTTTTCTCGGCCAGATAAATCAGGATCGCGCCGCTTTCCCACAGCGGCAACGGCGTGCCGTCAGGGCCGTTGGGATCAATGATCGCAGGGATCTTGTTGTTCGGGTTCAGCGACCGGAACTCGGGCGTGTGCTGGTCAGCGTCGGAAAGGCTGACGATGTGGGATTCATAGTCGATACCCAGCTCTTTCAGCGCGACAAGAACCTTGATGCCATTGGGTGTCGGCAGCGAGTAGAGCTGCAAAATGTCGGGATTGACAGCGGGCCATTTTGCCGTGATCGGGAAGTCTGTCAGTGACAGTTTGGCAGTGGGTGACTTAATCGTCTGGTGTAGGGTCATGGTGAAGTCCTGAGCCGGTTTCGCCACATTTGGTGCTTAACAGTTAAAAGAAAAGGACCAAGAGCAAAATTTATGTCACAATTTGTTGAATTCGGGTAGATCGAACACAAATAAGGGCCATAGCAAAAATCCTGGAGGGGACACAATGTTAGAAGAGTTCAAAAAGTTTATCGCCAAGGGAAATGTCATGGACATGGCCGTGGGCATTATCATCGGTGCGGCGTTCACAGCGATCGTCAAATCAATGGTCGGCGATCTGGTCAATCCGATCATCAGCTTGTTCACCGGCGGCTTGGATTTTGCGTCGCTGTTCGTTGTCGTGGGCGGCGGCGAGTTTCCGACGTTGGCCGAAGCCGAAGAAGCCGGCGCAGCCGTCTTTGCCTATGGCCGGTTTATCATGGCTGTAATCAACTTTCTGATCATCGCCTTTGTCGTGTTCATGTTGGTGAGAACTGTGAACAACATGAAAAAGAAAGAAGAAGAGGCAGTTGCAACAGAGCCAGAACCGGCGGCGCCGACCGAAGCTGAACTGTTGCTTGAAATCCGTGATCTGATGGCCGCAAAGGCCTGAGCCACCTGGTTTGAGAAACAGGCGCCCGCATTGGCGGGCGCCAAAAATTACATTTTAAGAGCCAGCTGGGGCGAAATTACATCGATACCTAGGGCTTTGCCCACAGCATAATATGTCAGCACACCTGCGTGGACGTTTAAGCCGTTCAACAGATGCTCGTCCTCTTCGCAGGCTTGCTTCCATCCTTTGTTGGCCAAGGCCATCATAAATGGCATGGTCGCGTTGCCCAGCGCTATGGTTGCGGTGCGTGCGACGGCGCCAGGCATGTTGGCCACACAATAATGCATGATGCCATCGACCTCGTAGATCGGGTCGTCGTGCGTGGTGGCATGCGAGGTCTCGAAGCAGCCGCCCTGATCAATGGCCACATCCACCATCACGGATCCGGGTTTCATGTCGGACAATTGCGCCCGCGAGATCAGCTTGGGCGCCTCGGCACCGGGCACCAGAACAGCACCGATCACCATGTCGGCTGTTGCGATGAGTTCAGCCGTATTGCCTCTGGACGCATAGCGGGTCTGAAACTCGCCCCGAAACGCATCGTCGAGATAGCGCATGCGTGGCATCGACAGATCCAGAACCGTAACCTGTGCGCCCATACCAGCAGCGATGCGTGCGGCATGGGTGCCAACAACGCCGCCACCCAGAACCACGACCTCGGCCGGACCGACACCGGGCACGCCGCCCATCAACACACCGCGCCCGCCATTGGCCTTTTGCAAGGTCCAACTGCCCACCTGTGGGGCCAGTTTGCCAGCCACTTCTGACATTGGCGCCAGCAGCGGCAGGCCACCGTTGCGGTCGGTCACGGTTTCATAGGCAATTGCGGTGCAACCGCTGTCTATCAGATCACGCGTCTGGTCGGGATCGGGGGCCAGGTGCAGATAGGTGAACAGGATCTGGCCCTCGCGCAGTTGTTTACGCTCGACCGGCTGGGGTTCTTTGACCTTGACCACCATATCCGCCCGCGCGAAAATCTCGGCGGCGGTGTCAACGACTTGCGCACCGGCCGCCAAATAATCCGCGTCCGGAAAACCGGCTCCGGCACCGGCGTTGGTCTCGACAATAACACTGTGACCACGGGCTGTGGCCTCCATTGCGGCTGATGGGGTTAAGCCGACGCGAAATTCGCGGTTTTTGATCTCTTTGGGGCAACCGATAAGCATTGAGAGTCTCCTGATTTCATGCTTCGACACAGATATTATGCCCGAGCCAATGAAACAGGTCTCTCTTTTTGTTGTTTAATTATGAGAATTATTCGAATAATATTCGACAAACAAGTTAATTTATAGAAGGTCCTGCGGAATGTACAACATTGACGATACAGACCGTCGAATCCTGCGACGGTTGCAAAAATCCGGTAGGTTGAGCAACTCTGATTTGGCCGACCAAATTAGCTTGTCACCATCCGCCTGTCACCGTCGCGTTCAAAGGCTGGAGGCAGAGGGGATCATCAACGGATATGTGGCTCTGTTGAATGCGCGTAAAATTGATCGCCCGACTGTGGTTTTTGTTGAAATAACCTTGTCGGGCCAGTCGGACACGATCCTTGACGCCTTTGAAAAAGAAGTGGCCTTGATCCCTGATCTGTTGGAATGTCACCTGATGGCCGGCACGGCGGATTACCAGCTCAAAATCACGGCCCATGACACGGATGATTTTGCACGCATCCACCGCCAGTACCTGTCCCGTTTGCCCGGCGTGTCCCAGATGCACACCAGTTTTGCGCTGCGCACGGTGTTTCGGACAACTGCTTTTCCGGTTTAGCCGAACAGGTACAGTGCCAGATACAGCGTGATCAAACCGGCCAGAACCGACGCCAAAACGCTGCGGCGCCACATGCCAATGCCTAAGGCTGCGGCCGCGGCCAGCAAGCGGGCCAGATCAAGCTCGCCACCCGTGGCGTCGGGCCAGATCACCGCCGGTGCGGCAATGCCGGGCATAACAGCCACGCCGACAAATTTCAGGTGCCGCGACATCCAAAGCGGCATTTTATCACCATCGAGCAGGCCCAGAAACGAAAACCTGATCAGATATGTTCCCGCGGCCAGTCCAAAAATGACCAACCAGATCGTCGTCGAGCTTGCCGTGATCATGGTTTGCGCCTTTCCATCCAGTTTTCGGTCTGAACACCGACGATCATTGCGATCACGGCGGCAATAATCAGCCCCAGTTTGAACGGGACAAATATCAGCACCAATGTCATCACAATCGACGTAACACCGGCCATGAAAAATGCAAAATTTCGCATCGCAGGGGCCGACAGGGCCAGAAAGCAAATCGGCACGGCGAAATCCAGTGAATATTCCGGCGGGATTGCACTGCCAAAGGTGGCCCCTAGATAGGTTGCGACAATCCAGACAGGCATCATGAACCAGAAGGCGCCGGAAAAATACGCCATCTTCTGGTTGATAGACATGCCGGGAACCTCTGCATATTTATTGGTCGCAATGGCAAAGGTCTGGTCGATCAGGAAATAGGACAACAGCGCCCGCATGCCCAGCGGTGCCCGGCCAAAATGTGGAACCAGGGCGGCTGAATACATCACCATCCGCAGGTTCACAGCAATGGCGGCAAACACGACAATCGCGGTGGGCGCATGCTCGATCATCATGGCAACGGCGGTAAACTGTGATGCGCCGGCGACCACAAGGGTCGAAAACGCCATGGTTTGCGCCAGCGTCAAGCCGGCTTCGGTACCAACCACGCCAAACAGCGTACCAAAGGGCACCACGATCAGAAAAAACGGCAAGGCGTCGCGATAGCCAAGCAAGAAGGCGCGTTTGGTGCTGAATGTCGCATTGCTCATGTCAAAACTCGGTGTTGGAATTCGAACCTGTTGGCCCTAGGGTGACAGGCCTACGTCAAAACCCAGCAGGTGGCAATTGCCCAATTCACAAGATCAATCGTCTTATATCATCGCGCCCGATCCTGACGATCCGCGCTTGACCCGCTCTGTGCAAGGAGTGGATCACCTAGGCGCGCGCGATACTATCAAAGTGGTAGAAGAACGCCCCTTGACGATCTTTCTGAATGGCACCGAGATCGTGACCGCGATGACTATCGGGGACTACCCCGAATATCTGGCATTGGGCTTTTTATACAATCAAGGCATGCTGGCAGAGCAAGAGGCGGTGCTGGCTGTTGATTTTGATGCCGAGTTGGAAACCGTAGTCGTCCGTACAGACGGTCATAGCAATTTTGAGGAAAAACTGCGCAAAAAAACCCGCACGTCTGGCTGTGCCGTCGGCACGGTTTTCGGCGATATGATGGATGGGTTGGACAGCGTAAAACTGCCTGATACCACAGTGAAAATATCGGACTTGTATCATCTAGCGCGGGTGATCAACACGACGCCGAGTTTGTATCTGACATCGGGGGCGATCCACGGAACCGTGCTGTGTCAGGGGCGTCGGCCTCTGGTTTATATGGAGGATGTCGGTCGCCACAACGCGGTGGACAAAATCGCCGGCTGGATGCGCAGCACAAATACGCCTGCAGGCGATAAAACTATGTACACCACCGGCCGCCTGACCTCTGAAATGGTGATCAAATGCGCGTTGATGGGCATTCCGGTTCTGGCGTCACGGTCCGGATTTACCGCATGGGGCGCGGAAATTGCCGAACAGGTAAACCTGACCCTGATCGGCCGGTTGCGCGGTCAGCGGTACACCTGTCTGGCCGGTGAGCACCGGTTAATTCGGGATGTTGACCCCGCAAGCACGCCCGAAGATCCCAAGACAATCCGCAAAGGCACGCGCGATGAATAGGCCGCTGGGTGTCATACTGGCCGGTGGTCTTTCGCGACGTATGGGCGGCGGTGACAAGGGGTTGTTGAATTTGGCCGGACAGCCCCTGCTGGCCCATGCAATTGCCCGTTTGGCGCCACAAGTATCAGGTCTGGTTTTGAACGCGAACGGCGATGCGAGCCGGTTTTCCGGGTTTGACCTGCCGGTGGTATCAGACAGTGTTGCAGGGTTTGCCGGCCCCTTGGCGGGAGTGTTGGCCGGAATGGATTATGCGGCGTTGCAAGGGTGCGACCAGATTGTCACTGCCGCCGCCGACACGCCGTTTTTTCCCAAAACTTTGGTTGCGCGGTTACAGCAAGGGGCGGTCCGATCAGCCCAGGGATTGGCCATGGCCGCAACGATAGAGTCTGAGCGCGGCCTGTCTCGTCATCCGACTTTTGCGCTATGGCCGGTGGCACTGCGCGATGATTTGAGGGCTGCGCTTGCCGCTGGTATGCGCAAAGTTGTGCTCTGGACGGATCGACATGGCTGCGAAGATGTGGTTTTTGAATTTGCGGGGATCGATCCGTTTTTCAATGTGAATACGCCCGATGATATGGCGCGGGCCAAACAATTATTGCAGGAGCAAACATCGTGAAGGTCTTTGGTGTCGTCGGCTGGAAAAATTCTGGCAAAACCGGACTGATGGAGCGTTTGGTGGCTGATATTTCGCGACGCGGTCTTGTCGTGTCCACGGTCAAACATGCCCACCATAGCTTTGATGTCGATCATCCGGGACGCGACAGCTATCGACACCGCCAAGCCGGTGCGCAAGAGGTCGTTCTGGGGTCGTATAACCGGTGGTGCATTATGCACGAATTGCGCGGCGGCCAAGAACCGACATTTGACGAGTTGTTGGCCAAGCTGTCGCCTTGCGACTTGATCCTGGTCGAAGGGTATAAGTCCGAACCGATAGACAAAATCGAATGTTTTCGCGCCGAAACCGGAAATCCGTTGATTGTCTCAAGCGACCCTCATGTGCTGGCAGTGGCGTCTGATACCGTGTTGGAGGCCGTGAAGCGTCCGGTTTTCGATCTGGGGGATACATCGGCGATCGCCGATTTCATCCTTGCACATACTGGCCTGACAAGATGAAGCCGCCGCCCCTGAAAAATGACTGTTTCGCGATGCCTGCCGGGGTTGATTGGACGCCGGTTGATCTGGCGCTTGATCGCTTGCGGTCCGGGCTTGCGTCGGTGGTTGCGCCGACGACGGTTGACTTGAGCCAGGCGGGGGGCCGTGTTTTGGCCCAAGATATTAAGGCCCTACGCGCCAATCCACCTTTGGCCAACTCGGCGGTGGACGGATACGGTTTTGCCTTTGGCGCAGTGCCCGATGCGGATATTTGTGAGTTGCCGCTGGTGGTCGGGCGCGCAGCGGCAGGCATTCCATTTGACGGGTCACTGCCGCAAGGCCACGCGATCCGCATACTGACAGGTGCGGCCTTGCCCTTGGGCGTCGACACGGTGGTTTTGGACGAAGACACCAGGCTCGACACGGCAGATGCGCCGACAAAAATTGCGTTTCACCGAGGGTTGAGGCACGGGGCCAATTGCCGCAAAGCTGGCGAAGATTTTGCCGTGGGCGATGTCATTTTGCCCAAATCCAACCATCTGGGGGCGGCTGATCTGGCGCTTTTGGCCGCGTCTGGTCACAACGTCGTGCCGGTATTCAAACGGCTGCGTGTCGGGGTCTTGTCCACCGGATCCGAAGTGGTACCTGCCGGCAGTGCGGCCACAGAGGGGCAGATATTCGATGCCAACCGTCCAATGTTGCTGGATATCATCGGGCAATGGGGGTTTGACGCGGTCGACCTGGGCCATGTGGATGATGATGTCGACGTGCTGCGCGACCGATTGAATGATGCGGTGGCACAGGTTGATGCGATCCTGACCAGCGGCGGTGCCTCTGCCGGTGACGAAGACCACGTCTCGGCACTGTTGGCAGCAGAAGGTGGGCTGCAAACATGGCGCATCGCGGTCAAACCCGGTCGCCCGCTGGCATTGGCGCTGTGGCGCGGTGTGCCGGTCTTTGGTTTGCCGGGCAATCCGGTGGCGGCACTGGTGTGCACGCTGGTTTTCGCCCGACCTTCGCTTTGTCTTCTGTCGGGTGCTGGCTGGCCCGCGCGTCAGGGTTTTGCTGTTCCGGCGGCATTTTCAAAAACCAAAAAGGCTGGCAGACGAGAGTTCTTGCGTGCACGGATTAACGGCGATGGTCAGGCAGAGGTCTTCAAATCCGAGGGATCGGGGCGAATTTCAGGTTTGAGCTGGGCAACCGGATTGGTCGAATTGCCCGACGACGCCCAAGATATCCGAAAAAATGATCTGGTGCAGTTCTTACCCTATAGCGAATTTGGATTGCGACCTTAGCGGTTGGCCAAAGGGTCGCGCGATCCGTCCATTCAACATGCAGGCACGCGCAGTGCAGGTGCAGTGCAGGTATCGACCCGTGCCGAGGCTAAGTGCGACACGGTCGCGAATGCCACCAAGTGCAGATATGGTGATACCCTGCCTGTGAGGCTAAAACGGGGTTTTGGTTAGATGAATTTTACGCTGACGATTTCGTAATATTTCGTACCACCGGGTGTGATCACCTCGACGCTGTCGCCTTCTTCTTTGCTGATCAAAGCCCGCGCGATGGGTGATTTGATGTTCAACAAGCCTTTTTCAATATTGGCTTCGCTTTCGCCCACGATCTGAAAAGTTTTTTCTTCTTCGGTATCTTCGTCGACCAGTGCAACTGTTGCCCCGAATTTAACGGAACCCGACAGTTTGGACACGTTGATAACATCGGCACGACCAATCAAATTTTCCAGGACCTTGATCCGGGTTTCAATATGGCTCTGCTGTTCACGCGCGGCATGGTATTCGGCGTTCTCGGACAGGTCGCCATGTTCGCGAGCTTCGGCAATGGCTTTGATTACAGCTGGACGGTCGGTGGATTTTAACCGTTTCAACTCGTCATCGGCGGCTTTGAAGCCGGTCGGTGTAATCGGTAATTTTTCCATGACTTATGGCGCCCTTGGTTGATCTGTAAGACGTGACCATAAAAACCCGACGGATATTGTGCAATAGAGAATGATTTGCACAGCGGCCCAAATTGCGCAGCAGGGGTGGGATTCGCCCACAATTTGGCGGTTGCACAAAAAAATGTCGTTTTCTGGCGGGCTTCGTGCGTGGATGTCGCAAGACCTAATGCGTGACAGTTAAAAAGGTTGTTGATATGCACGGGTTAAAAGCTGAATGCAGACATGATCAACGGAGCCGATATGACCGACATCGAAATCGAACGCGAAACAATGGACTATGATGTTGTCATCGTCGGCGCGGGGCCTGCAGGTTTGTCCGCCGCGATCCGGCTCAAGCAACTGGATGCCGATCTTGATATTGTGGTGCTGGAAAAAGGCTCGGAAATCGGTGCGCATATTCTGTCTGGCGCGGTTCTGGACCCCAGCGGGCTGAACGCGTTGATCCCGGATTGGGCGGACAAAGGGGCACCGGTTACGGTGAAAGTCAAAGAGGATAATTTCCTGATGCTGACCGAAAAGGGCGGCTTCAAAATCCCGAATTTTCCCATGCCTCCGCTGTTGAATAACCACGGAAATTACATTGTGTCGATGGCGAACCTGTGCCGGTGGATGGCCGAGCAAGCAGAAGAGATGGGCGTCGAGATTTTTCCGGGAATGGCCTGTTCCGAATTGGTCTACGGCGACGATGATCAGCTCAAGGGCGTGGTTGCCGGCGAGTTCGGCAAGCTAAAAGACGGCACGCCAGGCCCGAACTACGAACCGGGAATGGTTTTGAACGGCAAATATGTTTTCCTGTCCGAAGGTGTGCGCGGGTCCCTGTCAAAACAAGTGATTGCGAAATATGATTTGGACCGCGACAGCGATGTTCAGAAATATGGCTTGGGCATGAAAGAGATCTGGGAGGTCGATCCGGCCAAACATTCCGAAGGCAAAGTGACCCACACGATGGGCTGGCCGTTGGGGCGTAATGCCGGTGGCGGATCGTTTATCTATCATCTCGATAACAATCAGGTCTATGTGGGCTTTGTGGTGCACCTGAACTACAAGAACCCGCACTTGTTTCCCTACATGGAATTTCAACGTTTCAAGCACCATCCTAAGGTGGCCGAACTGTTGGAGGGCGGCAAGCGTATCGCTTACGGCGCCCGGGCCATAACCGAGGGTGGATGGCAGTCGATCCCAAAGGTAGTCTTTCCAGGGGGCGCATTGTTGGGTTGCTCTGCCGGTTTGGTGAACGTGCCGCGGATCAAGGGCAACCACAATGCAATGCTGTCGGGCAAAGCCGCTGCCGAGGCCGCATTTGCGGCAATCAAAGCCGGCCGGTCGGGTGACGAGTTGACCGCCTATGAAGTCGATTTGCGTACCGGGCCAATAGCAACCGACCTGAAACACGTGCGCAATGTCAAACCCCTGTGGTCCAAGTTTGGTCTCTGGGCCTCGTTGGCATTGGGTGGGTTTGATATGTGGGTGTCCAATCTGACAGGATGGAACCCGCTGGGGACGCTTAAACATGGCAAGAATGATGCCCAGTCGACAGAACCCGCATCGCAACACGCGGGAATAGAATATCCCAAACCGGATGGCAAAATCAGCTTTGACCGTCTGACGAATGTCAGCTTTTCGGGCACCAACCACGCAGAGGACGCGCCTTGTCATCTGGCGCTGGCGGACGCTACCATCCCGATTGGCGTGAACCTGCCACAGTTTGCCGAACCAGCGCAGCGCTATTGTCCGGCGGGGGTCTATGAGGTTCTGCGAGACGACGACGGGTCCAACCCGCGCTTCCAGATCAATGCCCAAAACTGTGTGCATTGCAAAACCTGTGATATCAAGGACCCCTGCGAGAATATCACTTGGGTCACGCCTCAAGGCGGCGAGGGGCCAAACTATCCGAACATGTAGCAGGTGAATAACAACTGGTTTGGCGGTGAATGCTCTGGCCTGCCAAACCCGCTGGCGATATTGTGTGGCGCTGTGGTGTGGCGGGCCATTGTAAAACCCCAAGCAGCAGTTTAGGTTTCGACAGATCGCGACTTTTGCAAGGATGGCATACCCCTATGGACCTGAGATTTCTACGTTCCACTCTTGCGGTGGCTGTGTTTTCCTTGCTTCCGGTTCTAGCGCAGGCAGGCAGTATTTCCGGCGCCTATCTGGCGGCCAATCAGGCCAACCTGAACAATGATTACGAAGCCGCAGCACGCCTGTACACACGGGCGCTGGAGAGTGATCCTGAAAATCCGTTCTTGTTGCAAAACGCATTGGTCGCCCACGTTGCCCGAGGCGCCATGGATCGTGCTGTTGCGTTAACCGAGCAAATGCACGCGCTGGAGCTCGACAGCCAACTCACCGATCTGGTGTCGTTGGCACATTTGGTCAAACAGGAAAACTTCACTGACGCGCTGGTTCTGCTGGACGATGGAGCAGAGCGGTTCAGCCCGCTGTTGCAGGGTCTGGTCAAAGGCTGGGTTCTGTTGGGCCAGGGACAAATGGCGGCTGCGGGCGCCCATTTTGATACCTTGGGCGGGGCCGAAGCGTTGACACTGTTCGGGTCTTATCACAAGGCTCTGGCGCTGGCTGTTGTTGGTGATTTTGAAGGGTCTAATGCAATATTCGAGGGCGACGGTCAGCCGTTACACCTCAATCGGGGCAGCATCACGGCGCATGTGCAGGTTCTGACCCAGATCGGGCAGCAGGACAAAGCAATAGGCTATCTGGACGCCACAATTGGCCTGTCCGGAGACCGCCAACTGTTGCAACTGCGCAATCGTATTCGCGCCGACACAGAAGTCCCCTTTGATTTTCTGAACAGCCCCGGCGACGGTGTGGCAGAGGTTTTCTTTACGCTCGCCAGCGCCTTGTCCGGAGAACAGGGCGATCGGTTTGCATTGATGTATTCGCGCATCGCTCAATACGTGCGCCAAGACTATGCAGTTGCAAATCTTTTGTCTGCGGAGTTGTTGCGCGAACAAGGCCAGTTTGATCTGGCGATCAAGGATTACGCCCGGGTTGCCGAAGATGACCCGCTGTTTTTGGACGCAGAGTTTGGACGCGCCGACACATTGGCCGAGGCGGACAAGACCGACGCATCGATCGAAGTGTTGCGTGGTTTGGCCCGCAGTAACAGCGATATCCAAGCCGTTCACACGTCGCTTGCCGATGCGCTGCGCGGACAGGACCGTTACGAAGACGCGCTACAGTCCTATGATCGGGCCGTGGCCCTGATCACACAGGAAAACCCGTCACACTGGTTCGTCTTTTATGCACGCGCAGTGACGTTGGAACGGCTGGATATTTGGGACAGGGCAGAAACAGATTTTCGCCACGCGTTGGACCTGTCACCGGGCCAGCCGTTGGTGCTGAACTATCTTGGCTATTCACTTGTGGAAAAGAACATAAAGCTGGACGAGGCAGAAGAGATGATAAAACAGGCGGTCAACGCTCGACCTGACGACGGGTTTATTACCGACAGTCTGGGATGGCTCCTGTTTCGCGTTGGGAAATTCGCAGAAGCCATTGAGCCAATGGAACGCGCCGTCGCGTTGGTGCCAAACGACCCGATCATCAACGACCATTTGGGCGATGTATACTGGGCTGTCGGACGCAATCGCGAAGCCCAGTTCCAGTGGAAGCGGTCCTTGTCTTTTGAACCAGAGGAGAAAGAAGCAGACCGCATTCGGCGCAAGTTGGACGTGGGTTTGGACGCGGTTCTGAAAGAAGAGGCTGCCAATGCTGTTGGGGCGGGTGATGCCGGCAAGTGAACTGGCACGCGCCAAGGTCAATTTGGCGCTGCATGTCACCGGGCGTCGCGCCGACGGCTATCATGTTTTGGACAGTATTGTGGTTTTTGCGGAGTGTAGCGACAGGGTTACTTTGGCATCTGCCAAAAAAACACGGCTGTCGATTAGCGGGCCATTTGCCACTGGTCTGACCGCTGGTCGGGACAATAGCACAAGACAGGCGCTGAACCTGTTTGACCCGCAGCCAGCGGTGGACATTCACCTAGAAAAAAACCTGCCGGTTGCCGCTGGTATCGGCGGCGGATCGGCCGATGCGGCGGCGGTTTTGCGGGCCTATGCACGGTTGCGCAAATGCCCAATGCCCGCAGCCAATGCGATACTGGCTTTGGGGGCGGATGTGCCGGTCTGTCTGGATCAGCGCGCGGTCCGCATGCGCGGGATCGGCGAACAGTTGACGTCCGTGACTTTGCCAGACTTGCATGCGGTTTTGATCAATCCGGGTCCGGGGGTTTCGACCGCCGCTGTATTTGCCAATTTGGACCGGTATGACGGCGCAGGTTTTGGCCACGACCTTCCGGATTTTCCAAACGCAGAAGCCGCAATCGGCTGGCTGTCATCGCAGCGCAATGATCTGCAATCCGCGGCCTGTGAATTGGCGCCGGTGATCTTGGATGTAGTGTCCGAACTTTCGCAAAACGGTGCCATTTTGGCGCGCATGTCGGGGTCAGGTGCCACATGTTTCGGGTTGTTTAAAGACACGGCGTCCGCAGCACATGCAGCCGCGCGGATCGCACAGGCATATCCAAACTGGTGGGTGTGCCCAACGGTGTTTAGGTCACCCGCGACATAACATACCCCAACAGGTCGTCCAACACCTCGCGCAGCGCACTGTCGGGCAGGGCTGTCAATGACTGTCGCGCTATGCCGGCCCAGTGCTCGGCCTCGGCGCGGGTGGCTGACAAGGTGCCGTATTTGTCCATCAACGCCAGTGCCTGTTCCAGATCACCAGCGACGATTTTGCGTTTTTCCATCGTACGCGACCAAAAAGCCCGCTCGTCTGCAGTGGCTTGTGCCACGGCCTTGATTACCGGCAGCGTCATCTTGCCTTCGCGAAAGTCGTCGCCAACGTTTTTGCCCATGCTCGCCGCCGACCCGCTGTAATCCAACAGGTCGTCGACGATCTGAAAACAAATGCCCAATGCATCGCCATAGGATCGCAGCGCATCGATATGCTGTTGCGGGGCTTTGGCAATGACACCGCCGACCTCGGTTGCCGCAGCAAACAATGCCGCCGTTTTGCCCCGCACAATCTGTAAATAGATCGCTTCGTCTGTTGCCAGACTGTTGGCGGCTGTCAGTTGCAGCACTTCGCCTTCGGCAATGGTTGCAGACGCGTTGGCCAGAATATCCAAGACACGAAGCGATCCGGTCTCGACCATCAATTGAAACGATCGTGAAAACAGATAGTCGCCAACCAGAACGGAAGACTGGTTATCCCACAAGAGGTTGGCCGTGGGCCGACCGCGACGCTGTGAACTTTCGTCCACGACATCATCATGCAACAATGTGGCGGTATGAATGAATTCTACGGTTGCCGCCAAATGCACATGATACGGGCCATCGTACCCACACAGCTTGGCCGCAGCCAGCGTCAGCAAAGGGCGCAACCGCTTGCCACCGGCCTCGACCAGATGGGCGGTTACTTGGGGGATGCGCGGCGCATGTTTTGACGCCATGCGGTCTCGGATCAATACGTTCACTGCGTCCATATCGGCCGCCAGAATTTGCATCAGCCTGTCTTGTGGTTTTATCTCTGACACGTCGTCCCCTTGAATTCTGTATTATCGCGCTCGACAACATCCCTGCATTACAGCTAACTGAGAGACTATGAAAGAACTCTTGCGCACCAATGACCCGACACTTGTTGCTTTTGCAACCGCACTCCTACGGGCCGAGGATATAACCTGCTTCGACCTGGACGTCCACATGAGCGTGCTGGAAGGATCCATAGGCATAATGCCGCGCCGCCTGATGGTGGCCGATGCCGAATTGTTTATGGCGCGGGCCATCCTGCGGGACAATGATGTTTCATTGCCAGACACCTGATGTGCGATGCGGCTGACACCGGCGCGTCCTGGCCCCCCGAGGCGTTGACCTCGGACCGGTTTCTGGACGGGCGCATTGCGGTTCTGCAACCCAAAATCGGCTATCGTGCTGCAACTGATCCGGTATTTCTGGCGGCCTGCGTGCCGGCAAAGTCAGGCGAGAGTGTATTGGATGTCGGCTGTGGTGTTGGTGTGGCGGCTTTGTGCCTTGCACATCGGGTATCAGGTGTTCAGATCACCGGTGTCGAGCTGCAAGCGGCCTATGCCGAGTTGGCGAGGCGAAATGCGGCCCGAAACGAGGCGCCGTTGCAGGTGACCTGTGCCGATATTGCGGCCTTGCCTGCGCCTTTGCATGCGGCGCAGTTCGATCATGTCATGACAAACCCGCCGTTTTACCCTGTGGGCCACAGCACCCGTCCAGCCAATGAGGATAAATCCGTAGCCCATACAGAAACCATGGATTTGGACGGTTGGCTTCGGCATTGTCTGAAACGTCTGCGCCCCAAGGGCACGATCAGTATTGTTCACACCGCTGACCGGCTGGCCGATATCCTGACAGCTCTGGGCGACGGTGTCGGCGATATCCGAATTTTGCCCCTGTCGGCGCGGGCTGGAATGCCGGCCAAACGGGTGCTGGTGCAGGGGCGCAAAAACAGCCGTGCTGCCCTGCAATTGCTGGCGCCGTTCCTTGTGCATTCTGGGCTCAAGCATCAGCAGGACGGCGATGATTACAGCCCAGCCGCACGTGCAGTTCTGCGCACAGGTGCGGCCGTGACGCTCTGACAAACAGACGCGATGCGCAGCCGAAAACTGCCGATTACGGCAGAATTCCAAAAACAAGTCGTGACACGACTCAAAATCTGTGGTGCATTTGAGGTCCTGAAACCGACTAGGAGGTGTAATATGAGCGTGAGTTCCCATGTTGAAGAACTCAAGAAAAAACATTCCGCATTGTCAGACAGGGTTGCGCATATACAGCGGCAACCAGGGTCGGACGACTTGGAGATAGCAGAACTCAAAAAGCAAAAGCTCAAGTTGAAAGAAGAGATTTCGAAACTATCGAGTTAGCAAACCCGTCGGCGGTCGCCCGGTTGGGCACCGCCCAAATCTCTTGTTGGTCTGACTTCAGACCTAACCTCGTTCAACACACATCGCCACACCCATACCACCGCCGATGCACAGCGTAGCCAGGCCGCGTTTCGCGTCCCGCCGCCTCATCTCGAACAGCAATGTGTTCAGCACGCGACAACCCGATGCGCCAATAGGGTGGCCGATGGCAATTGCCCCGCCGTTTACATTGACGATTTTCGGGTCCCAGCCCATTTCGGCATTTACCGCACAGGCCTGAGCGGCAAAGGCTTCGTTGGCCTCAACCAGATCCAGATCACCCACCGTCCAGCCCGCCTTGGCCAAAGCCTTGCGCGAGGCATAGATCGGGCCGATACCCATAATTTTGGGGTCCAGACCGGCCGTTGCATAGGATACGATCCGGGCCAAGGGTTCGATCCCGCGTTTTTCAGCATTTTTGGCACTCATAAGCAGAGCAACAGCCGCGCCGTCATTCAAGCCAGAGGCATTTCCCGCTGTCACTGTGCCATCGCGGTCAAACGCGGGGCGCAGCTTGGTCAGGGCGTCCAAATCGGTGGCGCCGCGGATATATTCGTCGCTGTCGACGACGGTCTCTGCCCGCCGTGATTTCACCGTGACAGGCGTGATTTCGTCGACAAATCTGCCTGCGGTCTGCGCAATACCGGCCTTTTGTTGCGAGGCCAGCGCGAATGCGTCCTGGGCTTTGCGGTCAACCGAAAATTTGGCGGCGACGTTTTCTGCGGTAATGCCCATGTGATAGCCGTTGAACGCATCCCACAACCCATCCCGAACCATCGTGTCGATCATCGACAGATCGCCCATTTTTTGACCAGCCCGCAGATAGGCGGAATGCTGGCTCAGGCTCATGCTCTCTTGTCCGCCGGCGATCATGATCTGGGCATCGCCAAGCTGGATATGCTGGGCGGCCAAGGCCACCGCCCGCAAACCAGAGCCGCAAACCTGATTAAGTCCCCATGCGGCCGAGGTTTCGGGCAAACCGGCCAGAATATGCGCCTGACGCGCCGGGTTTTGACCTTGGGCTGCGGTCAGGACCTGACCCAGAATTGTCTCGTCAACTTCGGATGAGTCGATACCGGCCCGCGCCACGGCAGCCTCGATCGCGGCCGCGCCCAGAACATGGGCCGGTGTCGTGCCAAAACTGCCCATAAAACTGCCCACCGCCGTGCGCGCAGCGGCTGCAATAACAATGCCGGTCATGAGATCTTCCCTCCAAAAAATGCAACTGTGTTTTTGCAGGCAATGACCGGGATGTCAATTTATTTGGTGCAGTGCACCATGGGTCCGAATTCAGGAGCGTGCCGACCGGGACAATTCATCGGACCAGGACGGCAGGATTTCAGGTTGTCCGAACAGGTAGCCCTGCATGCAGTCGACCTTCATTTCGACCAGACAGTCCATCTCTTGTTGTTGTTCTACGGCCTCTGCGACGACGAGCATATCAAAATGAGTTGCAATGTCGATCAAGGCTTTGGTCAGCGCTTGGCTGTCGCGATCGTTGTGAATGTTGCGGATAAACTGGCCGTCGATTTTGACGATGTCAAACCGTGCCTCTTTGAGAATGCGAAACGATGTATACCCGGCACCGAAATCGTCCAGTGCAAAGGATACTCCCTGATTGCGCACGCGGTCGACCTGTTCCACAAATTGGGCCATATCCGCAACCTTCGAGGTTTCAGTCACTTCGACAATCAATCGTTCGGCCACGGTCGGATCTGCATCCAAGCTATTTTTGAGCGTCGCCTGCCATAAGGGATCGACGATGCTGAGCGGGGAGGCATTTATTGCCAGCCGCAGCCAAGGTTGCGCAGCCAGCTCTGCCACGCCCTGTTCCACAGCGCAGCAGTCGAGCATACGGCCCAGAATATTTTCTTCTACATGGGTGATAAAGGCCGCGGCCGGAATGATTTCACCATTGCTGTCGGGCACCCGGATCAATCCCTCGTAGAAAGCCGGCTTTGATGGGCTATTACCATGAACCACCGGTTGATAGGCCAAAATCACCGTGTTTTTGACAATCGCGCGTCGCACCAGATCGACCGCAGTTTCCGGTTCGGACTGATGCTCGGCGGCGACGGTAGGTTGGTTTGGGGGTGCGAGCAGATGTGCGGGTGACAGTGCTGACCGGGCGGAGAGCTTGGAGCTTTGACATCGAGATACCTATACGCTGGGAACTGTTGGTCCAAGCATGGCTGTGAATCCCCTAATACCGAGTTAATGGTTCCTATTTTGTTCTCATTTGTCTAAAATACTATTTATTGACCTGTGAAGGAGTGAGAAAATGACCGACAGATGCCCGTGGTGTGGAACCGAAGACATTTATGTGCGCTATCACGACCAAGAGTGGGGCGTGCCCGATTATGACAGCCGCGCGCTGTGGGAGAAACTGGTTCTGGACGGGTTTCAGGCGGGACTGAGTTGGATCACGATATTGAAAAAACGCGATAATTTTCGCGCGGCGTTTGCCGATTTCGATCCGCAAGTAGTTGCGAACTATACGGAAAAGGACGTGGAGCGGTTGCTACAAGACGCCGGTATAGTCCGCCACCGAGGCAAGATCGAGGCGGCAATAAAAGGTGCGAAGGTCTGGGCCGAGATCGAGGCCCGTGAGGGTTTTGACACTTATCTGTGGCGCTATGTTGACGGCAAACCGATCCAGAACCACTGGACCACTATGGCCGAAATGCCGACGCAGACGCCGCTGTCGGTGCAGATGTCCAAGGACCTGAAAAAGGCCGGTTTCAACTTTTGCGGCCCGACGATAGTCTATGCGTTCATGGAAGCGGTGGGCTTGGTCAATGATCATCTGGTGGGCTGCCCGAGGCATGCCGAGGTCCAGCGTTCGGTGCGTTAAGATTCGGCGATTGGGCAAAAATCCGGTGTATGATTTGGCTATGACATCTGTGCACAAAGCGTATGACAGTTGTATGATAGCCAAGGGTAACGGCGGCAGAGTTCGGACGTTTGCGGTGGAAGTGTGCAACATAAATCGCATTGAAGAATGGTGCCATAGCGGTAAGCGTTCTTGACTGCCGAAAAGCGTGGTCCGGATAGCAAAGAGCCGAAGGTGTCAAATGACGTGGCTCAAGATCTTGGCCGGCAAGCCAGATCAAAATAGGCAAGAGTACGCCTCGACGCTTTGACCAACAGTTTTATTTACAATGATCACTGTTGCGCATCTAATGCCGAGATATCAAACATAAAACCCGGAGTGCTTATTCATGCAGAGTTACGGTCAATGGTGCCCGATTGCCAAAGCGTCGCAATTGCTGTGCGAACGCTGGACCTTGTTGATCATCCGCGAATTGCTCATGGGCAGCACTAGATATTCCGAGCTGGAACGCGGTCTTGGATATATTTCGCCAACTCTGTTGTCGCGCAGGCTTGCGACACTCGAAAAGGCTGATCTGATCTACAAGCGCAAAATACCCGGCGGGCGGGGGTTTGAATACTTACCGACAGCGCAATGCCGGCAGCTTCAACCAATCCTTCTGGCGCTGGGGAGTTGGGGGCTGGAATGGTCCAAATCGCGCATGGAAGTCGAAGACTATGATGTGCCGTTGTTGATGCTCTACCTGCAACGCAGCATCGTTGTGGACAAACTGCCCGCCATGAAATCGGTTATCATGTTCCACTTTACCGATTTTGCAGAACAACCAAAGTGGTGGATTACGGCAGACGAAGAAGAGGTCGAAGTCTGTACGGTTGATCCAGGGCAGGATGTCGATGTCTATATCACCACTACGGTGCGCGCGATGACCGATGCCTGGATGGGGCGGATATCCTACCGTCAGGCAGCCGAACAAGGCGTGTTCGAGATTATCGGGCCAACGCAGCTTACGCGTAATATCGGGTCTTGGCTGTCGGCTTGTGTCTTTTCGGACCTACCAGACCCGGAAACTATCCTGCAGGTTGGCAACTATAAATTGAGGCCGAAGAGCTAACTACACTATTTGTAGCCCATCACTACCAATCGTGGAGCAGCTTTCGCGCTGGCAGGACGATACATCCTTAAGGGTCGCCGGATCATACACCGGAAAACCCAAAGGAGACTAAAATGAACATTCAATTTATCAAGCCCGTAACTTCGGCCGCACTGGGCCTTGCGCTGTTGGCCTCAACCGCTGTTGCCCAACCTGTGGAGCTGCAGTTTGTCTTTCACCTAGATGCAGGAATGGCCGAACAAGATGTGTTTGTGGAGAAAACAGAAAACCATATCTATCGGGTTACCGCAGATGACAAAGACCTGTCTGCGCCGCTTTTTGCCGCCACAACCTACATCCATCATAACCCCTTCGACGCGGCAACAAACGGACCCTATGCCAAAGGCGAAAATCTGGCTGTGACGCTGGGCGAATGGCTCGGCGCGTCAGGGCAAGGAACCTACGAATGTCAGGGTGATGTCAGTACTATATCGGTGGATTTCGACAAGCTGGTACCCAATGGTGTTTACTCAATGTGGCACTTCTTTATGCCAATGCCCGCAAGCGAACCTTTCAAAGGAACCATCGATCTGCCCTATGGCTCGCGGGACGGATCACAGGCATCGTTTACAGCCGACGCCGACGGGTCTGCGCGGTTTGAAGAGCGTACAGATAGTTGCCTACAGCTCTCTGCTGAACAACTGATGGCCGGACTTGCCATTGCCTATCACAGTGATGGTCAGACACACGGCGGTCATGCCGGTGACTTTGCTCTGAACTCGCACGTGCAGTTGTTAACGATGCTACCGAAATAGACGCCAGATTGAGCAACATGCCTGTCCTTGTGGGGGCGACAGCCGACACTGTAGTCGCCCCTTGCAGGCATGTGATCGTTTCAAAAAAAACAAGGTTTCGGCTGACCCTTGGCACGATGAAAATAAAGGAATATCATTATGTTAACACTTATCAAAGCGATGACCGATCTGCCGCCTGAATCACAGGAAATATTTCGCCAAACCACTCAAAAGAAGGGCTTTGTTCCCAACGTTCTAGCGGTTTACGGTGCGCGTTCCGAACTGCTCGGTGGCATTGCAGAGCTCGCAAATGGCTTTGGAAATGGTCAGTTGAGCAATGCCGAGCGTGAAATCGTGTACTTGACCACAAGTGTCGCTAATAAATGTCGCTATTGTGTTGCGGGTCATACTTATTATGCGTTGGATGCCGGGATCGATGAAGAGACCGTAGATCGATTGCGTGGGGGGCGCTCTCTTGACGACGCCGGGCGGGACGCATTGCAGATGTTCAGCCGCACGCTCGCGCAGGGGCGAGGTCATTCCGCCGCCGCGGCTCAGGAACGCTTTCTCAAACAAGGCTTCACGCGGTCCCAGACTTTTGACGTTATCGTCGGCGTAGCGGCAAAAACCCTGTCAAATATGACCGCCAGCTTGCTTGAATTAAGTCTGGACGACGCGTTCAAACCCTATGTATGGTCCCCAGACGAGAGCGCATAACATGCATAGTTCAAACAAAGGATCGAGCCAAATTGTCTACGCCGCAATTGTATTGACCTTGCCTTCGCACCGTCCTGGCACCGCACTGCGCTGACCTTTCTTGGCTGCAATTGTTTTCAGAAATACATCGAAGATACGATCGGAGAAAATCATGAAAAACCCGTTGTCACAGTCCAAAATTGCCCTCACCGACGCATCCTCCAGAGCATTGCAGTATCTTGAAACAATCGCAGATCGGAGGGTCGCGCCATCGCCCGAGGCCTTGGCGGGTCTGGCAGGGTTTGATATGCCGATGCCGGACCATCCGAGCAATCCGGTGCAAACAATAGCATTGCTTGACACGCTGGGGTCTCCAGCAACTACCGCATCCGTCGGAGGGAGGTTCTATGGCCTTGTTGTCGGAGGGACATTGCCGGCAGCATTGGGGGCTCGGGTTCTGGCAAGTGCATGGGATCAAGTCGTGTTTAGCGAAGCAACCAGCCCGGTTGGGGTCAAGTTGGAGAGTGTCGCATCCGGTTGGCTGCTAGACGTTTTGGGTCTACCAGATCAGTGTTCCGTCGGCTTCGTTACTGGGGCAACCATGGCCAACTTTACCTGTCTGGCCGGGGCGCGAAGCGCGTTACTTGAACGCCAAGGATGGAACGTTGCTGAAAAGGGGCTTTGGGGTGCCCCGCCTATTCGCGTGGTTGCCGGACGACAAGCGCATGTAACAATCCTGAAAGCGATCACGCTACTGGGAATTGGAACGGATCAAATCGAATGGGTAGATTGCGACGATCAGGGACGGATGATTGCCAAGAACCTGCCAGAAACTGACGCGAATACGCTGATATTGACGCAATCGGGCAATGTGAATTCCGGTGCAAGCGATCCGATCTCGGAAATCGTTGCCGCAGCAAACGGGGCGTGGGTCCATGTTGACGGGGCCTTTGGCTTGTGGGCTGCTGCCTCTGTTCAAACGCAAGCCCAGCTTCAAGGCTATGCCACCGCTGACAGTTGGGTGACCGACGGGCACAAATGGCTCAATACGCCCTATGACTGCGGTATCGCAATTTGCAGGCACCCCAAAGCGATCCATGCCGCTATGGCTACGCAAGCGCCCTACCTTCAAGCTGGTGAGGTTGCCGCGCCCAAGGACATGGTGCCGGAATTTTCGCGTGGCGCACGTGGCGCAGAGGTTTGGGCCGCACTGCATTCTCTGGGTCGCGAGGGTGTTGCTGATTTGGTTGACCGCAGTTGCGCCCTTGCCAGGAAACTCGCAACAGGTTTGCGCGAAAACGGGTTTGAAATTCTGAATGATGTTGTCTTGAACCAAGTGGTGGCTACATTGCCGCTTGCCGAAAATAGTTTGCCGGGTATTGCCAACGACGTTCTGGAAAGTGGTGAAGCCTGGTTCGGACCGACAAACTGGAACGGACGTTCTGCGCTGCGGTTTTCGGTGGCCTCTTGGGCGACAACAGATGCCGACATCGACCGCACTTTGAATGCGATTAAAATGGCAGTGGCCCGTCATTCATAAGCGGTTTTGCAAGCGCCATTGCAGTGCCAACATCAGCATTGGACTTGTCCGTAGAAAGTTTTCAGCCCTTGATAGCACTATTGGCCCTCAAGAATGGCAAAACACGGCACCGAGACACGGTAAAGAATTTCGCGCCGCAGCAGTTCGCTTGGCATTAACCCGTGGTTTGACGCGCAAACAAGTTGCTGAAGATTTGGGGATTGGCAGTGCCTGTGCATCACTCAGGCGTCGTTTCTATTCAGTAAACCCTACCCCTCAACCCCCATAACCGCTGGACCACTATGGCCGAAATGCCGACACAGACGCCGCTGTCGGCGCAGATGTCCAAGGACCTGAAAAAGGCCGGATTCAACTTTTGCGGCCCGACGATAGTCTGTGCGTTCATGGAAGCGGTGGGCTTGGTCAATGATCATCTGGTGGGCTGTCCGAGACATGCGCAGGTCCAGTGTTTGGTGCGGTAACGGGCGGTGATTCTGGCGCAAACACCGGGTAGGGCTTGCGTGCACCGAGCGCATGATTAAATGTGTAACAGCAGATGTTAACGGAATTCGTTTAGGCGCTGTGTGTGAAGTGGGGTCTGGGTCGTTGGTGCGCTGTCTGATCCGGGATCAGGCAATTGGGCGTGACAAGAATTATTGGCTTTGATAATCTGGTGGTATGAAACGCAAAGTTATTTTGATTTTATTGATTTTTGGCGTGCTAGGTTACTTTGGTCGCGGGGCGACAGATCGCATTGTCCGGCATTTGACGCTGAAGGACGGTGCCAACCAGTCGGAAACCATGCTGTCACTGCTTGATTTTTACTGTCGGCCGTTCGCCAAGTATGGCCTGTATTTTCCACCTGCCGGAATGGTCAGGATGAATAACAGCGCCGACGATGCGGTGGTCTGGATCGAACCGGAAACAAAAACGGCTTTGGAGATTTCTGATCGCTGGTGCACGGTAAGCAACTTGTATGCAGAGATGCCAGAGCCGGAAAGAGCAGACTTTGACAGCCTCTTCCAGAACTATGTTGCACGTAGGTTTCCCAATCTTATGGCGGTCAAGCTCTTGGGCACAGAGCCAACTGAACACGATCGTATGTGGAAGCAAGATCCGCCAAAAGATTTGCGCCGGCTCTCGCTTATCTGGAACAGCAGACAAGATCCTTGGTCAGAGCATCGGGTGACCCGTCTGTCAATAAACGGAAGGTTTGAATGGCCTTGGAACTAGAGGGTGCCACCAAACTACCCCTCAACCCCCATAACCGCCCGCAGAAATACCGCTGCATCTTCACCGGCCCAATCCGCATCGCCGGTCAGGCGGGCGACTTCCTCGCCGTCTGCGTTCAGGATAATCGACGCGGGCAGCCCAAACACCGACATGTCGCGGGACAACAGGCGTTTGGGGTCCAGCAGGATCGGCAGGTCGGTGATTTCGGTTTCGGTGAAAAACTTGTTGATCGCGGGCAGGGGATTGCGTCCGGTGGCGATGGTGACGACGGCAAAATCCTCGCCGCCCAATTGCTGTTGCAGCGCGTTCAGGGACGGCATCTCGGCGCGGCACGGCGCGCACCACGTGGCCCAGAAATTAACCAGCAGGGTCTTGCCCTGAAATTCGGCCAGCGTGACCGGCGTGCCATCCGCGCGGAAAAACCCTTGGAGTGAGCCCGGCTTGGGCTCCGAATGCACCGCCAGCTTCTTCATATCGCCGGTGCGCAGCGCCTCTAATGTTGCACGATCAGCCCCGTCGGCAAAGACAGGATTTGCAACGGCGGTCACAGCGGCGTATAGCAGCGCGGCAAGAATAGTTTTACCAAGGGTCATCTTGAGGCCTCTTAACTACGGGTTAGTACCATGTCGGACAAAAAAGCATCAAACGCAATGTGGGGTGGGCGGTTTGCCTCTGGCCCCGATGCCATTATGGAAGCGATCAACGCCTCCATCAGTTTTGACAAGCGCATGGCCCGACAGGATATCGACGGGTCACGCGCTCATGCTTTGATGCTCGCCCAACAGGGTATCATTACTGATAGCGATGCCAAGGCCATTCGGGAAGGCCTGCTCACGGTCTTGTCAGAAATCGAGACGGGAACGTTTGAATATTCCGCCGCTTTGGAGGATATCCACATGAATGTGGAGGCGCGGCTGAAGGAAATCATCGGCGAACCCGCCGGGCGGTTGCACACGGGCCGGTCGCGCAACGATCAGGTGGCGCTGGATTTCAAATTGTGGGTGCGCGATCAGCTCGATGCATCGATTTCGGGTCTGACGGCGCTGATCGGGGCTCTGGTGGACCAAGCCGATGCGGGCGCAGACGTGGTCATGCCGGGATTTACCCATTTGCAAGTGGCGCAACCGGTAACCTGGGGCCATCATATGCTGGCCTATGTGGAGATGTTTGCCCGTGACCGATCGCGTATGGTTGATGCCCGCGCACGGATGAACGAGAGCCCGCTGGGGGCTGCGGCATTGGCCGGCACGTCGTTTCCGATTGATCGCGATATGACCGCCCATGCGCTGGGCTTTGACCGGCCCGCAGCAAATTCGCTGGACGCGGTGGCGGATCGCGACTTTGCGCTGGAATTTCTGGCTGCTGCCTCGATTTCCGCGACGCATTTGTCACGGCTGGCCGAAGAGCTGGTGATCTGGTCCTCGGCCCAGTTCCGCTTTGTTACCTTGTCGGACCGGTTTTCCACCGGATCGTCGATCATGCCACAGAAAAAGAACCCCGATGCGGCCGAGCTAATCCGGGCCAAAGTCGGCCGGATCAACGGATCTCTGGTGGCATTGCTG
Source organism: uncultured Myxococcota bacterium (assembly GCA_964196455.1). GTDB lineage: Bacteria > Pseudomonadota > Alphaproteobacteria > Rhodobacterales > Rhodobacteraceae > Amylibacter. The sequence goes on along the minus strand of CAXMUJ010000151.1, from coordinate 22,016 downwards.
ACCATTATGAAGGGGCTGCCGCTGGCCTATTCCAAGGACATGCAGGAAGACAAGGAACAGGTTTTTGATGCCGCCGACAGCCTGATGCTGGCGCTGGCTGCAATGACCGGCATGGTGGCTGATATGACGCCGAATGTGGCGTCGCTGGAAACTGCGGCGGCCACGGGGTTTTCAACCGCGACCGATCTGGCCGACTGGTTGGTGCGCACATTGAACATGCCGTTTCGCGATGCCCATCACGTTACCGGTGCGCTGGTGAAAATGGCCGAGGATGGTGGCTGTGATTTGCCCGATCTGTCGTTGGCCCAGATGCAGGGCGTCTGTGCCGACATCACCAAGGGTGTCTATGATGTGCTGGGCGTGCAAAACTCGGTCGCCAGCCGCGTGAGTTATGGCGGCACCGCGCCGGCAAATGTGCGCGCGCAAGTGGCCCGCTGGCGCGAGGCGTTGGCATGATCCGGGTGCTGATCATCTGTGGCTTGGCCGCGTTTGCTGTGCAGGGCTGTGGCGTCAAGGGCGACCCGTTGCCGGTCGAGGGCGGACAGTAGCGATGTCGGCGCTGCGCATAACATGGCTGGTGCTAGCGGTTGTCGGGGCGGTTATACCTATGTGGTTTTTTAAGTGGTGGGTTCAGGCCAACGGCCTGAGCCTCGAAATGCTGATGTACGCGTTGCATACCAATGATGCGACCTCCGCGCTGGTCTGGGAATGGATCATTGCGTCCAGTGTCCTGACAGTCTGGATTATCGGTGAAGTTATTTCGGGCCGGGTTCCGCGCCGCTCGCTCTGGTCAATTGTCGCGACATTCTGTATCGGCGTATCGTGCGGTTTGCCGCTGTTTCTGTTTTTCCGCTCCGCCCCGAAAAGGTAAGCCATGGATCATTTTTTGTATCGCGAGGGCGTATTGCACGCCGAGGACGTCTCGATCCCCGAGATTGCGGCCCAGGTCGGTACGCCGTTCTATGTCTATTCCACGGCAACACTGGAGCGGCATTTTCGCGTCTTTGATGAGGCGCTGGAGGGCATGGATCACCTGATCTGCTATGCCATGAAGGCGAATTCGAATATTGCTGTGCTCAAGGTGCTGGCGCGATTGGGTGCGGGCATGGATGTGGTGTCAGGCGGCGAATATCTGCGCGCCAAGGCGGCAGGTGTGTCGGGCGACAAAATCGTATTTTCCGGTGTTGGCAAGACCCGCGACGAAATGCGTTTGGCATTGCAGGGCGGCATTCGCCAGTTCAATGTCGAGAGCGAACCGGAGTTGTTGGCGCTGAGCGAAGTGGCTGTGGAACTGGGCAAAGTGGCGCCGATCACAGTGCGGGTGAACCCCGATGTGGATGCAAAAACCCATGCCAAAATCGCCACCGGAAAGTCCGAAAACAAATTCGGCATTCCGATTGCCAAGGCCCGCGCGATCTATGCGCAAGCAGCGGCGCTGCCGGGGATCGAGGTTGTCGGCATTGACGTGCATATCGGGTCGCAACTGACCGATCTGGAACCGTATCGTCAGGCCTATCTGAAAGTCCGTGAGCTGACCGCCGAATTGCAAGCAGACGGCCATAATATCCGGCGTCTTGATCTGGGGGGCGGTCTGGGAATTCCGTACGAGCGGTCGAACGAGGCCCCGCCCTTGCCGGTGGAATACGGTGCTGTCGTGCGCGAAACACTGGGTGATCTGGGGCTGGAGATCGAGATCGAACCGGGCCGTCTGGTGGCAGGCAATGCCGGAATTCTGGTCACGTCGGTTATTTACAACAAACAGGGCGAAGGCCGCGATTTTCTGATTTTGGATGCGGCGATGAACGACCTGATCCGCCCGGCCATGTACGAGGCCTACCACGATATTGTGCCGGTGAACGAGGCCGCTGCCGGGGCTGAACAGCACCCTGTGGATATTGTAGGACCGGTTTGTGAAAGCGGCGATACATTTGCCAAACAACGACGGCTGCCGGCAATCGCCGATGGCGAACTGGTGGCGTTCCGGTCTGCAGGCGCTTACGGTGCGGTGATGGCATCGGAATACAACACCCGCGCCATGATCCCCGAAGTTTTGGTCAAAGACGATCAATTTGCAGTTATTCGGGTGCGTCCAAGCTTTGACGAAATCATAAAACGCGATACAGTTCCAGAGTGGCTGTAGGTATCTGACCCGCAGCCTTGATTGAAAGGCGGCGTATGGCCGGACCAAAAACTCAAGCAGATGTGACCTCGCAGACGGCGCTGACGGCCCTTCGCCGCCAGATCAGGCTGTCTTGGCTTGCCATTGCGGTCGAGCGTTTCGCGCGTGCGTTCTGGCCTGTGGTTTCGCTGGTGTTGTTGGCCTATGGGCTGTTTCGCTGGGGTCTGTTCGAGAGTTTTCAGCACTTGCCCCTGTTGGCGAGTGTGGCGGCCCTGAGTGGCGGTCTGCTCTATCTGGTGACGCGCGGTGCCCGGCAATTCCAATTCCCCGGACACGCCGATGCGGTGCGCCGGCTGGACAGTGTTCTGGACGGGCGGCCGCTGCAAGCATTGGGCGACAGCCAAGCGATCGGCGCTGACGATCCCGCATCACAGGCCGTTTGGGCCTTGCACCTGCACCGTATGGCCGACGCCGCACAGGCGGCCCGGGCGCATGAGCCGGCACCGATGTTGTCGCGACGCGACCCTTGGGCGTTGCGTCTGATGGCTCTGCTGGTGTTTGTCTCGGCATTGGCGTTTACAACCGGCAAACCGGCCCGAAGCTTGATCGACAGCCTGCAAGGTGTCCCGCCTGATGTGTTGGCCACAGGGCCGGCGTACGAGGCTTGGGCCGAACCGCCGGCTTATACTGGCAAGCCTACGATCTATTTGAACGCGTTCAGCACCGATAAAATACTGCAACTGCCGGTAGGAACGCGCATGATCCTGCGGGTATACGGGCGGGTTAGCGAGACGGCGCTGCAAGAGACAATCAGCCATACAGGCGGGCTGAGCCTGCCACAAAGTGAGGCAGAATTATCCGAGATTGAGTTTGATCTGGTGCGTGACGGCACGTTGACGCTGTCACCACGCGGGGCAGAGCCAGTCAGCTGGACGGTAAAGGTGATCGACGATCTCGCTCCTGAAGTGGCTTTGACCGACGAGATTTCGCGCAGCCTGCAAGGGTCGATGCAAATCCCCTATCAGGCGAAAGATGACTATGGCATTGAAGGCGGGCAAGTTACCGTCGGACTGGATCTGTCTGCGGTGGATCGCCGGCACGGATTGACGCTTGATCCCGAAAGCCGTCCGCAGGTCAGTTTTGATATTCAACTGCCGTTTCGAGGCAGCCGCGAACAGATCGAAGATATTGTGGTTGAAGAGTTAGCGGAACATCCCTGGGCGGGCTTGCCGGTTGTGATAAATTTCAGCGTGTTCGATGCAAGACAGAACACCAGCGCGATCGACCCCGTGCACATCGCGATGCCGGGAAAACGTTTTTTTGATCCTTTGGCAGGATCGATTGCCGAACAGCGGCGCGATCTGTTGTGGAACCGGAACAATGCCGACCGCGTGGGCATGATCCTCAAGGCGGTAACAACACGGCCCGACGGTTTTTTTGACAACGAGACCGCCTATTTGATGACCCGGACAGCGATCCGGCGATTGGATTATGCCGCCGGAGCACAGTTGGATGATACGCTGCGCGACGACGTGGCCGAATTGCTCTGGCAAGCTGCGTTGTTGATCGAGGACGGCGATCTGGGCGATGCGGCAGAGCGTCTAAAGCGGGCGCAAGAGCGGTTGTCAGACGCCATGAAAAACGGCGCGACGGACGACGAAATTCAACAGTTGATGGACGAGTTGCGACAGGCCACGCGCGACTATATGCGGCAGTTGGCCGAAAATGCCGAGCGCAATCCCGACCGGCAACAATCGTCCACTGATCCGTCGCGCACGGTTACGCCCGACATGATCCAAGAGCTGATGAACCGGATACAGGAGCTGATGGAGCAGGGCCGGATGGACGAGGCCGCAGAGTTGCTGCAACAGTTGCAACAGATGATGGAAAACATGCAGGTCGTCGAAGGTGGCCAAGGTCAGGACGGTGATCAAAATCGCCAAGGCATGCAAGATACGCTGCGCCAGCAACAAGAGTTGGCTGATGAGACATTCCGCCGGATGCAAGAAGAGTTCAACCGACAGCGCCAGCAAGGACAAGACCGTCAGCAGGACGGGCAAGACGGACAGCAACAGGGACAACAGGGCGGCCAACAGCCGGGACAACAGCCAGGCCAGAACCGCCTCGGTCAAGATCAGGGCCAAGGTCAGGATAGGGGTGGTTCCCGTCCGGGCGACCTGGCGGACCGGCAAGAGGCACTGCGTCAAATGCTGCAAGGCCAGCGCGGGCAAATCCCCCAAGATGGATCCGACCCGTCACAGGCAGGGCGCGAGGCTTTGGAGCAAGCCGAGCGCAATATGGGTGCCGCCCGCGAAGGGTTGGAAAACGGCGATACTGCCGGTGCTCTGGACAGTCAGGCGGACGCAATAGAGGCATTACGCGAGGGGCTGCGCAACTTGGACGAGGCGGCGCGTCAGGCGGAGCAACAAAACGGCCAACAGCCCGGTCAGGGTAACGGGCCGGTCACGGGCCAAGCCAGCCGTGATCCGCTGGGCCGTCCACTCGGGGGCAACGGCTCGCCCGGCAGCAATGAAAAGCTGCTGCCCGAAGAAGAACTGCACCGCCAATCCAGAGAGTTGCGCAACGAGATCAGAAAACGGTCCGGTGAACAGGAACGACCCCGTCTGGAGCTGGATTATCTGCAACGATTGCTAGAGCGTTTCTAGCCAGGTGATCACAGGATCCCAAAGCCCCGAAGTCAGGGCGATGATCCGGTCGACACCAGACCTGAAGGCGTCGACCAACGGGGCCGAGGCAGGTACGGTTTCTGCCAGCGCCGGTCCCAACAGGTAGAGCACCCAAACGATGCCGAACAAAACAAGTACGGTCACGAGGCCGAGCCAGAATTTGTTGCGGCCTTCGTTGAGATTGTTTTCGAATGCGTTGGCGCGAAGGTGTTTTTCACGCTCGCGGCTGTCCATGCGCAATGACGTGCTCAATGCGTCGACATCGGGCAGCAGAACTTTGCGGTCTTCGACCAAAGACCTGCGGGCACGCAGCAGTCCCGCCGTATCCTCGGTCTCTTCGCCGCCCTTGTCGTCGCCCTCTTCACCGGCCTCTTCGTCGTCGGTATCCGGGGGCGAAACCTGTAGCGTGTCTGTCTCGTCGGATGATAGCGTCGGGTCCTGGGCCATCGTCAGAGCAAAGTTGACGTCGGTCAGAGCTTGGTCGACGTCTGTCGGTTCTGCAGCAGCGCCAGTGTCGTCGTCTTTGCCGTCAGCGCTTTCTTCAGCGTTATCTTCACCATCGGTACTGTCGCTATCCTCGGCGGTTCTTTTGTCATCACCATCCCGGGCGATGTCCGTGATTTCCGTGTTGTCGGTGTCTGGTTCAATTTCGGGTTGGTCCGTCGCGGCTTCCGTCGCGGCATCGAGCGTGTCTGTTTCCGACAGTTCGCTGGTTTGGTCGGAGGTTGGCACATCGGAATTCTGGTCGCTTTCAGCCGCAGATATCGGGTCCATCAGGACCGCGTCAGTGTCAGCTGTGCCAGTATCGGTCGTGCCAATGTCAGCCGTGCCAGGCGAGTGATGGGTATCCGAACTTGCCGCATCCGTTGCCGCGTCCGTTTCGGCATCCGTTTTTGCGTCGTTGCTAACAGTGCCGAGCGATAATTCTTTGTTGTCTGCGTCTGAGCTGGCGTCTGAACTGGCCTCCGTGGCAATTGCCGAGGCAGTGATGGCGGCGACACCGAACCCGGATGCTTTGCGCAGATCGCGCACAGACAGCCTGCGGCCCGACGACAGGCGGGCCGGTACGCTGTGGGGGGTATCATCGTCGGGCGCTTTGTCACCGGCCTTGTCACCAGTATCATCATCGGCGTCCGTGGTGTCCGTGACGTCCGTCATATCGACCGGTGCGTCAGACGGGTCCTTTGGCTCTGTTTCGGCTGTTCGCGAGATGTCGATCCCTTCGGATGCCTGCCCACTTTCAAGATCGTCCGACAGGTCAATATCGGTGGCGTCAACCTCTTGTTCCGGCTCCAACGCCGCCTCGGCCGCAGACAATCCGGTATTGTCGTTGCTGACGGCAGGATCGGTGTCGGGGGCCGTGTGGTCCGCGTCACCAGCGTTCAGAATGCGGTTGGAAAATGCGGTTGCCAGATCGGAGCTGTCGCGGTCAGTGTCAGTGCCAGTTTCTCCACCGTCAACCAGGGTTTCCAGATCAGAATCGGTGGCTTCTTTTCCTGCGGCTGTGCCCGATGAAGAAACATTAAGGTCGTTGATTTGCTCGCGGAATGCTGTGATGTCGAAAGGTATATGCCGCTTGGCTTCGGGTGCTGTTACAGAGCTGGGTGCAGAGCCGGGCGCGTCTGCCGGTGCGGTTGCGCTGTCCGGTGTCGGATCTGAAACCGGGCCTGAAAACGGGCTTGAAGCCGGTCCTGAAACGGGGTCTGAACCGATATCCAGCTGCCAGTCAGTCCTTGCCGCGCCCTTAGCCCAGCTTGGTGTCGTCAGATCGGCGTCGGGCTGGTTTTCGGGGGCACGGGGAATTCCGCTAGTTGTCAGAGGAACCAAAGACGGTGCCAGTGCATCGAGGGGTGCCTCTGTCGCAGGCTCTGTGGAAATTGCATCGTCAGGGGCATGGGGTAAAGCTGGGCTCCGGTCGTCATCGATCCGGGTTGAAATATCGGGCATACCCTGTGTATCGGCCGCATCGGTGTCGGGTGCCAGCGGAGCAGCAAGGTCAGCGGTCTGATCCTCCATCCGGCGGTAAGAGGAGAATTGGGCTTCGCTTTGCAGGATGTCTTTGACGCCCTGACCCACTTCGGGAAGCGATCGGCCCGGTTCCGGTGCCACCGTGATCCGGTTGCGGGCAACTTGGGCCGCGCGATGGGACCGAAAGACAGAGGCCGCAGCCATGGATGCGCCAGTGCCGCTCGCAGTTTGTCGTTCTGGATCAATAGCTTGCCTGACGACATGAGATCCGTTTCCGGACATATCATCGGTCGAAAGCTTAAAGGCCGCGTCCTGAAACCAGATGTGGTCACAGTTAGCACACTGGACATCGCGGCCTGTAACAGGGATCGTGCCATCGGCAATTTCGTACTGGGCGACACAATTCGGGCATACCAAACGCATACGTCTTGCCTTCTATCTAATGTTTCTGCCTGTCGTTCGGCGTGGATTTGCCGATCTTCGCTGCAATTTCTAAGTATTTGATGAAGTATGGACAACTAGAGCGTGATATTGCAAGCATTTAGGTATATTTGGGGGTCACAGGGACATTTGCGTAACACCAATCGGAGCAGACAGTGTTAGAGCTAAAAAAGGCCGCCTTTGATTACGAAGGCAAAGAAATCTTGCGCGATGTGACTATCTCACTGGCGCCGGGGACGTTTCATTTTTTAACCGGCCCGTCCGGATCGGGTAAAACAACTCTTCTAAAGCTTTGCTATCAGGACCTAATTCCGAGTTCGGGGACGCTTCATATTTTTGGCAAAGATGTCCGCGCCATGGATCGGGACGATGTGGCACTGGTGCGGCAGCGAATCGGCGTCGTGCATCAGGATTGCCAGTTTCTGAATCATCTGAGCATGGCGGAAAATATTATGTTGCCGCTGCAAGTGACCGGCAAAGATATGACGTCCAAGCTGGAAGATATGAAAGAGTTGATGGACTGGACCGGTTTGTCCGAACAAATGGATCTATTTCCGCCGGTTTTGTCGGGGGGCGAACGCCAGCGTGCGGCCTTGGCCCGTGCCGTCATCATGTCGCCTGAATTGGTAATCGCCGACGAACCTACGGGCAATTTGGACTGGGAGATGGCACAACGCATGCTGACATTGATGATAGAGCTTAACAAGATGGGCAAGACAATCTTGATTGCGACGCATGATATGAATTTGATCCGGATGGCCAAAAATCAGATTGCGGCCCGGGTTTTACGTATCCGAAAGGGCCATCTGGAACTGGCTGGAGCCGAGCTGTGATCGGGCGTTTTGGATCTTTGCTGACCGGCGACCGCCAAGCGGACCGTGTGGTGCCGCCAACAGGATATACCGCCAATCTGACAGCGTTCACGGCAGCGGCTATGGCGTTTCTGAGCGTGTTTGCGCTGGCGATGTCGCTGGCAACAGACCGGCTGGCAACGCGGTGGTCTCAGGAATTGGCCCGCACGTCCACCGTGCGCATTTCAGCACCGGAGGGTCAACTGGCCAAACAGGCGGATGCGGTTATGGCTATCTTGTCAACAACGCCGGGTGTCGCCTCGGCTCGTTTGATGTCCAATGACGAACAACTGAAATTGCTGGAACCGTGGTTCGGGCCGGACCTGCCGCTGGAAAACCTGCCAATTCCGTGGCTGATCGAGGTGGTCGAGACCGAAGATGGGCCGGATATGAACGGTCTGCGGCTGCGTTTGTCTGCCGAGGCACCAGGCGCGGTTTTGGACGATCACTCGCGCTGGCGCAAACCGCTGATTTCTGCGGCGTCGCGGCTGCGGTCTATTGGTGTGTTCTCGATCTTGCTGATTCTGTGTTCAACCGGAGCCATGATCACGTTGGCGGCGCAATCAGCGCTTGCGGCCAATGCTCAGGTGATATCGGTCGTGCGTCTGATCGGGGCCAAAGACACCTTTATCGCGCGCGCCTTTGTCCGGCGGTTTACGTTGCGCGCGGTCATTGGTGCGCTGGTCGGGACCTTGCTTGCGATGGGATCCATTGCATTTCTGCCCTCGGCGGCCCAAGAGGGCGCGTTTTTGACCGGTCTGGGATTTCAAGGCTGGCACTGGATCTTGCCGTTTTTGGTGCCGGTCATTGCCGGTGTTCTGGCGTTCTGGGCAACACGGATCGCGGCGTTCCATGTGCTGCGGAGATCGTCATAGTGGGCTATGCACTGCAATATTCCCGATCGGTTCTGTTTGTGGTGCTGATGTATTTCTGGATGGCGGTTCTGGGAATTATCGGCGCGCCATTTGCCGCGGTGTCACGGGGAAAAGCCTATTGGTTTATGAAGCTCTACTGTCGCTCGGTTGTTTGGATGTTGCGCGTGATCTGCCGTATCAAGATCGAAGTGCGCGGCGAGGTGCCGTCAGGCGACGTGATTGTCGCGTCGAAACACCAATCCTTTCTGGATGTGATTTTGCATATGATGCTGGTGCCGCGTGCCGGATTTATTATGAAAAAAGAACTGGCTTATGCACCAATTCTGGGATTCTACGCCTCTCGTATAGGTGTGGCTCCGGTCCGGCGCGGTGACAAGGCGAAGGCTATGAAAAAACTGATTGCCGATGTCGAGGCCGGCGGAGACCAACCCAAACAATTGGTTATCTATCCGCAGGGAACGCGCGTGCCACCCGGAACCCACAAACCCTACAAGATCGGCGCAGGGGTCCTGTACGAGAAGTTCAATAAGCCCTGCATCCCTGCGGCAACCAACGCCGGTGTGCTGTGGCCAAAACGCGGCCTGTACCGCAAGCCCGGAACGGTGATCATCCACTATATGGCACCTCTGCCGGCAGGATTGAAACTAAAGGAGTTTATGCGCCGTCTGGAGACCACGGTCGAGACGGAGTCAGATATTTTGGCGCAAGAAGCCGGTTTCAAGCCGGATCCCTAGGCGTATGTGCGGGTTAGACTGGTCAGACTGGTCAAACGGGTCAGGCGGAGAACCCGGTGCCCCGTGGCCGTGTCGATATAGTCGTCTGCCAGCGCAAAGCCAAAGCTGTCATAGAGTTGCCGCGCCGGCCTGTTGTCGGCAAAAACATCAAGCTCCAAATCCCCTGTCCTTGCAATCGCGTGTTCCACAAACATCCGGCCCAGCCCCTGTTTCTGGCAGTCGGGAGCGACAAACAGACCCGCCAGTTGGTGTCCAAGCAGCGCCATGAACCCGACAATGCGGCCGGACCGCAGTGCGACCGTGGTCTCGGCTGCTGGCAGATAGACATCGCGAACACGCGACAATTCCAGCGCCAGATGGCGTTCGGTGTATTTCGGGTGTCCGTTGCGATTGGCCGCCAGCCAGACATCAAGCGCGCCAGACAGGTCGGACGGTGCAAAGGGGCGGATGTCAAACACGTGCGTGCTCCTGTGCCCGCTGCTAAATAAACGGGAGGTTGTCGACAATCAGCGTCAGAAAATGCGTCGAAGGTCCGATGCCATCGACCGCCCCGATAAGCCCGCCAAGCGCCAGGCCGCTGGCCGTAGTGCGCCACGTGATCGGTTGGATGACCGTGCGGAAGGTTTTGACCAGATAGATAAAAAGCGACGCCAGCGCCAAGACCGCAATGCCGGCAACATAAAAACCTGCCGTCGCGCTGGTGACATCAATTGAGGTAAAAACTGTGTCGAACAGGTGGAGCTTGTCCAGTGTCCACATCGTCAAGAACATCCAGACCAGACCGTTAACTGCCGCCATCAGCCACCGGCGCAGGGCCAGCATCCGAGGCGACGTTGGGGTGGGATCGGTGGCGGCACTGGTTGCACTGTCGGGCTGATTCTGATCCGAATAGGCCGCGTCTGACGGGTCGATCGCCAGGCTGTCATAACCGGCTTCATCGTAGCGGGTGTCGACATAGGGAGCGTCGTGAGGGGCGGGTGCGTCATAAGGGGCGTCGTATTCGGCGGCGGCGAAATCAGCATCCGCGTCATCGGACCGGCGGTCTTCGGCAAAACCGCCATCAGTTTCTGTCGCTATGTCGGTTTGCCAGTCAGACGCCGGGGAATGTTCGGTTGGCGCGTCCTCTGCCACCGAGGCGTCGTGCTCGGGGCTTTCACCCTCGGTCATGCCGGCATCGCTCAGACGGGGATCTGGCATCCGACCGTCTTTGATCGCCCGGTCCCGATTGAGACGTTCGGTAAAATCATAGTCTTTGAGGGTTGGTCCGCTTTTTTTGGATCCTAACATATCTCTCTGCCATTTTTTCGGACCTCGTGGGTGGCGCTGTCCCGTGGGTCGATATGTTTCTGTAAAACTCTACGAAAACTTGTGAAATACTTTCCACTAATCTCATTTAATTTTCCCAGTTTGTACTGTGATTGTCAATTTTAGTGACCATGGTTTCGGTGCGATTGCGGGTCAGGGGTGACGAATTTGCGACGTCGGTGCCGAAATCGGCGGAAAATTGCTTATATTTCTGGAACCTACGCAGTCGTAACAGAGAGGCTCTGCGGCACTGTGGAGTTTTGTCCGGCGTGGAAACCGGACTAGGCTGGGCGGTAAACCATTTGAGAATGATCATGATTATGTCTTCCGACTCCGCTGCCTACTCCTATCGGTCAGACCCCGCAGTGCCCGATTTTGACGACAGCGGTCCGGTAACCTTTATGGACGGAAACTGTGTGCTGTGTTCTGTCGGGGCGCGGATGATTGCCAGATTTGATCGCGCGTCAGAGTTCGGGATTTGCCCGATCCAGACCGATCTGGGCGGAGCCGTACTGGCGCACTACGGCATGGATCCTGATGATCCCGAAAGCTGGCTTTATCTGGTTGACGGGGCTGCTTATGGCGGGATCGATGCCACGATCCGCGTGGGCGCGCGCTTGGGCGGTATCGGTTTGCTGTTGCAGCCATTGCGCCTGTTACCTGACCGGGGCCAGAACTGGGTTTACGGCCATATTGCGCGCAATCGCTACCGGATTTTTGGACGCACAGATATCTGTAGACTGCCGGATCAGGCGCTGCGGGATCGGTTGATCGGATGAAGGTCGTAGTTCTGGGCGGGTATGGCGTGTTCGGCAGTTTGTTGTGCGAACTGTTGGTGCGCGACGGGCACCAGGTATGGGTGGCGGGACGCAATTATGACACTGCAAAACAAGCAGCCGCGCGGATCGGCGCGGTGGCATTGCGTGTGGATATTACGCAGGACCTTGGGCCGGTATTCAGCGTCTGGCCGGACGTGGTTGTCGATGCTGTGGGGCCGTTTCAGGCCTATGGCGGGGCGCCGTACCGGCTGGCCGAGATCTGTATCCGTCACGGGGTGGATTATTTCGACCTGTCCGATGATGCGCGGTTCACAGCGGGCATATCTCGTTTGAACGACGGCGCGGTTGCGGCGGGCTGTCGGGTGCTGTCTGGCGCCTCCAGCGTGCCGGGGCTGTCGTCTGCTGTTGTTGCCGAACTGGCGCGGGGAATGGTGGACATCGACGCGATTGAGACGGTCATCTTGCCGGGAAATCGCGCGCCGCGCGGCCGGTCGGTGATCGCCAGTATCCTGTCGCAAGTCGGAGCACGGGCCAAGGTATGGCGCGGTGGACAGTGGTACGCGATACGCGGCTGGTCGGCACGCAAAACCTATGACGTGGATCGCGATGACCGGCGGGCGGCCTATTTTATCACTGTGCCCGATATCCTGTTGTTTCCAAAGTTTTTCAAAGCCCGGTCCGTGATGTTTCGCGCCGGGCTTGAGCTGTCGGTGATGAACGTGGCCTTGGCTTGGTTGAGCGCGGTGCGCAGGTTCGTACCACTGCCAACGGGGGCCGCGAGCGTGTCCGTTCTTCATTGGCTGGCCGGGCAGCTGGTGCCGCTGGGCAGCGACAGGAGTGCGATGATTTTGCAAGTAACTGGTGCTCTGGACGGGCATCGGCGCGTGCGGCACTGGCGGCTGATCGCCGAGGCCGGGGCGGGGCCCTATATTCCGACGGTGGCTATCCGGACCTTGCTGCGTCGTATTGATCATGTCGCGGTTGGTGCACGCCCTTGTTTGGCGGAATTTACACTGGCCGAAGCCGAGGCGTCGATGGCTGATTTGGCGGTCACGACGGACCGGTCCGAGGCGCCTTGGCACCCGATGTTTCAAACTGCTCTGGAACCGCACTGGCCCGAGCTGCCAACCGCGGTCAAACGGCTGCACAGTTTCCACGATATCGAGCAGTTTTCCGGCTTGTCACAGGTCGTCCGTGGCCCGTCATTGCTGGCCCGAATTGCAGCAATGGTGTTCGGCTTTCCGCGCGCCGGCGAGGCCGTTGCGGTGCGTGTAACCAAGAGCAGAACCGCGACCGGCGAGACCTGGACGCGTGATTTCGCTGGCAAAAAATTTCGCTCGTATCTGAGCCCGGCGCCGCAAGCTGGCCGGTTCCACGAACGGTTCGGTCCGATGCGGTTCGAGCTGGATTTGGATGTGCGAGATGGGGCCATCGCCATGCCGGTACGCCGGGGTTGGTTTTTGGGCATCCCTGTACCGGCGCAGCTGTTACCGGTTAGCAATAGTCGGGAGTTCGAGCAAGACGGCGTTTTCCAGTTTGACGTCAGCCTGTCGGCACCGTTTGGCCTGGGTCTGATTGTCCGCTATCGCGGGTTTTTGGCACCTGATTGACGGCGGCCATTTTTGCTCTAGGCGCCAAGTTCATCCCAAAATCGTTGAGCATATGAGCGGATCTAGCGGTGCGGCGGCCTTCACTTGCCCAAGGCCGAAACGCAGTTCGCGTTCGGAAAAGGCACCGTGCCGGTGCAAAACCTGCTTTGTCCCAAATTCACGAGGGGTGATTCAGTTATTGCGGATTTTTGATAAAAGACACCGCTGAGTTCATAGTCAAATCCGAATGTACTTGGGCAGACAGTTGATTTGATCAACCGCGACTCGCAGGTTGGCGTCGCATAACCATAGAATTTGGACTCCTGCACTGTACCAACCCTTGCCGTTACTTGAGAAACGGAAACACAAACCATCCCCTTGTTTTGGCAAGCAAGCCGCCCGCTTTGGTTTAAGCCAATATTTATCTGCGTCGTGCCAGGTGTGGTAATGCGGTCCTCAATTCCTGCCCGGCCAAGTGAAAACATCGACCCCATCGCCACAAGGAGCACGACAACAAGCGGCAGGAACGCAAGCCCCCACTTGCACCGATACCAGGCATAGCGCAAACCTGATTGTACGCCGTGCACACCAAACATATCCAATACAGCATCTTCCGCGCCATGGCCCAGGTTAACACCGTGTTGCCTCAGCTCTTCAACCACGATCCGGCGCGCATCGGTTTTGCTGACCTTGTCCTTTCTGAGCTGGTTCCACTTTTGCCTGATTTCGGTCAACTGCGAGGCATAAAAGTGCATCTGTTGCCCGCTCAGATATGGCGGCTGTTGGGCATCTTTTTCCGCATAGATTACGACTTTGCGCTGGTCGCCGTGCAGTTTTTTGAAATGTGCGAATTCCGCCTCCATCCAATCGTCGGGATCCCTTGGTCTTCTGGTCAACGCTTTAAGAGTTTTCACCAAGCCTTTTCCGAGTGAACTGGCGAGCTTGCGCAACCTGGATTGTTCGGGCGTATGCGACAAATAGATAAGAAGTGTATCGGTCGTCTCAAGGCTTTTGTAGATGTGATCTGCCCATTGCCCGGCGGGGAACTCGGTCATCTTGGTAACGCGGTTTCCAAGGTTCTTAAGTAGGACACTAAGGCCGTGTACTTCGGGCTCATCGCGCGAACGATAAGACAAAAAGATACTTTGGTTTGTCAGTTCTTTTAGCTCGATATCGGGAAGACCCATGGACAAGCTCCATTGTCAAAAAACATGAAATAGTTCGAAATACCTACCACAATGTCCTATTTCGAGCAATTCGGGCGACCGTTCTGGACAGGCTTGCATTCATTTTATTGTAAGTTTTACATTCCGGCCTACCGGTCAAAATTGATTTCTACGCCTTGCCAAACCATAGCAAAGTCAAGCTGTTGGTGCGGTTACAAATCTTGTTCTGTCATCTCCGCTACAACTCTCTAATGACCAGCTTGGAGACCTCGCGGTCATTTTTTCGCCTTGCGGCTCTCCAAGCTATTGGCCTTAACCGGACCTTGGACCTTAGCGATTTGGGTCAATTCTACCCGTCGTTTATTAGCTCCGGACGAATAGGATTATACCTTGCGCGCCACCACATAGCGGCTCATGGATGTTGTCGGGTGATTGCCGGTCTCGATGATCTCGAAGCCTGCATCCTGTATCATGGTCTCCAACGCGGCGATTTCCATGAAATTGACAAACGGGGCTTTGTTGAAAAACTGCATCACCGGAAGCACAGCCTTGATCAAACGAAATTTGAGCGGGGAGCCTGCGCCGAACTTGCAGGCGGTTTTGGATATGAAAATTCCGCCCGGTTTTAGTAGGGAATGACACTTGGCAATCGCGACCTCTGGATCAGACAACAGGTGGATCAGGTTATGCGCCAGAACGGCGTCATAGGGTGCGCCATCCGCAGGGCCATAAGCAGGGCCATCCGACGTGCCATCCGACGCGGGGTCCAACGATGTATCCATGACATCGGCCACTATGAGGTCAATGTTCGAGACGCCCTCTTGTCGGGCCTTTTCGATCCCGATGTTGATCATCTCGGGCGAACTGTCGCTGGCGGTGATATGCGCTACGTCGCGGGCCAGCAGCAGGGCGGTTGAACCGGTACCACAACCCAGTTCCAACACCCTGTCGGTTGGGGTCAGATAGCTGCGTGTGCGGTCCAGCGTATAGGTATAGGCGGCCATGTCCTCGATGGGTTTTTTGGCGTATTTCGCTGCGGTCTTGTCCCAGAATTCTGCGGATGCTTGCATGATGTATCTCCTTTGAGTGCGGTATATATCCCTGTTCGGTGAATATAAATTGCCAATATGCGTAGGTCTGTTATGCAAATATGCATGGATTGGACGGCGATCAACTTTGACTGGAATCAGGCGCGGGCGTTCTTGGCCACTGCGGAAGAGGGCTCTTTGTCGGCGGCGGCTCGGGTGTTGGGCCAGACCCAGCCGACACTGGGGCGACAAGTGTCATCCCTGGAACAGGCGCTGGGCGTGGTGTTGTTCGAACGGGTCGGCAAATCCTTGGTTCTGACCCCGTCAGGGGTGGAGTTGTTGGACCATGTGCGCCTGATGCGCGAGGCCGCACAGCGGGTGTCATTGACAGCATCGGGGCAATCCCAAACCATCGAGGGGCTGGTACGCATTACCGCGTCTGATGTTCTGTCCGGTTATGTCTTGCCGCCGGCAATTGCACGGCTGCGACAGGTCGCGCCCAAACTGGAAATTGATATCGTTGCCGCCAATGACATCCGCGATCTGCAGCGCCGCGAGGCGGACATTGCTATCCGGCATGTCCGACCAGAGCAGCCAAACCTGATCGCGCGCAAGGTTAATACCGCCAGCGCCGGTTTTTATGCCTCCAAAACCTATCTGGCGCGGGCAGGTCGGCCACAGGATCTGGCGGATTTGTCGGTCCATGCCTTTATCGGGTTTGGTGACAGCGAGCAGATGATCGCACAGCTGAACGCGCATGGTGCGGCGTTGACGCGGGACAACTTTCGTCTGGGATCAGCCAGCGGCATGGTCGCGTGGGAAATGGCGCGGGCCGGGCTGGGCATCGTCGTAATGTCCGACAAGGTAGGCGGGGCCAGTGCCGGTATGGAACGGCTGCTGCCCCAGATGGCGCCGTTTACCTTTCCTGTCTGGTTGACCACGCATCGCGAGTTGCACACCAGCCGCCGGATCAGGCTGGTGTTTGATGTGCTGGCAGAGTTTTTGGCAGAAAACGGAGTTTAGCTGCAAGCCGGCAACATATCCCTTAAGTCAGCGTTTCCCGACCCAGATCGAGATATGTTTGCCAGCGGGCTTTGCGCAGTGCTCCGGGTTTTTTGCCCTTCAGCTCGGCGAACAATTTTGTCAGCGCGCCTTTGACCGCATCCAGTGTATGGGCGCGGTCGCGCTGGGCGCCGCCAACGGGTTCGGGGATGACCATATCGGCGACACCGAGCTTGGTCAGGTCTTGGGCGGTCAGGCGCAACGCTTCGGCGGCTTCGCGCATTTTTTCAGCGTTCTTCCACAGGATCGAGGCACAGCCCTCGGGCGAGATCACCGAATAGACCGAATGTTCCAACATCGCCACGCGATCGGCAGTGGCAAAAGCCACAGCGCCACCAGAGCCGCCCTCGCCGATGATCACAGAAATTACCGGCACGCCAACTTGCAAACATTTTTCGGTGCACCGTGCGATGGCTTCGGACTGACCGCGTTCTTCGGCGCCTTTGCCGGGGAATGCGCCCGGCGTGTCCACCAGGGTGATGATCGGCAGGCCGAACCGGTCGGCCATGTCCATCAGGCGGATGGCCTTGCGATAACCCTCGGGGCGGGCCATGCCGAAATTATGATGGATGCGGGACTGGGTATCGTTGCCCTTTTCCTGACCCATGACAATAACAGGCTGGCCGTTGAAACGCGCCAGACCGCCCAGAACCGCCGTGTCATCGGCAAAGTTGCGGTCGCCGGCCAGCGGCGTGTAGTCGGTAAAAAGTGCCTTGATGTAGTCCGAGCAATGCGGGCGGTCGGGATGGCGCGCCACTTGGCATTTCCGCCAGGCTGTCAGGTCTTTGTACATCGAGGTCAACAGGGTCCTGGCCTTTTTATCCAGCGCCAAGGCCTCTTTTTCCAGATCAACGTCTTCTTCGCTTTGGGCGGCCAGCGCCCGCAATTCCGCAGCTTTGCCTTCGAGCTCGGCCAGTGGTTTTTCGAATTCAAGATAGTTTTGCATCTGGATCTCGCTTTGATGATTTCGATACAGATTATATGCAGTTCCCCTTGGAGGATTGCAATGGCAATCGGGGCGGCGCGTTATTGCAGGTCGGCAAAGGCCTCGGACAGGCGAGCGGCGGCCTCGGTCACGTGGGCGCGCTGGGTCGCGATGTTGAACCGCATAAAGCCCTTGCCACCCAGACCAAAGGTATGTCCGTGGTTGGCGGCCACGCGCGCGCCTGTCTGAATGCGGCGGGCAACTTCGCCCATGGTCATGCCGGTGTTGCGAAAATCCACCCAGCCCAGATACGTGGCCTGCATTGGCATCGGAGTGACGCCCGGAATGGCCGCCAATGCGTCAAACAGGATTTCGCGATTGCCGTCCAGATAGAGCCGCAACGCGTCAACATAGTCATCGCCATGGTCATAAGCCGCGCGGGTCATGTTGATACCGGTGATATTCGAGGACACCCCAAAGGCGCGGCGTTGTCGGAAATATTTGCGCCGCAACCGCTCGTTCGGGATAATGACCTGTGCGGTATAGTTACCCGCGAGGTTAAAAACCTTGCTTGGCGCAGTGGTCACAATCAAACGCTCTGTGATCTCGGGCGCGGCCAGTGCAATGGTTGTGTGTTTGTGACCGGGATGGATAATGTCCTGGTGGATTTCATCAGCCAGCAGCAACAGGTCATGCTTTTGGCAAAACGCTGCCAGTTCGCGCTGTTCCTCGGGCGTCCAGATGCGCCCGCCCGGATTGTGCGGCGAGCAGAAAAGGACCATTTTCTCGGTACCGTCCAGCTGTGCGGCCAGCGCATCGAGGTCCATGTGATAAACACCGTCGCGGATTACCAGCTCGCTCTCGACCAGCGCGCGGTTGTTGGCATTGATGACGCGGTGAAAGGCATGGTAAACCGGCGAGAACACAATCACGCCGTCGCCGACCTCGGTAAAGGCGTTGATGCAGGTGGCGATGCCGTTGACCATGCCGATAGAGGTGGCGATCCAGTCGGGATCAACCGCCCAGTTGTGGCGTCGATCCATCCAGCTGCAAATCGAGGCTTTGTAGCCGTCGTCGTCCGTGTGATAGCCAAAAATGCCGAAATCATGCAGGCGCTGCACCTCGTCCAGTGCGGCTTGCGGTGGTTTGAAGTCGGTGTCGGCCACCCACATGGCGATGCCGTCATCGGGCGACACGCCATATTTGGACAACATATTGTCCCATTTGTCGCAATTGGTTCCGCGCCGGTCGATGGGGTCGTCGAAATTCATTTTTTTGGCTCCGTGTTTGCAGCGACCACCGTAGCAAGAGCGGGATCGGGTGCAAGTGGAAATTGCCGGTTCTTGGCGACCTGTCAGGATATCGGGTCGTAGCAATTCCTGAGCTCCGGCAGGTCTTTGTCGGGATCGACATAGGGGCCGGCTTTGTATGCGCCGCTGTTCACGGCCTCTGTAACGTCCAGACAATAGGCAATCTCGCGAATGCGGTGAGCGATTTCGCGGAAATGGAAAGGTGGCTCCGGGTGGTACACTCGAGCCAATAGCCAGATATTTGGGTCCGGTGGATACGTTGCAGAAACAGTACAGAATCTATGTTTTTCTATATTTCCACCATTGCAATGGACAGTAAAGTCAGTCGAATCATCAATTGGTACTAGCAGCAATCGTCTGTTTGAGGGGTGCCCCGATCGGGTTTGATATCCATCCAGCAAGAACATGCTTGGTATATTCTCTGTAATCGGGAAATCCCGATCCGGCTCAAGTGTTTTCCAACGTTTCAAGACGGGCGCTCTCGCCGCTTTAATATGTACAACCGTCGGTTCCAGATATTCATCCTCATCGGTAAGCATGCGCAGCCACTCAATTTCGGTCAGAGGTATAAAGTCATCATCCCGGCGAAGATTGCGCACATCGGCCCGCAAATCGAATATGCGGGTGTTGAGTTGGATGAGGGACGCGTCGTCGGGGCGGTTTTGGGCTGTGGCGACCGGCGCGAAAAACAGCAGAACAGTGATGGTCAGAGTAAAAATGCGCATATCAATGACTTTCAATATTTTTAAAACCATAGCAGGTTTGTGCCGATAGCGGCAGTTTGCAAATGGTCGCGCGGTATCGCGGGGCGGGGTCAGCGCGGCTTGCATCCGCTAAACTCTTGACCAAAGCCGTTTCAAACCCCATCTAACGCTTGAACCAAACCCACAACTTTAATACACCCGCGCCATGTCACGTTTACCGATCATATTGCACCCTGATGCCCGCCTGAAAAAACTCTGTACACCGATTGCGTCGGTCGACGGTGATATCAGGCTGTTGGCGCAGAATATGCTGCAAACAATGTACGACGCGCCCGGCATTGGGCTGGCGGGTCCGCAGATCGGATTTATGGGGCGCTTGCTGGTGATGGATTGCGCCGCGCGCGAGGAAGAGGACAGGCCGAAACCAACCGTGGTGATCAACCCGCAGATCGTCTGGCAAAGCACAGAGCTGAACACCTATAACGAGGGCTGCCTGTCGGTGCCCGAACTGTACGAGGACGTGACCCGTCCCGCCGAGGTTCGTGTGCAGTTTCTGGATCACACCGGCTCGGAGCGCGAAGAGCATTATGCCGGGCTGTGGGCGACCTGTGTCCAGCACGAGATCGACCATCTGAATGGCACGCTGTTCATTGATCACCTGTCGCGGATGAAACGCGCGATGATCACCAAAAAGATGATCAAGTTTAAAAAAGAGCTGGGACGCGAAGAGGACACAGCCTGATGGCACCGCGCCCGTTCCTTGGCTATCCGGACAAACGGCTGCGCACAGTTTGCACACCGGTTGAGGCCATCACCGATGCGCAACACGCGGTCTGGGACGATATGCTGGAAGCGATGTATGCCATGCCCGGTGTCGGTCTGGCCGCCAACCAAATCGGCACGCTCCAGCGTTTGGCGGTTGTGGATTGTTCCGCCGCCCATGACGCGCCGGTGCGCATGGCCAACCCCGAAATATTGCACGCCTCGGTCAAGCTGCGCGAGCACGAAGAGGGCAGTCCCAACCTGCCCGGCGTCTGGGCCAAAATTGCGCGGCCACGCGCGGTAACCGTGCGCTATCTGGATGCGTTAGGCGAGACGATCGAGCGCGATTTTGTCGGCCTGTGGGCAACATCGGTGCAGCACCAGATTGATCATTTGAACGGCAAGCTGTTTTTTGACCATCTGAGCGCCACCAAGCGCAAAATGCTGTTGGCCAAGGCCGCCAAGCTGGCCAAGAGGAGCAGCTGATGCGCGTCGTCTTTATGGGCACTCCTGATTTTTCTGTGCCGGTCCTGCAGGCACTTGTTGCGGCGGGTCACGAGGTTGTGGCGGTCTATTGCCAACCGCCCCGTCCGGCAGGGCGCGGCAAGAAACAGCGCCCCTCGCCCGTGCAAAAGACAGCAGAGGCCTTGGGACTACCGGTCTATTGCCCGTTGAATTTCAAAGCCGAGGCGGATCGTGACGCTTTTGCCGCGCACCGCGCCGATGTGGCCGTGGTCGTGGCTTACGGCCTTATCCTGCCACAAGCCATTTTGGACCTGCCCGCACAGGGTTGTTTGAATATTCACGCGTCACTGCTGCCGCGTTGGCGCGGCGCGGCGCCGATACACCGTGCACTCATGGCCGCAGACACGCAAACCGGTGTCTGCATCATGCAAATGGACGCAGGACTGGACACCGGCCCGGTTTTGATGCGCGAGGCGACGGACATTTCCGCCAGCGACACCACTGCCGTTCTGCAAGGTCGGCTGTCGGATATGGGCGCGGCGCTGATTGTGACAGCTCTGGCGGGGCTGGGTGATCTGACGCCGGTTGCCCAGTCGACCGACGGTGTGACCTATGCTGCGAAAATCACCAAGGCAGAGGCTGCGGTCGACTGGTCGCGTTCTGCGCGCGACGTCGATTGCCACATTCGCGGCCTGTCACCGTTTCCGGGCGCATGGACCCTGATCGGCGGCGAGCGCGTCAAGCTGGTCTTGTCTGCCCAAACGGCGGGATCAGGGCCGGCCGGTCAGGTGCTGGATGACGGGCTGAGCGTGGCTTGTGGTACCGGAGCCGTGCGGCTATTGCGGCTGCAACGGGCGGGCAAAGGCGCGATGGATACCGGCGATTTTCTGCGCGGGTTTGAGGTGACCACAGGGACTATTTTGGGGCAATAGGCCTTAAATTTCCGAAAAAAACCCCTATATGTCAGGGGAATGGAGGGCCAGTTATGCCAGTTTTAGTTATGTTGATCATTGGTGCCGCAGCCGGATTTCTGGCGACACGTACAATGAAAGTACAAACGGGGATGGTGCAAACCATCGCTATCGGTGTTCTAGGTGCGATTATCGGCGGTTTGATCTTGCGGTTTTTGCTGACAATTTTCGGTGTGTTTTCCGGCTTTGTCGGGGCATTCTTGGGCGCGGTTTTGCTAATCTGGCTGTATCAGCGCTATATGGCCGGCCGTTAGGTCGACCGCTTTACAGGCGCG
>CAXMUJ010000150.1:0-2671 GCA_964196455.1 uncultured Myxococcota bacterium | reverse complement strand
TTCAACTGGGGCGCATTGCTGGGCTGGGCAGCCCACACCGGCAGCCTGTCGCTGGCGCCGGTAATCCTGTACCTGTCCGGCATATGCTGGACCCTGTTCTATGATACGATCTATGCACATCAGGACAAGGAAGACGACGCTTTGATCGGTGTAAAGTCGACCGCACGACTGTTTGGCGACAGCACACTGATGTGGTTGGCTTTGTTTATGGCTGCAACTGTGTCGTTAATGCTGTTTGCCCTGATCGTCGCCGCGCTGGACAGCGTGAATGTCTTGGTGTTGACCGTCAGTTTTATGGGCATCTGGGCCTTTGGCTGGCATATGACATGGCAATTGAAAAAGCTCGACATCACCAACCCCGATATCTGTCTCAACCTGTTCAGATCAAACAAAGAGGCCGGCTTGATCCCGATTTTGTTCCTGTTGATCGGCATATTATTGAGCATGGTCCTACGCACAGCTTGAACACTGTTTTTCAATCGACTAGACAATCCCAGCAACTTTAACCCAGGCGCCCAATGCACAGAACGGCACTTCTTTTCGCTGCTATCGTTTTCGTCCTTGTCGGGGCGGCGTCTTTTTTCGCCTCTTCGACGGCCGTTGACTATCTGGAAAGTGAAACCGAGACCACGATCCACACAGCCCTGAAGGCTGCCGGACAGGACTGGGCTATGGTTCGGACCAGCGGGCTGGAAGTGCGCCTGACGGGTGTCGCGCCAAACGAGAGTGAACGCCTGCGAACACTGGAAATTCTGGGCAAACTGCTGGACCCCACGCGGATCGAGAACAACACCTCTGTGGTAAAGGCCACAGACCTACAAGCACCGCGGTTTTCGTTGGAAGTATTGCGCAACGACCAGCGAGTATCGCTGATTGGACTGGTTCCCTCTGACACAGGTCGACGCCCGATCCTGCGCCGCTTGTCCGAAATGAAAATTGCGCCCGACGTGACTGATATGCTGGAAACGGCCGACTATCCTGTTCCCGACGGCTGGGATGATGCCCTGTCGTTCGCGCTGCAGAGCCTCGGGAAAATGCCGCGCTCAAAGATAAGCGTAACCCCCGACGTGATCAAGATAACAGCCGTGACCGATTCGATTGCCGAACAGACCGAATTGGTCGACACATTAAACCGTGCCAAGCCTGACGGGATCATATTGGTGCTGGACATATCGGCGCCCCGTCAGGTGATTTCACCGTTTCGGTTCAGGATGACAATAAATGACGGCACCGTTGCCCTGACATCGTGCTCCGCCGACACCAAATTCACCCGTGACCGCATCCTGCGCGGTGTTGCGACTGCGGGCCACACTGGCCCGGCCGACTGTCAGATCGGGTTGGGCGTACCGACGCCGGATTGGGCCGATGCCATCGTACTGGCAACCGCGGCCCTGTCTGGTCTGGGCGAAGGCACCGTCACTTTTACCGACAGCGACATCTCGTTGATTGCAGGGGATTCCGTAACCCAGGGCACTTATGACACGATTGTGGCCCGGTTGGAAAACAACTTGCCCGACCTGTTTTCGCTGCTGGCCGTACTGCCACCCAAGCCGCTGGTCGAAGGCGGAGAGAGTTCAGTTGAGGCTCCGGAGTTCACAGCAACCAAAAGCCCGGAAGGCCTGATACAACTGCAGGGGCGTTTGCCCGACGACCTGATCAAGACCTCTGTTGGCTCGTTTGCCGGAGCGCTTTTCGGTCATGACGTCGTATTCAATCAAACGCGCGTCACCGATGATTTGCCCGAGGGCTGGCCGGTGCGGGTCTTGGCGGCTCTCGAAAGCCTGTCCCATCTTCGCTATGGGCTTGCGGTGGTATCACCCAGCCAGATTAGCGTCAGCGGCGTATCAGCCGAAGAAACTGTGCAAGATACAATCACCAGCCTATTGACGACAAAAGTCGGTGCAAAGGGCGACTATCGGCTCAACGTCCGCTTTGATCCGGCACTGGTTCCGGTGACTGTTACTGTCAGCGCCGAAAGTTGCGAGACCCGTATCGCCGCCATTCTGGATGGCGAGCAGATCGCCTTTGCCCCCTCATCAAGTGACATCCAACCCAGCAGTCAATCGGTGATGACCGCTATTGCCGATGTGCTGCGCGACTGTTCCGACTTCGAATTCGTGATCGAGGGTCATACTGACAGCCAGGGCGGCGAAGACATGAACAAGAACTTGAGCCAGGCACGCGCAGAATCGGTTTTGGGCGCATTGTTGTCTCGCCGTGTTCTGACCTCGGGCATCATTGCCGTTGGCTATGGCGAAGAGCAACCGATCGCCGACAATGAAACCGAAGACGGCCGCGCCGACAATCGCCGGATCACATTCCGGCTGGTCACAGAGGACCCCCCAAATGAATAGAACCGAACTTGTTTTGGCAATGTCTGCAACGCTTTTTGCCGCCTTTGTTCTGGGCTGGCTGTTACGCTGGGCCTTTAGCCGGCTTAATCAGGTGAACTCTGTTGATGTCGCCGAGATTGACCACCTTGCGACGCGCTTGCACGACGCCGAACTGGCCTTGGCAGAAACCAAAAACGCGCTGGTTCAGAAAGAGGCGGAACTGGACGCTGCGATGGAAGGTCTGGGTATGGCACGGCGCGAAACCAGTGACTTTCAAGACGCGCTGGAAAGCCTGCGTGCCGACATGCAACAAGCCGCCCCAGCGGCGCCGATGCTGG
>CAXMUJ010000149.1:0-8986 GCA_964196455.1 uncultured Myxococcota bacterium | reverse complement strand
GACACCTCTTTGCTTGCCATTATCCAAACCTAGATATAGTGTCCGCGCGGAATGACAGGGTGGCTGAACACCCAAACAACACATAAGGAAACTACTATGCTTTTTGCAACTCCGGCCTATGCACAGTCTTTTGGTGGCGGCAGCGGCGGTATCGCCAGCTTTATTCCCCTGATCCTGATTTTCGGCATCATGTATTTTCTGCTGATCCGTCCACAGCAAAAAAAGGTCAAGGAACATCAGTCTATGGTCGCCGCATTGCGCAAGGGTGATTTGGTTGTCACCGGTGGCGGGCTGAAGGGTAAAGTAACCAAGGTTGGTGCCGACAACGAAATCGAAGTCGAGATCGCAACCGGCGTTAAGGTCAAGGTCGTACAAGCCACTGTTCAGGCTGTTGTGTCCAAGACCGAGCCTGCGGCGTAGTCCAGAGTTTCAAGTTTCAAGCATAAGGCGGGCAGATGCTCCAGTTTTCACTGACCAAAAAGATTTTGATCTGGGGCGCCTGCGCGCTTGGTATTTTTCTAGCGGCTCCGAACCTGTTTTACAGCCAGGTCGAGCAGTCAAATGATGCACAGGCGCGGATACTGGCGGACGGCGATGTAGCCACGCCAGAGCAACGCGCCGCAGCAGACGCTTGGCCGTCCTATCTGCCGTCGTCGCTGGTAAATCTGGGTCTGGATTTGCGCGGCGGTGCGCATTTGCTGGCCGAAGTGCATGTTGAGCAGGTCTATTCCGACCGCATGGATGGTTATTGGACGGAAGTGCGTGATGCGCTGCGCGCCGAGCGGGCAACCGTGGGCACGATCCGCCGCCAAGACGCCGAGGGTGCCGAATTGCGCGTGCGTATTTCCCAGCCTGAAGCCATGGACGCGGCCTTGGTCGCGGTGCGCTCATTGGCGCGTCCGATTGTCAGCCTGTCCGGCGCTGGCACTTCGGATATTGTGGTCAGTGCCGATGGTGCGGATGTGGTCGTGGCCTTGTCCGAGGCCGAAAAGGTCGCAACTGACGGTCGCACGATGGAGCAATCGCTGGAAATCGTCCGGCGTCGGGTGGACGAGGCGGGAACCCGCGAGCCGACCATTCAACGACAGGGCGACCGGCGCATTTTGATCCAGGTCCCCGGTATCGGGTCGGCAGAAGAGCTCAAAGAGCTGATCGGCAAGACTGCAAAGCTGACGTTTCATCCGGTGATCAGCCGTACAGATGATGCTAATGCGCAGGTTCTGGCGCGGCAAATTCTGGTGCCCGATCAGGAACAAGAGAATGTGTTTTATGTGTTGGACAAGACGCCGACCATCACCGGCGAACATCTGACCGACGCCCAACCAGCGTTTGACCAGAACAACCGGCCCGCAGTGAATTTTCGTCTAAACACGACGGGCGCGCGGATTTTTGGCGATTTTACCGCCAACAATATCGGCCAGCCGTTTGCAATTGTGCTGGATAACGAGGTCGTGTCGGCCCCGACGATCCAGAGCCATATTCCGGGCGGTTCGGGTATCATCACCGGCCGGTTCGACGTCGAAACGACCACCAAACTGTCGATCCAGCTGCGTGCAGGTGCGCTGCCTGCCGGTCTGACCTATCTTGAAGAGCGCACTGTCGGGCCGGAACTGGGCCAAGACAGTATTGATGCCGGCCGGATCGCCTGCATCGTGGCCTTTGCGGCGGTTTTGGTGTTCATGGGCCTGTCCTATGGCCTGTTTGGCATCTTTGCCAATATTGCCCTGATCCTTAATGTCGGTCTGATCTTTGGCTTGTTGAGTGCCATCGGTGCCACCCTGACCCTGCCCGGTATCGCGGGGATTGTTTTGACCATCGGGATGGCGGTAGATGCCAATGTTCTGGTGTTCGAGCGTATCCGCGAAGAGCTGAAAACCGCCAAAGGTCCGGCGCGCGCGATCGAGCTGGGCTATGAGCGGGCGTTTTCCGCCATTATCGACGCCAACATTACAACGTTGATTGCGGCTGTGATCCTGTTCGTTATGGGGTCGGGTCCGGTGCGCGGCTTTGCCATTACGCTGGGATTGGGGATTATCACCTCGGTCTTTACCGCGATCTGGGTGACCCGTCTGATTATTTCCATCTGGATGGCGCGCCGCCGTCCGAAAACCATCGAAGTCTGAGGAGACGCCCATGCGTTTGAAACTGGTTCCAAACAATACTTCGATTGATTTCTTCAAATTCTCGAAGCCGACCTTTGTTCTGTCAGTGCTTGCAATGATCGCCTCGGTGATTTTGTTTTTCATGATGGGTCTGAACTATGGCATCGACTTTCGCGGCGGCACCACGATCCGAACCGACAGCGCGACCGCCGTAGACGTCAGCGCTTACCGTGATGCTCTGGCGCCTTTGCAGCTGGGGGACGTGTCAATCACCGAGGTGCGTGACGCCACGAAACCTGATTTGCATGTGACCCAAATCCGGATCGAACAACAAGACGGTGACGAGGCCATGCCCGCCGCGGCGTTGTTGGCGGTCAAAGCGGCGTTAACTGCGGTTGATCCGTCCATGACATTCCCGCTGGTAGACAGCGTCGGGCCCAAAGTCTCCGGCGAGCTGATAAAAACGGCCGTACAGGCGGTTCTGTTCGCCATCGGTGCGGTGCTGTTTTATATATGGCTGCGGTTCGAGTGGCAGTTTTCGGTCGGCGCTGTGGCGGCCTTGGTCCATGATATCGTGCTGACCATCGGGATTTTTAGCCTGTTACAGATCGAGTTTGGTTTGGCGATTGTGGCGGCGTTGTTGACGATTGTCGGCTATTCGCTGAACGATACGGTTGTGGTGTTCGACCGGGTGCGGGAAAACCTGCGCAAGTACAAGACCACACCGTTGGGCGAGGTGCTGAACATGTCGATCAACGAGACCCTGTCGCGCACGGTTATGACCTCGGTCACCACATTGATCGCGCTGTTGTCGTTGTTCTTTCTGGGCGGCGACGTGATCCGCGGCTTTGTCTTTGCGATGATCTGGGGCGTTATCGTCGGAACCTATTCGTCGGTGTTTATTGCCTCGACCATTCTGTTGCGGCTTGGCGTCAAGCGCGACTGGTCGAAACAGGCCCGTGCCGCTGGTACACAATACGCTGACATTGACGCGTGATCGAGGCGCTATTACAAGCGCTGACTGATCCTGATACCGCTTATCTGGGCTTCGTGGCTGTTATTGCCGGTGTTGTGCGCGGCTTTGCCGGATTTGGCACCGCATTGATAATTGTGCCCTTGGCAAGCAGGGTTCTGGCACCGATAGACGTGCTGGTGCTGATCGTGATGCTGGATATCGCAAGTGCGGCACCATTGTTGCCGCGCATGAAACGCGACGCCGATCTGAAATCCTTGGGGTTTCTGGTCATTGGCATGGCGGTGTTGCTGCCGGTGGGGCTGTCGTTGGTCACCCGAATTGATCCCGAGATTTTTCGCTGGCAAGCCAGCTTTATCGCGCTGTCGCTGGTTGCGATTATGGCAATGGGCTGGCGGCATCGATTGGTGATGGGCCCCAAGCTGTTGCTGTTTGTTGGTGGCTGCGGTGGCTTTCTGGGCGGAATGTCCGGCATTCCCGGCCCACCAATTATTCTGGCCTATATGACCGGACAGTCCGATGTCTCCCGTATTCGGGCCAATATATTCCTGTACTTGCTGATCTATGATTTTGTTCTGGGGATGCTGTTGCTGGGCAAGGGCCTGATCGCCATGCCGGTTGCGATGCTAAGCCTTGTCGTTGTGGTGCCCTATACGTTGGGCAACCTGTTGGGCGCCCGAATGTTCAATCCGGCCTATCACAAGCAATACCGCTGGGTGGCCTATATGATTATCACGGGATCTGCGTTGATAAGCTTGCCGGTTTGGGGTTAGCGACGCAGGATGTGGCCAAGGATGCAGGCAAAGAGGCAATGGCCGGCTTTGTTTTTGGTTGTGCCCGGATTTTAATCGGGTACTGATGCGAGCATCATATTGCAAGGATAGATACAAGTGGAAGATCCAGGGCGTGAAGAATTCATCAGCCCAATATGCGGTGCGAATGAATTTTCGGGCCACATACTATAAAAAGAATAAAAAGTTTTTATTGGTCTATTCACCGGTCGGTTATCCCAATAACTTTCAAAAGCACGGGCGTTGCAAGGTTAAAGCCTAGCGCTCGCGGACGAAGGACCAACGATGCAGCTACACGAAATCAACTTTGACGGTCAGCCGCCGATAGACAGCTATGGCCCCGGCTTTTTTCGGGTGCTTGGGGTGATTTGCGACGGGGCCGTGTTTGTGACCAAAGATGGCGTGCAGGTCTGGAACGGTTACGACGATCTGGCACCGCTGGTTGCCGCTGCGGACGCCTACGACGTGATCTTTATCGGCACAGGCGCGGAAATAGCGCCGTTGCCGCGTGGCGTGCGCGAAACGCTGGAGGCGGCAGAGGTGCCGTTCGAGGTGATGGGCAGCCCCAGTGCCTGCCGGACCTATAATATCCTGCTGTCGGAAAATCGCCGTGTGGCACTGGCGGCACTGGCTGTGTAGATCGGTCAAATGCGCCGCGACAGCCTAGTGATCACCATATTTCCGCGGCTCAGCTTGCGCGAATACACGGTCCATGTATCGCCCAGATAGACCGACAGCGAAAAATGCGCGCCAAGACTTATCAAGCTGAGCAGACCCGAGGCGATACGGGCGGCGATGTGTTGTGACGCAAGGATTGCACCCAGAAAGAGCAAGATCAGAAATACGCCGGTGATCCACAGGGCAAAGCCGGACATGATCGCGGCTGCCGGTCGGGTGCGGTGGACCCTGATGATCCAGCGCGCGGCACGATGATCGGCATGGCGCGCGGCACGGTTGAACATTTCTCCTCCTGTCCGACAAAGATCGCCGGTTCCGGGTCACAGGTCAATTCACTTGGCTGCACTGCGAAAATGGCTCGGTGAGGCTGATACCGAATTCTCAAAAACCCGCTTTCTTCTGGCCAGACTTGCGTTATATTCGCCCAGAACTTATTCAACCCGAAAGAGGCCCCACATGGCATTTGAACTCCCTGATCTAACCTACGCTCACGATGCTCTGGCTGCCGGTGGCATGTCCAAAGAGACGATGGAGTATCACCACGACCTGCACCACAACGCCTATGTGACCAATGGCAACAACCTGATCAAAGGCACCGACTGGGACAACAAGTCGTTGGAAGAGATCATCACCGGCACATATGATGCCTCGTCAGTCGCGCAGAACGGCATTTTCAACAATATCAGCCAGCTGTGGAACCACAATCAGTTCTGGGAAATGATGGGCCCAAAGGGACGTGTTATGCCAACGGAACTGGACGCCGCAATCACCGATAGCTTTGGCTCGGTTGACGCGTTCAAAGCCGCGTTCGGGGCTGCCGGTGTCGGTCAATTCGGCTCGGGTTGGTGCTGGTTGGTCAAAGACGCTGACGGCGGCTTGAAAGTGACCAAAACCGAGAACGGCGTAAACCCGTTGTGCTTTGGTCAAACAACCCTGTTGGGCTGTGATGTCTGGGAGCATTCCTACTATATCGATTTCCGCAATAAACGCCCCGTTTATCTGTCCAACTTTCTGGACAATCTGGTGAATTGGGAAAATGTGGCAGAACGTCTGTCGAATGCCTAAAAAGTCGGTTTTGTGACTTGACTCTGATACCAAAACAGACAAAGTTGCGCGTCTAACAACCGCTTACGCAACGGGAGGACCGCGGGAAACCGAGGGGTTGCAGAGCGAACAGCCCCGCCTATATGGCGGGGTTTTGTTTTGGAGCGATCAAAATGACCGAAAACGGTGACAAATCAGCCGTTTGGGGCGTGTTGGCAATGGCCACTTCCTGTACGGTCTGGGGCCTGTCGGCCCTGTATTACCGCCTGATCGCCCATGTCCCACCACTGGAAGTCCTGAGCCACAGGACCCTTTGGTCCTTTGTATTTCTGTTCATTCTGTTGCTGGTTCGGGGCCGAACCGGTGATCTGTGGCGGCTGCTGGGGCAGGTCCGAACATTGGCCCTTGTTGCCTTGGCCGGGCTGTTGGTCAGCGCCAACTGGTTTTTGTTCATATACTCCGTTCAGATTGACCGGGTGATGGAAAGCAGCTTGGGCTATTATATTTTTCCTCTGGTTGCTGTCGCGCTGGGTTATGTGGTGTTGGGCGAGCGGCCAAGCCGTTGGCAGGGGGTGGCGATCGGTCTGGCAGCGTTGGCGGTGATTTTGCTGACGGTTGGTCTGGGCGTGGCCCCGTGGATCAGCCTTGGGCTGGCGCTGACATTCGGATTTTACAGCTTGATCAAGGCACGGCTTGGCATAGATCCGGTTGTCGGTGTCGCCGCCGAAGTGCTGCTGTTGTTGCCGCTGGCAATGCTGTGGCTTTGGGGGGTGCACACACAGGGATGGACCGGCTTGTCGGGACGCGCGGGCGGGTTTTTCGGGCTGAACCGCGACACCGGTCTGCTGATGCTGTCAGGGGTTTTGACCGGACTGCCATTGGTGTTGATGGGCTTTGCTCTGCGCCGGTTGCGCCTGTCCACGGTGGGCCTGGTGCAATACCTGAACCCCAGTTTGCAATTTGCACTGGCCTTTGCGCTGTTCGGCGAGCCGTTTACCCGGTGGCACGCGCTGGTGTTTCCGTTGATATGGACCGGGCTGGCCCTGTATAGCTGGGACGCAATCCGTCAGGACAGGCGTGCGCGCAGATCGTCCAAGACGCCCTGAACAGTCTCCTTGACCGTGAACAGCTCGCGCAGGGACGGGTCGGCAAAACCATGCGAAATCTGGTGATCGATCAGGCTCAGCAACGGGTCCCAATAGCCGTTGATGTTCAACAGGTAGATCGGCTTGTTATGAACCCCTAGTTGCGCCCAGGTCACGACTTCGAAAAACTCGTCCAGTGATCCGGCGCCACCAGGCAGTGTGACAATAGCGTCGGCGTTCATGAACATGACCTTTTTGCGTTCATGCATGTTTTCGGTGACAACAAAGCGGGTCAAATCCCGTTTTCCGACCTCGCGGTCCAGCAGGTGTATCGGGATCACGCCAAAGGTCTGACCGCCCGCCGATTGCGCGGCATTTGCCACCTCGCCCATCAGCCCGACATCGCCTGCGCCATAAACCAGCCGCATCCGGTTTTGTGCCAAAGCCGTGCCCAGATCATGCGCCGCGGTGCGATAAGCGCGATCAGTGCCAAAGCGTGAGCCACAGAAAACACAGACAGAGTGTGAGATATTCGTCATTGTTATTGACCTTTGTTCAAATTAACGGGTGCAGGTGCGTCCCGGCTCTGCCATGATACCATCCGAAAACAGGACAAAGGTCTAGGGCCTTTGAGGAGAAATCGACAGTGTCGGACCAAACCGGAACACACCCGCCAGAACAGGCCGAAAACAGCAGTGTAGCAGGCAAACTCCTGAGCTTTCTGGCCGCATTGGTCGCCGTGGTAGCGTTGGTGTCGTTTTTGCGGCCCGATGGCGAGACCGCGCCGCCGCCTGATCCCGTGTCCGAACCGGTGTCACGACAGACCTTGTCGGGACCCGAAGCACTAGACACGACAGACACAACAGCCGCGACCGCCGCGACAGTCGCAGCCATTTCAGACAGCTCTGCGCAAGCGCCACAAGTTTCCGAAGCCGCAACGCCGTCACTGCCCGGCTCAGAGCCTGCATCAACCGCGCTGCCACAGCCGCAATCCGGTGGTGATCTGGCCCGTTTGACCGCGCCAAGTGCGACCGCACCCGACGTAGCAGCCGCACCCACACGTCCCCTTGCGCCACCACCGCCACGCTTCGATGTGGTGCGCGTGGATAAGTCCGGCTCGGCTGTTATTGCCGGTCGTGCCGCACCGGGGTCCAGCGTGACGATAACCCTCGACGGCCAAGAGTTGATCACGGTCAAAGCCAGCCGCGAGGGCAGCTTTGTCGCGCTGCTGGACATGCCACAGGCGACCGCGCCCCAAGAGCTGGCGCTAAAACAACGCAGCGGCGAATATCTGGTTGGCTCGCTTGATACCGTTCTGGTGGTGCCGCGTCGCGATCAAACCCCCAGAATAATAGTCGCCGGCGACACTGGCGCGACCTTGCTTCAGGGCGGCGAAGTGCGAAAATTTGCCCCCTCGGAAGGCGTGTCGCCAGACGGTGCTCCAGACGGTGCGCCAGACGCGACAGAACCTGGCATCCTGACCGATCTGTCGCTGGATACCATCAGCTATGACGCCCAGGGCGATGTGGTGGTCGGCGGACGCGGCGCCGGCGATCAGTTTGTCCGCTTGTATGTGAACAACGAGCAGGTCGAGACCAGCCCAATTGCGGGCACAGGCCAATGGAAAGTTGTGCTGAATAATCTGGACGAGGGGCTGTACACGCTGCGGGTTGACCAGATAGACGACGAGGGCGACGTGGTGTCGCGCGTCGAAAGCCCGTTCCAGCGCGAACTGCCCGAGGCCCAGGATCTGGGCAGCAACGTCACCATCCAGCCGGGCTTTACCCTGTGGCAGTTGGCGAAACGAAAATATGGTGACGGCGATCAATATGTGCAGATTTTCGAGGCCAATCGCGACCGGATCAAAAACCCGAACCTGATTTATCCCGGACAGGTGTTTGACCTGCCGGAATAGGGGATGTGGCGCAGTGCGACTGCCTCGGCGTGGGCTTAAGTGGCATTGGGGGTGTATTAAATCTAATTGGGACTATGAGCAATTGGCTTCGAAACCCTAGTTACTCGCCAGTTCCGAATTCGAATTGGTGACGTCTAAATTACAAAGTCAGCTCGAACCAATAAAGTGGCCTCTTGGAATGCTGCGACGACTTCGGCCCTTAGCACTGGCACAACATCTATTTGACCGGATTTTGTTTTAACGCTGGCCAAATAATATTGTGCGTACAAACGCAGATAATTCTTATCATTCTGCCCTTTGATTTCAGACAATCCCTCAAAAAGAAACTTTTCGTACTGCGCTACACTTTTCAACAATCCACCATCGCGATGCAAGATATCCGCCTTAAACAACAGTAA
>CAXMUJ010000148.1:0-8814 GCA_964196455.1 uncultured Myxococcota bacterium | reverse complement strand
CATTATCGGTGGCGGCATGTGCGGCATGATTGCCTGGCTGGCGCTGACCACCGGGGGCGTACGCAACATCCGTGTATTGGACCGCGCCGAGAAAGGCCGCGAAGGGCCTTGGCTCAACTATGCCCGGATGGAAACGCTTCGATCTGCCAAGACGCTGACTGGTCCCGCATTTGGTCACGGTTCGCTGACTTTTCAGGCTTGGTATCGTGCGCAATTTGGCGCAACGGCTTGGGAGGCACTAGACAAAATCCCGCGCCCCATGTGGATGGACTATTTGTGTTGGTATCGTGCGACGCTTGATATCCCTGTGGAAAATGGCATTTCAGTGGATCATGTGGAACCCGAAGGCGATCTGTTGCGTCTGACTGTGTCAGGGGCACAAACCGATACGATCCTGACCCGCAAGCTGGTCTTTGCCTCCGGGCGTGACGGCACAGGTGGCCCAAACATTCCCAAGTTTATTGAAAACGTTCCACGCCATCTGTGGGCGCATAGCGCCGACGAGATCGATTTTGCAGCACTTAAGGGCAAACGTGTGGCGGTGATCGGTGTGGGGGCTTCGGCGGTGGACAATTCAGCCGAAGCGCTAGAGCATGGTGCCGCCGAGGTGCGCCACCTTATCCGGCGCAAGGAAATGCCGACAATCAACAAGTTGATGGGTATCGGCAACTTTGGCTTTACTGCGGGTTTCGCCGATCTACCGGACGAATGGCGCTGGCGTTTTATGCAATATAGTTTTTCCACCCAAACCCCGTCGCCGCGCGGCTCGACGTTGCGTGTCAGCCGCCACGCCAACGCCTATTTCCATTTCGGAAAAACCACGACATTTATTGAGCCACGCGGCGATGGCGCAGTTGTCCATTTTGCCGACGGCACTTTGTATGAAGCGGATTTTGTGATACTTGGAACCGGGTTCGTCATCGACCCGATGGCTCGGACCGAGTTGGGAAACTGCGCAGCAGAGATCCTACTTTGGCGGGATGTCTATACGCCGCCCAAAGGCGAAGCGTCGGGCGATTTGGGGCGCTTTCCTTATCTGAATTCCGATTTCACCTTTCGCGAGAAAAATCCTGGTACCGCACCGTGGCTCAAGAGTGTCTACTGCTTCAACTACGGCGCTTCAGCCAGTTTGGGTAAAGTTAGCGGAGACATACCGGGCATCAGCCAGGGGGCTGCTTGGCTGTCGCGAGCAATAGCCGCAACGCTGTATGGCGAGGATATTCAGGATCATTGGCAAGGAATGCTGGACTATACAACGCCCGAGCTTTTCGGGGACGAGTGGGAACCAACAGAACTTGAAGTTGGCACAAAAACCGGAGAAGATAGAGTAGCATGACGCATTTCAATTCGACGATTCTAAGCAAAGCTGGCGTGACGCCAGGCAGCGCCGTAGCCTTGGTCGCTATGACTCGCGACAATATTTTCGGGATGAGCCAAGCCGCAGAAGATGCTGTTTTGCGGCCACGCGATTGCGGGGCTTTTGGACATGACTTGCGGGCAGCGTTGGCGGCGCGTGTGGCACGCCTAGCCGGAGATGAAGCGCTTGCCGAGCATTATCTGGCAGCGGCCGGAGACCGGGTGGCCTTGGCTGATCCGACCCAAACCCGAGGGTCGCTGTGGCTGTCTGCCGTTCTTGTCTTCATCGACAAGGTTACCAACCACACTCGCGATACCGCGGCCCAAGACATTACGGGTCTTCAGGCAGCAGGTATTTCAGATGCGGATATTGTCCGGCTTTGCGAACTGGTGGCGTTTCTCGCGTATCAAAGCCGCGTCATCGCCGGGCTGAGATTGATGCAAGGAGCGCCAGCATGAACCATGTCGTGCACAAATTCACCCGCAATGTGCCGCAGTGGCAACCGCGCGTGGCGCCGGTTAAGCTTGCAGAGGCCACGCAAGCGCAACTCGACGCGCTTCAGGTCACTCCATCCAATACCAAAGTGTCGGACTATGTGCTGACGCTGGCCCATGATGTCGAAAGTCTGGCCGTCCGGTCACCCTTGTTCAACGCGATCATGTATGACACTGGCGGCATGTCGCGGGCTGAACGCGAATTGGGCGCTTTGGGGGCGTCGATAGTCAATCGCTGTATTTATTGCGCCGCCGTTCACGCCGACCGCCACGCCAAGCTCAAAAAAGACACGACCGTCACTGATGAACTGTTTGCAAAGGGTGAAAAGGCCGACTTGTCTCCCAGAGATCGCGCTATTTTCGACTTTGCCCGCAAATCCGCACACTCCCCGCCAGCAGCTGGTCCCAAAGATATGGATGCGTTACGTGAGGTGGGACTATCGGACGAAGAAGTCCTTGATTTGATCTTGTCCTCGGCACTGTTTGGCTGGGCAAACAGGTTAATGCATGTGCTTGGCGATCCCGTACGTTCAAGGATTGAGGTATGAGTAGCGCCGCCCACATAGGTATTGCTGGTGCGGGATCTATAGCATTTGGCACGGCTGCGTTTTTGTACAAGCAAGGACACATACCGATGCTCTGGTCTCCCTCAGGCGCCGGGACCGAGGCGCTGAACTCTGCGCCGCTCAGTGCCACAGGCGCGATCGAGACGACGTTCAAGCCGCGCATCGCGTCCTCGGTGCAGGAATTGGTAGACGAGAATGACGCCTTGATCATCGCGTTGCCCGCCTACGGACACAAAGCGGTCATGGATGCGATAGCGCCTCATGTTCGCGACGGTCAGCACATCATCATTTCGTCCCATGCATCGATGGGCGCGGTCTATCTAGCACAAATGCTGGCCGAACGGGGCGTCCAGGCTCCAATTACCGCCTGGGGTACGACGGTTGTCACAGGACGGCGCCAGGACGGGGTCGAGGTGCGGGTAAATACCATACGCAGCCGCGTTGATCTTTGCACGGTGCCCGATACGCAAAGTGACGCCGCTTTGGGGCTTTGCCAGCGTTTATTCGGTGACCGTTTCCAGCCGCGCGACGGGTTGCTTGCGATCTCGCTGTCCAACCTCAACCCACAAAACCATCTGGGGATTGCCTTGGGCAACATCACCCGCATGGAGCGCGGCGAGGTCTGGAGCCAAGGTCAGAATGTGACGCCAAAAGTCGGGCGTCTGCTTGAGCAACTTGATCTTGAACGGTTGGCCATCGCCAAGGCATTGGGGCTAAGTGTAAAAACCATTTTTGAACATTTTCACTTGAGCTTTCACGTCCCCGTGGCGTCGATTTCCGAGATGAATCAACAGATGCACGCGCAAGGAAATGGTGGCACTGGTCCGGCCACAGCCGACAGTCGCTATGTGACCGAAGACGTGCCTTACGGGCTGCAACTGACGGCTGTTTTAGGGCGCTTAGTGGGCCAGCCCGCCACGCTGCACGAGGCCGGCATAGAAATTTTTTCCGCCATGTATGGCCGTGAGTTCAGCACGGAAAACACGCTTTTGAAGGCTCTGGAGCCAAATATCTTCAACCTCGACGATTTACAACAGGCTGCCCGTACCGGGCTGTTGCACGCGGCACCTCAACCGGTGTCATAATTCCAAATAGATACGGACAAAAACTCAACCGACAAGGAGACTAACATTATGACAAAACTTACATTTAACCGCCGCCGCTTCCTCGGCACCGCCGCTATGACCGGCGCGGCCCTGGCCAGCCCAGTGTACCTGCGCCATGCCAGTGCAGCTGGTGGCGAAGTGAATATATGGACCTATAACGACTTCGTCCCAAAAGCGTTCAAAGAGCAGTTCGAAGCCGACACCGGGATCAAAGTGAATGTTCGTCTGGTGGACGATCAGGGCAAGCAATTTAACTTGCTGGCTGCTGAAGCACCCAACCCTACGGTGGACATCATGACCGTGGCCGGTCACCGCTTCCTACAATTCATTGACAACGATCTTCTTGCGCCACTCGACACCGGACGCCTGGGCAACTGGGGCAATATCAA
Organism: uncultured Myxococcota bacterium; assembly: GCA_964196455.1. Classification (GTDB taxonomy): domain Bacteria; phylum Pseudomonadota; class Alphaproteobacteria; order Rhodobacterales; family Rhodobacteraceae; genus Amylibacter. The sequence goes on along the minus strand of CAXMUJ010000148.1, from coordinate 4,902 downwards.
TCCGACCTTCTCGGAAAGCGATTGGTCAACAATCAATGGTCACAAATGGGGAGCTCCGATTTTGTCGGGAATGGAAGTGCTATCCTATAACACCGATTTGGTAAGTGCTGAAGAAGCCAGAAGCTGGGATGTTTTGTTCTCTGACAAGTATAAGGGGCAGACCGCCTATATTATCCAGGACATGATGTCGATCATCATGCTCAAGTTGGGGTATGACGGCAACATGGTCGAATACATGGACGATCCGGTTAAGGCTGCGGCAATTGTCGAAGAAGCCAAACAATTCCTGATCGAGAAGAAACCTCTGGTTCGCAAGTATTATGACAGCGGTGCGGAAATCCAGCAGATGTTCGTCAATCAAGACATTGCTCTGGGTCACAGCTGGAACGGTCCGGCGGCGGCATTGATCAATGACGGCTTTCCGCTGGCAATGACCATACCCAAAGAAGGGTCGTACGGCTTTGTTTATACCTACAACATTGCCAACAATGCACCCAATGTCGACAACGCCTATACGTTCCTGGATGCCATCCTCGCATCGTCTGAAATTGGCGCGTCAATGACCAAGGCGTCGGGCTTTATCTCGACCTACAAAGATGCATCACAGCATCTGACCGATCTTGAGAAGATGTCGACTTCGTTTACGGATGAAGAATTGTCTAATCTGCAATTCTTCCGCGCCGAAGCGAATGAGATGAAATACAAGTTGGTTGATCCAGCGGTTGAGGCCATCAAGGCCGCCTGAACCCTGTGTTAGTTCTACCTTGTCCGCCGTACCAGGCGGACAAGGTACCCTGTTTTTCCCGCAAAAGGATTCCTCTGAATGAGTAACCATGCAAGCGAGCGTGCCGGCGAAGTTGTTGTTGCCCAAGGTCAGAACGATCGAACTTTTTGGGGGTGGTTGGCAAGCTGGGCACCGTACCGCACGCTGGTAGGGCTGGCCACGGCGTCTCCGCGCCGCCAATTTCTGATCCTTGCTGCCTTTCCGTTGTTTTGGGTCCTGACCCAGCATTTGGGGCCGATATTACAGATGGTGCGGGTCAGTCTGACCGATGCCTATCCGGTTGCTCCGGGTGTCGAGCAGCATTTCACGTTGGACAATTATTCGCGCTTTTTCGGCGATAGTATTTTTTGGCGACCGTTCTTTCGGACGTTAACTTTCGCCGGGGTATTTACCTTTTGTACGCTGATTTTGACATATCCTGTGGCCTATTACCTGGCCCGCCATGTCAGCCGCAAAAACCGGATGCTTATGCTGTTGTTGCTGCTGATCCCGTTTTGGGTCGGAGAGATTGTGCGCACGTATGGGATTATGATCCTGCTGGGAAATACCGGTGCCGTAAACTTGTTGTTGAAGTGGCTTGGGCTGATCGATAAGCCCATTCCGTTTATGTACACCAGTTTTTCCATGGGGGTGGGTATCGTCTACCTGACCGCGCTTTACATGCTGTTACCACTCTATTCAGCCCTAGAGAAACTGCCCGCCAGTTATGGAGAAGCCGCCGCCGATCTAGGGGCAGGACCCTGGACCCGTTTCCGCCGGGTGACATTGCCCCTGACCCTCGAAGGCGTGTCATCGGGCTGTACACTGGTCTTTCTGATCTCAACCGGGTTTTACGCAACGCCGGTTTTGCTGGGTGGGCCATCGACCACAGTATTTGCCGAAACCATTGCCGGATTTTTTCACGTGGCGGGGAACCAATGGCCGACAGGTGCCGCCTTTGCCACTATTATGTTCGTCGCCGCGATGCTGCTGACAGGCGCGTTTCAAAAACTGATGTACGCATTGCGTAAAGGAGACACCAAATGAACCGCGGCAACCGAATAATGCTGTCCTGCGTTTACTGGGCCTTTGTCCTTTATGTCTTTGTGCCACTGATCCTGATGATCATAATGGGATTCAAAGACAGCAAATTTATCGGCTTCCCGATCCGCACCTGGACGTTGGACTGGTATACCGGTGTCTTTGCCGATGGCGAAGTATTGGCAACTTTGGGCTACTCGGTGGCCATCGCGGTGCTCTCGACGCTGATCTCGGTGGCCGTTGGCACATGGATTGCTGTTCTGCTGGAAGGGCGCAAGTTTCTGGGCCGAACAGCAATGTTCGCATTGACCGTGCTGCCTGCATTGGTACCGGGTATTATTTCCGCCATTGCCTTTCGCATCTACGCCCGTTTGTTGGGGATCGAGCCGGGGATGGGCGCTATCATCTGGGCCCATGCGGTTCACAACGTACCGTTTGTGGCGCTGGTGGTCATGGCGCGGCTTTCGACCTTGCCCAAAAGCCAGATCGAGGCCGCGCGCGACCTTGGCGCCGACCCGGTCATCGCATTTTTACGGATAACTGTACCATATCTGATCCCGGCCATTCTTGGGGCCAGTATTTTCTGCCTTCTCCTCAGCTTTGACGATTTTGTTCGCTCGTTCTTCCTTGGCGGTTACAAGCCGACCTTGCCGGTGCTGATCTTCGCCAAACTGCGATCAGGCATGTCACCTGAAATCAACGCCATTGCGACAGTCGCCTTATTCCTGACTGCCGCGATCGGCATCTGGGCCGAGCGTTTCACCCGCAGCATAAACAAGGACTCCAAAGCATGACCAACCAATCCCCCCTAGTTCGCATCGAGGGTATTTCAAAGCACTTCGGTGACACGGTGGCGCTGGATAACCTAACGCTGGATATTGCCCGTGGAGAATTTGTAACCTTTCTCGGCCCCTCGGGCTGTGGCAAGTCTACGACGCTGCGCATCCTTGGCGGCTTCGAGCGCCCGACCGCGGGACGCATCATTCTGGACGGTGTCGATGTGACTTTGCAGCCGCCCGAAAAACGCCAGGTAAACATGGTGTTTCAGGATTATGCACTGTTTCCGCATATGACCGTCCGGCAGAATATATCTTTTGGGCTTGAACTGAAGGGCATGAACAAAAAGGACATCCGGGCAAGTCAGGACCAGATCATGGCCTTTCTTGAACTGGACTCCTATGGCGACCGCTATCCCGGCCAATTGTCCGGCGGCCAGCGCCAAAGAGTGGCATTGGCCCGCGCGCTGGCGCCGGACCCGGAACTTTTGCTGTTGGACGAACCATTGGGCGCGCTGGATGCCAAGTTGCGCGGGCAGGTGCAACAGGAACTGAAGTCGATCCAACGCAGCACCAACAAAACCTTTTTCTTTGTGACCCACGATCAGGAAGAGGCTCTGACCATGTCCGATCGTATTGTGGTGATGAATAAGGGCCGGGTCGAACAAGACGGTACTCCTGAAGAGCTGTATTTCCACCCGGGCACCCGGTTTGTGGCCGAGTTCATCGGCGAAACCAACCTTCTTTCCGGCAAAATGCGTGGCCAGGATGGTGACACGGTGGTAATGGATTGGTTCGGGCAGACGCTTAGCGGCCACGCGCCGGGTGGTGCGCCAAAAATAGGCGATGCCATCACTGCATCGGTGCGACTGGAAAAACTGGGTTTTTATAGCGGCCGTCCTAGCTCTACCAACGCAGTGCAAGGCAAAGTGATCCGAAAGACCTTTCTGGGCAGTCGCATGGCCGTGGATTTAATGATCGCCGAGGCCCAGGGCGCAACCTTGCGCGCCTTTGTCGACGCCGAAACCGGTCAGTCCTTCGGATCCGATCCTGTCTGGATCGGTTGGGACAGTGATAGCATGGCGGTGTTGCGAGACTGACGCGTTTGCACGCGACCCCAAGATAGGTCGGGCACCGCTTTGAGTGGATTTTTCCAGCCGGCCTGGTTGAGACCGGCGGGTCGACAATCAAGGGTCATGGCGGCCAGGACATCTGCCAGGCCCGCAGGACGCTCTGTGTCGGGTAGATCAAGACCCAAGCTGTACGACGCGCAAGCAGTTTGGTGAAATCAGCAATAAGTGTTTGGTCGTGGCCGTCAAAGGGACGAAAAATGAAGAGAGAGACACCATGATTGGTTTTATTGGATTGGGAAAAATGGGAACGGGCATGGCGCTCAACCTGTTGCGCGCTGGACATGAGGTCACGGTTTTTGCGCGCAATCAGGTTCAAATCCAACCCGTCATTGCAGAGGGTGCAAACTGGGTGGACTCGCCTGCGCGTCTGGCAGCGTGCTGCGAGGTGGTTTTTACAATTGTTGGCGGACCAGATGATGTTGAAGCTATTTACCTCGGCAAGGATGGCCTGTTAGAGACCGCCGGACCGAAAAGCGTTTTGGTCGATATGACCACATCTTCAGCGGACTTAGCCGAGGAAATTGACAAAGCCTGTTCGCGTCGATCAGTTTACTTTCTCGATGCTCCGGTTACTGGCGGTGTTGCGGGGGCCAATGCCGGGAAACTTACTTTTATGGTTGGTGGTTCTGTTGATGCATTGGATCGCGTGAGGCCATTACTTGAAGTCATGGGATCAGAGATTGTTCACATGGGGAACAGCGGCACCGGGCAAATTGCCAAGTCTTGTAACCAGATCGCTGTGGCGGGTATAATTCTAGGAGCAACAGAAGCATTGTATCACGCTGAAAAAAACGGAATTGACGTTGAAAAGATGTCGAGTGTTCTCGATTCCGGCACAGCTTCGAGCGTTTTATTGAAGGCGCTCAAGAACAGACTTCGCGAGACAGGTGACAAAGCAACATTTTCGATATCTCATTTCATCAAGGATCTCAGAATTGCTTCCGAAGCCGCCGCCAGCGACGGAGTCCGATTTTCTACAGTCGATTTTTGTCTACAATATTGTGAGGCCATCGAGAAAGCCGGTGGCGGTGAAGCTGGATTGCAGGTCTTATTGGAATATTACAAAAGCGGCCACGGATTTCCAAACAAATCATTTTTGCTGGGCTGACAATATTGCGCTGGGTATCGGTGAGCCATGCTTGGGGATCGACGCCGTTAAGTTTGGCGGTTTCGATCAGGGTATAGATGA